>MEYP01000005.1:47666-50288 GCA_001775835.1 Candidatus Azambacteria bacterium RIFCSPHIGHO2_02_FULL_52_12 | reverse complement strand
GGTGGGGCCGCGGCCGCACGAGCCGGAAGAAGTGGCGCAGTATGAACAGCACCATAAAAAACTGCTGGTCATCAAGGCCGGCATCACCGGCATGGCGCAGATCTCGGGCGCGTCCGATCTGCCGTTTGAAGAGGAAGTGAAATTGGACACCTATTACATCGAGAACTGGTCGCTCATGCTTGATCTTAAGATCTTATTGCGCACGACGCTGAAGCTTTTCCGCGACCGTTCCGCGTGCTAGAACCCCACCTATGAAATCCCACAAGCGTGAAACGCACACCCCTGATTTTGTGGAACTGTATCTGGAGCAGAATCAGCACAACAGCAATATTTATTTTTTTCTGGAACAACAAGAGCTTGCGGGTAAAGGGAAAAATGCTCCGCAAAAAAAAGTGCTGTGGCGCTTCTTTTTAAGAGCGGGTTCATTGGCCGCGCTGTTTTTATTCGGTGTTTCCGCGCTCGCGCTCATGGAACAGGGTACGGCGCAAAAACGCGCGCCGGTTTGGTCGGGTACGGCCTTGTATGACGATGTTCTTGCGGGACACGCCCTGCTTGCGGACCTTCGCTTCAAAGAAGCGGCGGAAAAATTCTCCGCGGCGCGCGGGGCGGATGCGCGCAACACCGGCGCATCCGGATTTTTTTCTTCGCTCGCCCAGCTCATCGGGCCGTATTTTTCTTCGTCCCAATTCGCGCCGCTCTCTCCGGCCGCGGAAACGCTCCAGTCCGCGGCGCGGTCCGCGGCCAGGGGATATGAATTATTTTTGAGCGTTTCTTCCGGTTCGCTTTTAGGAAAGGGAAGCGCGCGATCAGCCGGCGCGCTATTTGCGGAGGCCGAACAAGAAATAAAAAAGGCCCAAGGCCTTCTAGCCAAGGTCAAGGATGCCGTGCAGGAAGGATTGCCGCCCGCTCTTTCGCGCATGCCGCTTTTGGCCGCGCAACAGGACCGATTCGCGCCGTATCTGCGTTTGTTGCGGTGGGCATTCGACCCCGAACATCCCAAAAAATTTCTGGTGGTGGTAGAAGATCAGGATATACCCCGCGCAACGGGCGGGTTTATCGGCGCGTACGGCGTCGTAACCATAGAGGGCGGCGTGCTCGCCCGCGGCGTCTTTGACGACGTGCGGAACCTCGACGGCCAGCTTGAAACGAACATCATCCCTCCCCGCCAGCTCCAAAACGCCACGACGGCGTGGAGCATGCGCGACGCCAACTGGTTTTTGGATTTCCCGACGTCAGCGCGCAAAATCGCCTCTTTTTATGAAAGATCGGGCGGCGAAGACGTTGACGGCGTGATTGCCGTGCAGTCGGCGGTTCTGGAAAGCCTCCTGGGCGCGGAAACGGACAGCATCCTTGGGAGCGACGCGTTCGCGACGCTTATCGAAAGGATTGCCGCGTTGCCCCCGAAAGATTTTTCGGCCGCGTTGCGCGCGCTGGACGGCGCGCTCGAGCAAAAAAACATCATGGTGTGGCTTGCCGACAAAGAATACCAAAAAACCATCGTTGAGCGCGCACGGGACGGCGGCGTCATTCGGCACGACGCGGCCGACTATACGGCGGTTGCCGTGCATGCCATGGACGAAGAAAACGCGCGCGGCTTGGTGCGCCATGACATGGTCAAGCATACGGAAATGCTGGACAGCGGCGATATCATCAACACGGTTGCGCTTGAATTTCACCGGAGCCGGCAGGGAGGCGAGCCGGAGAGCAATGATGACGGCCTGTACTACATAAAACTGTACGCGCCCAAGGGTTCGCGGCTGATAGCCGCCTCGGGCGGCGAGGAACAGGTCATCGTCCCGCAACTGGATTACGCGGCCGAGTATTTCATGCCGGATGAAGATGTGTACGCGTCCGAATCGACCCTGCGCGCCGACCATGCCGATAAAACAGATATATTCGATGAAACGGACAAAACAGTGTTTGGAACGTGGATTACGCTCGGCGGGAAGAGCGCGAAACTGCTGTACCATTACACCGTGCCGCTCGGGACGCGCGAAACACAGGGAACGTTCACTTCCTTTTTTCAAAAACAGCCGGGAGCAAGTGGCACCCTGCAATTTTCCGTTACGCCACCCGACGGCAAGGGGCTTGTCGGCCCGGATGCGGGCGCTTTTACGGGAGAATTCTCGGGAAGTCTCGCGTCTGACCTTGCCTTTACCGCCACGCTACAATGATATTTCGAAACATCCTCAACAAAGAGTTCAAGGTCGTCCTGTCGGCGGCCCTCACCATCAGTTTTTTTTCGCTGGTCGCTAAGCTCTTGGGCCTCGTGCGCAACCGCATCTTCGCCGGAGAGTTCGGGGCGGGGGACACGCTTGATATCTATTTCGCGGCGTTCCGCATCCCCGATTTTTTGTACAACATCCTCATCGTCGGCATCTTGAGCTCCGTGTTCATCCCCGTATTCTCCGAATATCTCGCGCGCGATGAGCAATCGGCGTGGAAGCTTGCCAACACCGTGTTGAGCGTTTTCCTCCTTATCTTCATGGCTTTTTGCCTTGTCGCCATCGTGTTCGCGCCCCAGCTCATCACGCTCGTCGCCGTCGGGTTCGGCGACGAGAAGAAACAGGCGGCCGTCGAGCTTACGCGCATCATGTTTTTGAGCCCCATCCTGCTCGGCAT
>MEYP01000005.1:47400-47653 GCA_001775835.1 Candidatus Azambacteria bacterium RIFCSPHIGHO2_02_FULL_52_12 | reverse complement strand
GGCAATATCCTCCAGGTGCGCAAACTGTTCTTCAGTTTCGCGCTGGCGCCCGTCATGTACAACATCGGCATCATCCTGGGCGCGCTATTTTTCATAAAGCCGCTGGGCGTCGCGGGGCTCGCGTGGGGAGTGGTGCTGGGCGCGCTCCTGCATCTTCTCATCCAGATCCCACCGCTCTTTAAAACGGGATTCGTGTTCCGTTTTCTTTTCGACTTCACGCACGCGGGTCTGCGCAAGATCGTCCTGCTTTCTC
>MEYP01000005.1:13456-47394 GCA_001775835.1 Candidatus Azambacteria bacterium RIFCSPHIGHO2_02_FULL_52_12 | reverse complement strand
GCACCGTCGGGCTTGCCGCCTACCAGCTGAATTTCATCATCATCACCTCCATCGCCTCGACCATGTCTTCGGGAAGCATCTCCGTGTTCAACTTCGCCAACGACCTCCAGTTCGTCCCCATCGGCATCGTCGCGCTGTCGTTCGTCAGCGCCGTGTTTCCGATGCTCTCCGCGGCGTACGCGAACAAAGATACCGGCGGGTTCTTGCGCGAGCTCTACCTCACCGTCAACCAGATTCTGTTTTTGGTCATTCCCATCTCGTTGTTCCTCATCCTGGAGCGCGCGCAGATCGTCCGCGTCATTTTGGGATACGGGCAGTTTTCGTGGGAGGACACGCGCCTCACCGCCGCGGCGCTGGGGGCTTTTGCCGTTTCCATTTTCGCGCAGTCGCTCATCCCGCTTTTCACGCGGGCGTTCTACGCCATCCACAACACTAAAACGCCGGTGTTCATCAACGTCGCTTCCGTGTTCATCAATATTCTCTTCAGCTTTTATTTCCTGAACCTCATGCGCGCGCACGGCGCGTTCGCGCATTATGTCGGTACGCTTCTGAAAGTATCCGATATCGCCGACATCTCCGTGCTGGCTTTGCCGCTGGCGTTTTCCGTATCGAGCATCATCAACTTTCTCTGGCTCTATCTGGCGTTTTCCTGGAGGATGGAGTCATATGATTCCGACACCATCATCCGCTCGCTGTTTAAGACCAATATCGCCGTTTTCGTGATGGCGGTTGCGGTGTACGCCACGCTGCACGCGGTCGCGGCGCTGGTGGATATGCAGACGTTCACGGGCATTTTCGCGCAAGGCATCGCGGCGTTCCTTGCCGGACTTCTCGCGTATTGCGCAAGCTCCTGGGCGCTCAAAATCCCTGAATTTTTCACGTTCTGGCAGGCGTTCTTCCTACCGGTCAGGAAACTGTTCCTTTCCCGCGTTTTCCCCATCCAGGTGAACGGCTCGGACAAGTTGTGAGTATGTGCTATAATGAAATAAATATATGTTTTCCGTCTCTATATACTTATTTTTTACAGGCGTTTCTCTGTGGGCAAGCGGACATTTTCGGCGCGCCTTTAAAGAGCATCCTTATGCGAATTATCGCGAGTTTTTCTTTTTCTTTCTTTTTTTGGGAATAGGCATGTTTCTTTACCCGCTCGCTCTTTTATTAAATCAATCCGCACGGGGCATTGTTATAGAAGTCGGTAATTTTCTTATTCTTCTTTCTTTTGCATTTGTATTTCGCGCTTTTCTCCGTTTTCAGCGGATTTCATTCATAGCTCCCGCCACCATACTTATCATCTTTGCCGTATCCGCAGTTATAAAGTTTAGTATCGGAATCATCATACCTGCCGTTCCCGTCATGCAAGACCATCTCATTTATTGGCACTATCCGCTTTTCCATGCCATTTTCTTCGGTGCGTTTGTCGCTGTTTTTACCATCTCCATGGCATATACGCTTCTCGCTAACATGGGCAATGTTATGCAAAACAAAAAGACGCTTTTATTGTTAGGGTTGGGGTTCATTGCCGGAGGCGTCGGCGGAGTGTTTGTGCACAGTTTCAATGTTTTTCTTCCCCTCATGGTCGGCTATCTCATACTTCTCGCGTGCGCTGTGTTCTGGCTTATCTTCATTCTGATTTCAGCAAATAAAAAACAGGTATAGCTATGTTCTCTATTTTTGTCTATTTGTTTTCTGCTGCCGTTTCTTTGTGGGCGAGTAGTTATTTCTTTAGGATTGGGAAAAAAAATAACTACGATCTGTATACGGCATTCGGAACCTTCTTCTTTTTTTTAGGATTGGGTTTCATGGCTCCTTCATTGGTATTCTTTAAAAATCCAACGCTTTTTGCTTTGGGTGGTGAGCTGATCAATTTTTTTGTTCTTCTCTCTTTTTCTTTTGTTTTGCGGGCATTGGTCCGTTTTTGGAAGGTTGTCGCGATATCAGTAAATTCAGTCACGATTTTGGGAATTCTTGCGGCATGCGTAAGTCTTATTGTTTCTCTGCGTTATCCGCCCATCCCTGCTTTTACGGACGGGCTTATCTATTGGCATTATGCATTGCCAAGCAGTATAGTATATCTAGGATTGTTAACATGTTATACCGCCGCCATGGGCATGACGTTCTTTTACAATCTGAAGAATATTAAAGAACGCAAAATACAGGTTGTGTATCTGGGATTGGCATTTCTGATCGGCGGCGCAAGCGGATTGCCTCTTGTCGCTTTTAATGTATTCTGGGCTCTTGTGCTCGGATTCACCCTTCTTTTTATTACCTTCGTGCTTGTCACCCTGTTTTTACTGAATGCCAGGCCCATATAAAGTAAGCATATATGTTTTCTATTTTTGTCTATTTGTTTTCCGCCATAATATCTTTGTGGGCAAGCGCCTTTTTTTATAAGGCGTGGAAAAAAACAGGCGGTCAAAATTATCATGAGTTTTACCTGTTTTTTGTTTTCTTAGTCATGAGTTTTACGTTATATGCGTTTTCTTCAGGTATCGCCGCCGAAATCGGCAATTTTATCATGCTGTTTTCATTTGCATTTGTCTTGCGCGCGTTCATACGATTTCAGCAGGTGAAAAGCGTTTCGCCGAATTTCATCAGTGCGGTGGTCGCAGTTTTTTCCTTTATAAAACTATTTGTCGGCATGAATGCTTTGCCCCAACCCGTCATACAAGGATTTCTTATTTATTGGCATTATGCCATTATTGATGCAATAGTATTTAGTATCGGTATTATTCTTTTTACGCTTGCTCTGGGGGTCACGTTCCTCTCGAATCTGGCCAATATAAAGAAAAATAAAGTGCCACTATTTTTTCTCGGTCTTGGGTTTCTGTTTGCCGGCCTCGGCGGGTCGCTGGTAGTCCTGGTAAACGACTTCTGGCCGTTGCTCGTGTCGTATATTTTTATCTTCACCGTTTTTGTTTGCGCGTCCGTTTTTATCCTGAGCTCTCATACAAACAAGGCGTAGACTTTCTCGCATCAGTATGATACGTTTGTCGATATGGATCAGAAACACATCCGTAATTTCTGCATCATCGCGCACATCGATCACGGCAAGTCCACGCTGGCGGACCGGTTTTTGGATTTGACCAAAACGGTCGAAAAACGGAAGATGCAGGACCAGATGCTCGACACGATGTCCATCGAGCGCGAACGCGGCATCACCATCAAAATGCAGCCGGTGCGCATGACCTATAAGCTGCAAGCTACCGGCTACGAGCTTAATCTGATCGATACTCCCGGCCATGTGGACTTCGGCTACGAAGTGTCGCGCTCGCTTGCCGCCGTGGAAGGGGCGGTGCTGTTGGTGGATTGCACCAAGGGCGTGCAGGCGCAGACGCTTGCTAATTTGGAACAAGCGCAAAAGCTCGGGCTTGCCATCATCCCCGCCGTCAACAAGATAGACTTGCCCAACGCGCGCGTGGCAGAAACCAAGACGGAAATCGCCAAGCTCCTCGGCATCGACGAAAGCGAAGTCTTGTCCATTTCCGGAAAGACGGGCGAGGGAGTTCCCGAATTGCTGGAGCGGATAGTCAAACAGGTCCCCGCTCCGAAAGGCAACGCGACCGGCCCGCTGAAGGCGCTTATCTTCGATTCTTCATACGACGCGTACAAGGGCGTGGTCGCGAACGTCCGGCTCTTTGACGGCACGGTGCGCCGCCACGATATCGTGCGGTTCATGATAGCGGGCACGCAGTCCGAAGTGCTCGAGGCGGGCATCTTCAAACCGGCGTTCGAGTCAACCGAGGAGCTCAACGCGGGGGAAATCGGCTACATCGCCACCGGCGTGAAGGAGATCAATAAGGTGAGGGTGGGGGAGACGGTGACGCTCGTGAACAACCCGACGCCCGAACCCCTGCATGGATACAAAGATCCTCTGCGCGTCGTGTACGCGAGCTTCTTCCCGCAGAACGCCGACGATTTCGATACCCTGCGCGACGCGCTGTCCAAGCTCAAGCTCAACGACGCGTCGTTTCATTTCGAGCCGGAGCAGTCCGACGCCCTGGGGCGCGGGTTCCGGTGCGGGTTTTTGGGGGTCCTGCACATGGACATCATCCGTGAGCGCCTGAAGCGCGAGTACGGCATCGAGCCGCTCATCACTATCCCGTCGGTTTCGTACCAGATAAAACTGCGCAATGGGCAAGAACAGCTTATCTATTCGCCGTCAGACATCAAAGACCCCGCCAACGTGCTTGAAATCCGCGAACCGTACGCGAAGCTGGAAATCCTGACCAGTCCCGAGTATCTTGGGGCGGTGATGCGGCTGTTGGATGAATCCCGCGGCACCTACAAAGAAACCCACTACATCACGCCGGAAAAGACCATCCTGCGCTATGAGGCGCCGCTCGCCGAGATCATCGTGGACTTTTATGACAAGCTCAAATCAGCGACGTCGGGCTACGCATCGCTTTCCTACGACATCACGGGGTTCGTCAAAAACGACCTCATCAGAATGGATATTCTGGTCGCCGGCGATCTGGTGGAGCCGATGTCGCAAATCGTGCCGAGAGCGAGCGCGGA
The DNA here is from genome assembly GCA_001775835.1 of Candidatus Azambacteria bacterium RIFCSPHIGHO2_02_FULL_52_12. Classification (GTDB taxonomy): domain Bacteria; phylum Patescibacteriota; class Minisyncoccia; order GWC2-36-17; family WO2-46-25; genus WO2-46-25. The sequence continues at coordinate 42,879 of MEYP01000005.1, read as the reverse complement.
AAGGCGGGGGAGGGCGATGGTCGAAAAGCTCAAAGAGATCATCCCGCGCCAGCTTTTTGCCGTGACCATTCAGGCGGCCATAGGAGGCAAAGTCATCGCCCGCGCGGATATTTCCGCGATGCGCAAAGACGTTACCGGGTATCTCTACGGCGGCGATTACACGCGCAAGCGCAAGCTGCTCGAGAAGCAGAAGAAAGGAAAGAAGAAGATGAAAGCATCGGGCAAGGTGAACATCCCGCCCGACGTGTACTTCAAGGTACTGCAGAAATAGAAAATAGAATCTAGAAACTAGAAAGTAGAAAAGGGAAACATTCCTTCATACCCTCCCTTGTATTCTAGGTTCTATTTTCTAGATTCCAGCTTCTGTCAAAGGAGCGGAATGAGCGTGAAAGCGACCATGGAGATGATGACCATGATGATGGCGATCTTCCAGATGATTTTTGACGCTTTTTTGAATTTGAACATATGGTATGATAAGGTTATATGGCTCGTGCGTACAAAAAGAGAACAGGAGGTTCTTTGAAGGTGAAGCTCCTGGCTGTTCTGCTGGTGGCTACCGCCGGATTTTTGTCGTATGAAGTCTACGCCGTCTCCCTGGAACGATACCAGATAAACAAGCAAAGTTCAACGGTCAGCGCGAAGTTGCAGGAATTGAACGAGAAGAACAAAGATTTAAAGGCGTTGGTGGCGCGCCTGGAGGACAAGGCGTTTTTGGAAAAAGAAGCGCGCAAAAAGCTCAATTACCAGCTTCCCGGCGAACAGTCCGTCATCATCACCCAGCAGACTCCGCAAGCGCCAACCACAGAGAAAGAAGCGGTCCCCAAACCCTCATCGGCGTCATCCAACGCGCGCCAATGGCTTGTGGTGTTGTTTGGAAAATAACTGCGCGGGTATCGTATAGTGGCATTATGCTAGCTTCCCAAGCTAGACACAGGGGTTCGATTCCCCTTACCCGCTCCGGCATGAATTATTGTTTTATCAACGGGCGTATTGTTTCGGATGCGCAGGCGTCGGTCGGCGTGCACGACGTCGGTTTTTTGCGCGGCTACGGCGTTTCGGACCCTTTGCGCACCTATAACGGCAAACCGTTCATGCTCGACGAGCATATCGAGCGCCTCGCGTTCTCGGGAACGATGCTTGGCTTGAAACTCCCGTATCCGCGCGCAAAGATCAAACGCATCGTCGGCGCGTTGCTTGCCAAGAACAATCCGCCAGTTGGCGGACAAGAGGCGAGCATCCGCATGATACTCACCGGCGGCGAAAGCAAAGACGGCATGGGGTACGACAAAAGGCATCCGGGTTTTTTTATTTTGGTCTCGTCCCTGCACGCGCTTCCCGAAAGCGCGTATACCAAGGGGCTCAAGCTCATCACGCGCGAATATCAGCGGGAACTGCCGGAAGCGAAAACGCTGAACTACGTTGAGGCGCTTCTTGCAAGGGACGCGTGCAAAAAAGCGGGCGCGCTCGAGCCGCTGTATGTTTCGCGGGGGAAGGTCCTGGAAGCGGCAACGAGCAATTTTTTCATCGTGAAAAACGGCGCGCTGATAACGCCAAAACAGAATATCCTGCACGGGATTACGCGCCGCGCGGCGATCGATTGCGCGCGCGAGCTTGGCATGCGCGCAGTTGAGCGCGACATTGCGGTGCGGGAACTCAAAACCGCGGATGAAGCGTTCATCACCGCCACGAGCAAGGAAATCGCGCCGGTCGTGCGGATAAACGGCATGAAGATCGGCAACGGCAGGGTGGGGAAAACGACGCACGCGCTGATGGGCGCATTTCGCAACTTCACGGCCGCGTGGTAAACTCATAGCATATGATCAAAGTAAAAAAAATGGTAAAAAGCTTCCGCCACTCGCTTATCGGATTGAAAGAGGCGTTCCACCGGGAACAAAACTTCCGTATCATGCTGGCTTTGGTGCTGGCGTCTCTCGCGCTGGTGTTCTGGTGGCCCATGGAGGGGTGGCAGAAAGCGGCGGTCATCATCGCCGGGTCGCTGATGCTTGCGGTGGAGCTTATCAATACCGCGCTTGAAAAAGCGATGGATATCCTGCTCCCCGCATCGCTTGAGGAAATCCGCATCCTCAAAGACATGATGGCGGGCGCCGCGCTCATGGTTTCCGTCGGGTGGCTTATGATACTAGTGCTCTCGATTATATAACACAAAACAATGATCCGCTCTTTTGTAAAAAAATGCCTTGATTTTTTTGATTTCCAGTTTGCCATAGGCGTTACGGTCTATCTTTTTTTTACGGTTCTTGCCGTATATGTCACGGATACGTTCCGTTTCAATAACGATTTTGCCGCGCTTGATGCGGACATGCTGGCATATGCCATCTCTCTGCGCGCCGCGTCGCTGACGGCGCTGATGAAGGTCATAACATTCCTGGGAAGCGCGCCCGTCATCATCGGGCTCACTGCGGCTGTGCTTTTGTGGTTCGCGTACCATAAAAGAGTGGCGCATTTCATGGTCTCCGCTACGGCAATCGTGGGCGCCGCGGCAATGATCTATCTGATGAAGCACACCTTCTTGCGCGCCCGCCCGCCGTTTCTCTTGCATCTTGTTTCCGAGGACAGCTACAGCTTTCCTTCAGGGCATGCGTTCATCTCCCTTGTGTTTTACGGCCTTTTGATGTATTTTGTCATACGGCACGAATACACTCTGCGCGCGAAGGTCCTGACGTGCCTTGCGAGCGGGTTATTCATTTTTTTGGTGGGGTTCTCGCGGCTGTATCTGGGCGTGCATTGGCCTTCCGACGTGCTGGGAAGCTGGGTGATGGGCGGCGTGTGGCTTGCCGTGGTCATCTGGATAGCGCACGGGAAATTCGTTCCGCACCCCTTGAAATAGCCATGTTATGCCGGAGTAGCTCAGTTGGTAGAGCAATACTTTCGTAAAGTAGAGGTCGCGAGTTCGACTCTCGCCTCCGGCTCCGGATTTCAAAAAAACTCCGCACAACATGCGGAGTTTTTTTTATTGGTTGATTTCAAAGCGGGGAATATGGTAAACTGGAGCGAGTATGGTCAACGTCAAGGAAACATTAGCGTCACTTAAGGAGGGCCTTCAGAACATGAAGGACCGTCTTTGACGTTGCCGCCGTTGAAAACAAAATACGCGAGCTGGAAGAGCAAACACGGCGGGAGGATTTCTGGCAGGATCATCGCACAGCCGCCCAAATCACTTCGCAACTGAACGCGCTGAAAGAGGAAGTGAAAGAGATAACGGAGATTGAAAAAGCGTTTACAAAGATCGCGAGCGATTACGAGTTTATTGCAGAGATTTCCGACGAAGCGGAGCGCACGGAATTTGAAAGCGGCGTGGAAAAAGAACTTTTGGCGCTGGAGCGGCAATTTGAAAAAAAGAAAAAGAAGGCGCTGTTGTCGGGTCCCTATGACAAGAGCAACGCCATCGTGTCCATCTACGCGGGCGCCGGAGGGCAGGACGCGCAGGACTGGGCTTCTATGTTACTGCGCATGTACCTGAAATACGCGGATGCTCAAGAATGGCGAAGCACCATCGTACACCAGCACTACGGCGAGGGAGACGGCACAGAAGGGCCGGTGACGAAAAACGCCACGGTGCATATCCAGGGCAAGTATGTCTACGGCTATTTGAAAAAAGAAGCGGGCGTGCATCGGCTGGTGCGGGTTTCGCCCTTTTCCGCGCAAAAGCTCCGCCACACGTCGTTCGCCTATGTGGAAGTCATTCCCGAAATCGAAGAAGTGAAGGATGTGGACATCCAGGAAGCCGACTTGGAGGTGGATACGTTCCGGTCGTCGGGCCCGGGTGGGCAGAATGTCAACAAACGGGAAACGGCGGTGCGCATCCACCACAAGCCGACCGGCATCATCGTCGCGTGCCAGAGCGAGCGCAACCAGCAAGCGAACAAAGACAGGGCGATGAAACTGCTCGCGTCAAAACTGGCGGAACAGCTGGAAAAACAGCACAAGCACGAGATTTCGGAATTGAAAGGGGACAAGGTGAAGATAGAGTGGGGGAGCCAGATACGCTCGTACGTCCTGCATCCGTATCAGATGGTGAAAGACCACCGCACGGAAACGGAGACGTCCAAAGTATACGACGTGCTGGGCGGCGAACTGGGAGCATTTATCGAGGCAGAGCTCGCATACCAAAAATAACATGATACTTTTTGATAAAATTTCAAAAGCGTACAACGGGCATTTCGCGCTTGAAAACATCACGCTCAATATCGAGCAGGGCGAATTCGTATCCATCGTCGGACAGTCGGGCGCGGGGAAATCCACGCTGTTGAAGCTCCTTATCGCCGAAGAAAAGCCGACGTCGGGCAGGATATTCCTCGACAAGCAGGACGTCACGGCTCTGCCGTACGCGGAGCTTCCGTTCCTGCGCCGCCGCATCGGGACCATTTTCCAGGATTTCAAGCTGTTGTCGCAGAAAACGGCGTACGAGAACATCGCGTTCGCCATGGAAGTCGTGGGGAAAAGCAAAAAAGAGATCCAGGAAGACGTGCCACAGGTCTTGCAATTGGTGGGGCTCGAAGAAAAGGCAAAACAATTCCCAAATCAGCTTTCCGGCGGGGAACAACAGCGCGTCGCCATCGCGCGGGCGCTGGTGCACCAGCCCGACATCATCATCGCCGACGAGCCGACGGGGAATCTGGACCCGCTCAACACGTGGGACGTCATCCGGCTCCTGCTGAAAATCAACGAACTGGGAACGACGATACTGCTCGCCACGCACGACCGGGAGATAATCAACACGCTCAACAAGCGCGTGGTGAGCATCGACAAAGGCAAGGTGATACGCGACGAGCAAAATGGACGCTATATATTATAAATGGGCTTTCAACTTTTAGAGAATTTCCTAAAAGCTAACGAAGCTGAAAGCTAAAAGCTAAATACATGATAACCGCATTCAAAAGAGTATTTCTGGTCGGGTTTCAAAATTTCTGGCGCAACGGATGGCTTTCCGCCACGACCGTGTCCGTCATGGTGTTGGTGCTGTCCATGATTCTGGGGCTTCTGATGATCTCCGTGCTGACCGAAGCCGTGGTCCAGCATCTGGAGAACCAGATAGACATCTCGGTGTATTTCAAGCCAAAAACAGCAGAGCCCGATATTTTACAGGTAAAAAATAACCTGCTTGCGGAAAAAGAAGTCAAAAGCGTCGAATATGTTTCGGAAGACGCCGCGCTCGCCCTCTTTAAAGAACGGCACAAGGCCGACACCATCATCGCGCAGGTGCTCGAGGAGCTCGACGCCAATCCGCTCGAGGCGAGTCTGAACATCAAGGCGAAAGCGCCCGATCAGTTCGCGGCCATCGCGAAGTTTCTGGAAAAGAAAGAATACGCTCCTTTGATAAGCGCGGTCAACTATTACGAAAACCAGGAGACCATCGCGCGGCTTTCAAGCGTCATATCGGCGATACGCAAGACGGGGCTCTTTATCACCCTCGCGCTGTCCGTCATCTCGGTGCTGGTGGCGCTCAACACCATCCGCATCGCCATCTACACGCTCAAAGACGAGGTGACCATCATGAAGCTTGTCGGCGCCACCAACTGGTTCATCCGCGGACCGTTCCTCGTGGAAGGCGTGCTGTATGGGCTCATCTCCGCCACCGCCACCATCATCGTGTTCTATCCCATCATGTTTTTACTCGCTCCCTACGTGGACAATTTTTTCCCCGGTTCCGACCTGTTCCTGTATTTCCAGCGCAATTTCATGACGCTCTGGCTCATTCTGCTCTTGTGCGGCATCGTTCTGGGCGTATTCGGCTCCATGATAGCCATCCGCAAGTATCTCAAAATTTAGCTTGAAAATCCCGCGGTATTCTGCTATCGTGAGTGAACATTGCGGGATCGTCTAACGGTAGGACGCGACCCTCTGAAGGTCGTTATCTTGGTTCGAATCCAGGTCCCGCAGCTTTGTAGAGAAACCCCCGTTTTTAGGTGCTTTAGACATAATGTCATAAGGACTTTTAAGGCTTACTGAAGCCATAATTTTGTCTTTAAGAGAAAGGTTCCAAAGTAAACTTTGTAGGATGGTATGCTTTTTTGTATCATCACCCTCCAAGAATTCTTTTTTGGCTCTGCTAGCGCGTAAAAACACTTCTTTGACCGGTTCCAAAGTGGAAACTGTTTGTTTTGATTTTGTTTCTCGAAGCTGTCTCATAGTTGAAATCCGTTCATTCTGCAATTCAAGCGTTTTCTGATCGTAAAGCTCCTTGGGTATCTGCTCAGCCAAGAAAGCGTCCAAGAGCTTCATCTCTTTAGTCTTAAGCGATTCTAATTGCGTCTGAAGCGTTTCTAATGCCTTCTGGACGTATTCAGTATCACCACCAGACCTTGCTTTTGCGGCCTGATACATAAGCTCAATCTTTCGTTCGGTAAAATCTAACGAGCCAAGGATTTCAGCGATAGACTGGTATAAGGTATTTTCCCGAAGATAGCTTTTGTGTTCATCGCATTTTTGCTTGCCGTTGGTGCAGTAGTAGTAATGATGACCTTTTTTCAAAGAGGCAGTGAGCATACACCCACAACTTTCACACGTGAGGAAACCTCGGAGTGGAAAGAAAAGTTTTTGTGGACGAGGTCGTGATCGATTACCAGAAAGCCCCTGTGCTTTATCAAATGTATCTTTAGAAATAAGGGGCTGATGGTTGCCGTTGTAATATTTTCCTTCCCGTTTCATGATGCCCGTGTAAAAAACAGAGGTAATGATTTTTTGGATGTGACCCCTCAACACTTTCTTGCCAGATTTCGTCCGCAAACCTTCCTGATACAGAATGTCAGAAATATTTTTAAAGCTATAACTGCCGATAAGATACAGATCAAAAGCTCGTACAACATATGGGGAACGCACAGGATCAACAATAACTGTTTTGGTGGCTTTATCATTCAAGTATCCAAAGGGGGCATGATTAGGCCATTCACCACGAGAGAGCTTCTCTCGGTTGCCACGCTTTACATTTACACTTAAATCCCGGATATACTGATTAGCCATACCAAGCTGAACAGCAAGAAGGAGAACGTTGTCGGAAGGTAAGTGGGTTGATTCGTACGTCCTGATTTCTTGTATAGCACCCCTCTGCAAAGAATCAATAACTTTACCACCATCAACAAAGTTACGAGCAAGACGATCCAACTTCCAACAAAGGATTCCTCGGGCCTTACCTGACTCAACCAACGCCATCATTTCGTTAAAAATTGGACGTCCCGCAGATTTAGCAGACATGCTTTCTCGGAACGTCTTTACCACTTTGAGATTGTGCTTATCCGCTATCTCTAAAAGCTCTCTTTCTTGAGAATCCAAAGACAGAACCTGCCTATCTTCAGTATCGGTAGATTTTCTAGTGTAGATGATGTAGTTCATTTTACATTCTGATAATACATTGTTTTCTTAATGTGTCCAAGAAATATATTATCGCCCTTCCACACTCTTGCGGGTTTACGCATAGCATAACGGCGCGCGAGTTCTTTTGCAAGGTCGCCACGAACGACATCCTCTCGTGGGAAGCCACGCGATATCCGTAAAAGGCGCATCGCATTGAACATAACCTGTCCAGCGCCCTTCGTTATGTACTTACTGAGATAACTTGCCAGCCTTGGAGAACCATCAGTCTTTCTCGCATCAACATAACCCTCTCCCCATAACTCAGCAAGGGTTCGTAATTTACGTTCATCGCCGTACGAAACGACCCGCTTACCATTGCGCGTATCTCCGAGAGACAACGGCACGTTAAAAAGTAAGCCATGAAAATGGATTCGTCCTCGGGGGGAAAGCTCTGGAACAAAGAGGGATTGCGCATCAGGGAACTGAGCTCGCAACCGCACTTGGAAGACGCGAAGGGAATCATTCGCATAGGAGGCGTCTGACGCATCTCCCGCAAAGGTGAGAGTAACCAAGAGTGGGCACCCAAGTTCTGCAACAGCAGCAGACACGCACCACAAACATGTTTTTCGCGCCCTTCTAATATTATCGGGTCGCCTAAGCCCGTGTATAGGATTCCTTTTTCTGGAACGATATACGCGTACTTTTTTCGGCTCTTTTTCGATTTCTGTGATTTCAACGGTTTCTCCATACATTCTAAAAATGAAATACATGAGGATATTCTGTTTAACAATTATGAGGGGATATCAAGTCAGGGGCGGGCGTGAACGCCCGCCCGCAAACGCCAAAAACAAATCAGCAAAAGAGTTCAGATACTCATTTGCTTGCGCAGGGGATACGTCCAAACCATCCTCTTCTTTGAAGCATTTAATCGTCTCTGCTATGAGGTTTTCGCTGAATTGAAAAGACATAAAAAAATCACCTTAATTTAATAAGGTGATTCTCTCACAGCGCCGTTACAGCATCTTACGGGTAAGATTTATAGATAGTCAGGATTTATATGTGTATAGCCAGTTTTCCCAGATTTAATGACAAGAAAATTACTTAGCCCTGCCTGCTCGCTTACTTTTCTGCTAATAGCCTTACAAGAGCGGTATAACGACATATTATCTACTTTTTCACGCTCAAACTTTATTTTGATAATATCAGAATAAAATGATTTTTCCTTTAAACCTTCCTCATTCTCAAAAATATATTCAAGCACATAGTGATCATTTGGTTTATCGTTCTTTAGTTTTATGTGGACATCTTTATCGTCAATATGCAATATGCTGTTTTCCTTATCAAAACTAATTTTTGGTTTTTCTTTTATTGTCTCTACCTTTTCTATTTCGGTCAGAAAATCAACGTGAAATTGTCGTAAATCATCTTCATAGGATTTTCGTTTGCCATCATAGTGTCCATTGTATATTTCAAGTGTTTTCTGACCCCATCGTTGTGTATTGATATTCTTAATCCCTTTAAGCATGAGAAGCGCAACGGGATCTTGCTCAGCATCTGGTTCAGTAGAGTTTTTATAATCTTCAATAGGGTTATATATTTTTATGAGTAGGGTGCAGTAATGTGCTGCGAACAGAGAGAAACGCTCAAGCCTATTAATAAGCTGTTCTTTCTCATCAGCCTTTTGGTCGGTAAGTGCTCGCACATGGACTATCTCAGAGTGCTTGTTATGATATTCTTCCTCGCCTTTATCCATAATCGCAGAGAGGACAGGGGTTTTGACTATAAAATCAATATACGCATGTACGTTTTGATAAAACAGCGAATCAGAGCTGCTTTGTAGAGCGGCCTCGTAACGGATTTTGAGTCTATCGACAATGTCTTTCATGTAGTTTAGATATACACATATTAATTGATAATTTACGCTACTTACTGCATAATTACAATATGGGTTGATTTTTCCAATGATCAACAATAGAGTCCTCGGAAGAAAGCTCGATCCCATTTCTTCTAAAATTATGGCTACAAAAATTAACTTTGAGGAAATATACCAAAAAGCCAAGGAGCAACTAAAAGGTTTTGGAATAAAACCCATCAAAGATGTTGGGCAAATTTTGGCTATTGTTCAAGAAGTAGAAGTTCCAGAGGGTAAGGTTATGGAAATGACTCAGGAAATTTATATTAAATTATGCCTTGAAAATGGACGTGATCTTAACCAAGCTCGGCAAAGTTGGGTGGTGGCAAGTGGAAATAATTTTGAGGAATTTGTTCGTAATCTGATAAATGACTCCTTGAACCGGGAAGGAATCATGGCTATTAAGGGGGACCAATTAAAACGACATCCTAAAGCAAAGGATATTGTTCAATTTTTAACATTAAAAGCAAACCGTCGTTGCACACAAAAAACAACTGGTGTTTGGCCTGACTCAGACATTGTTGTCTTAACTAAAGACAGCAAAGGCACACTAAAGGTGTTTGCTTTACTCAATTGCAAGACAAGCGATCATAGCAGAAATGACGCTGTGCTGTTTTGGGCTCTTGCATTGCGAGATAACAACATTAAGTATTGTTTAATGACTCAAGACCTCGATAAGAAGTTTATGAAAGGTGATAATGACGCAAGTGGGTTGAGAAAAAAATGTGAAGCATACCTCGATCGTGTTTATACGACGCATCCACTAACTACCGAATGTTCGCAGATTTGTAAATTAGATTTCACCAAACAAGACGGTGCTAATAAGCTTTTTGAAGATCTAAAAATGTGGCGAAAAGAGGTTGTTGCGAATTTTTCAGATGAACTACTTACTAAAGACGATTTACTTTCCTAGAATTTTATTTACTCTATCTTTCGCCACATTACAGTATTGCGGTGAAATATCTATGTGAATAAAATTTCTTCCTGTTTTCGCAGCAACCGCCGCAACTGTCCCGGTTCCGCCAAACATATCCAACACATTATTACCCTTGTAAGAGTAAAATTTCATCAACCTGTAAATTAAATCCTCTGGAAATGGTGCGGGGTGTCCTTTCCTTTTTGTTTCTGGCTGGATCTTCCAAAATCCATCAGAAAATTTCATAAATTCCTCTTTTGTAATATCTGCCATTCTTTGATCACCATCTAAGCGATTATCACCTTTAGTAAAAATCAAAACATATTCCCATGATGGCACAATGTGTGGATTAGACGGACTCTTAAAACTACCCCAAGCAGTTCGTTTTAACATTGTTTGTTTATACCATAAAATTTCTGTACGGAATTTCATACCAAGTTTTTTCATTTGTTCGATATAGTCGTGATGAATTGGTACAAAATCTCGTATACCAGTAGGGGCTATGTTGATTGCAAAACGACCACCATCTACAAGCACTCTCTTTGTTTCAATCCAGACTTTATATAACCAATCAAGATATTCTTGGTGATTCATTTTATCGTTATGGTTGTCGTAGTCCTTACCAACATTATATGGTGGAGAAGTTACTGCAAAATGTATTGAATTATCTGGAGTTTTTTTGATCATTTCTAAAACGTCTCCGCAGAGGAATTGATTAAATTTAAAAGTATCTTTTTTCTCCTGTTCTTCGAAATTTCTGAATGTACTTACAACCTTGCCTTGAATAATCACCTCTTTAAAATAGAAAGGTCTTAATTTTGGATTCGCTGGTTGCAGTCTGATACGGTTTTTTTCCTTGTAAATCTTTTTAAGAGTAACTTCATTGTCATTTATTAAAGCTACTGCTGTCTCTCCATTTTCAACACTATTTTGTTTTCTAACAACAACTGTATCGCCATCAAAAATACCTTCGTCGATCATGCTGTCTCCTGAGACTCTTAGAGCATAATGCTCACCAGAACCCGACAAAAGATTTTTTGGAACATCAATAGTTTCATATACCTCAATGGCTTCAATGGGTTGGCCTGCAGCAATGTATCCTCGCAAGGGAATTGTAACCGTTAAATCTCTCGCTTCGATACTTCTTGGCTTGCCCTCATGTCGTTTAATATAACCTTGTTTCTCAAGGTCTTTAAGATGGTGGTGGACTGTCGACACAGAAGAAAGGCCGGTTTTCTTTTTTATTTCCTCAAGAGATGGGGCAAAACCATTCTTGCCAACATAGCTATTGACGAAATCTAATATTTGTTTTTTTCTTTTCCCCAACATTTTTTATTGTTGACTTATTATTCGAAAGGCATATAATTACAGTATATACGAAAAAAGTAGAAAGTCCATAAGTGACTTATCCCCACATTTTCTAGAAACATTATAAGCTTAATAAGACAAAATTTTTATAAAAGTTATGAACACAGTCAAGGTAGAAGGTATTATTTACTATTAACCAAGGATATATGAAACAATACAGTATATTCATCAGCCATTCATGGGCTTATGAGGATAATTATGAAAGGCTTGTTAAAATGCTTAAAAATGACCCACGATTTAACTTTAAGGACTATTCAGTTCCAAAGGACGATCCTATTCATAACGCTCCCAATTCCATTGCATTAACGGCGGCAATACAAAATCAAATGCGATTTTGTGATGTGATTATCATGCTCGCCGGAGTTTATTCAACCTATAGCATTTGGATCAATAAAGAAATTAATATTGCGAAAGGGTTTACAATTCCTAAACCCATTCTCGCAATAGAACCATTCGCGAGCGAAAGAACGTCTCAAGTAGTGAAAGACAATGCAGATAAAATCGTGAAGTGGAACACGGGCTCTATTGTATCTGGTATTCGCGAACTCGCTTAACATGAAAAAGGATGATCTTGAAAAAATACTTTTTGTTTCTGAAAGTAGTAAATACGGAGACAAATATATAGAGCATCTTTTAGAGCAGTATAAAATCTATATAAACTCTGCCGAAAAAATAAGTGATCGTCGACAAAAGGCCAATGAGTTTTTTCTCGGCCTAAATACTGGGCTTGTAGCTTTGTTGGGATTTGTTGCTACAAAAACTTCACAAAATGAAATCACGGGGCTACTAATCCTTTCTTCTATAGCGGGAATAACAATGTGTTATTTATGGTATCGAATTGTATTGTCTTATAAAGGCCTTAATGGTGGAAAATATAATGTTGTTCACATAATAGAGGCACGTTTACCTTTAGCTCTTTACGATACGGAATGGGAAATCTTAGGAAGAGGCAAGGATAAAAGTATATACTGGCCTTTTACCCATATCGAGATTTGGGTTCCTTGGATTTTTATTGTTATTTATTCTGCACTTTTATTGTCAGTTATGCCTTGGATTTTTCTACTGAAGTTATTTTGCTTGCATTACTAAACATCTTTATTGCAGTTCCAACATCGTCCCATAAGGCCAGCTAATTTATGTGTAATTCTCGCACTCGGGAAGTACGCCCAAAACATTATGTCTCAGTCGATTAAAGTCGCCATTTTAAAATCGGAATCATCCACAGAAAAGGGTAAAATACTCGAGAAGTTAACTGGAGAACTTCTTGAAACGCAAAATTACGCGGTTAAAAAACAACTACGACTTACTGGCATGGAGCTGGATTTGTTGTGTGTACATAAAACTAATGGTAAAGAAATCTACGTTGAGTGCAAAGCCTATAATGAATCTAAAAATATTTCTGCTGAAGTTATTACAAAACTTTTTGGAGTAAAGGAGATCAATAAATATGCTGAGGCGTGGCTTGTGGTTACTGCACCGCTAACAAAAGATGCTGAGGGCTTAGTCGATAAATTAAAAAAAGATAATAATCACGATTTCTTTTTTTATACTCCAGACAAACTTATCGAAGCTTATGTTAATGCTAAAGTTATTCAACCAAGTATCTTGTCTGAAAGAGCTGTCGAGGAGACTATTAAAGATAAAAATAAAATTGGAAATGTATCATTGGTGATTTCACAGCGGGGCAATTTCTGGGCTGTCGAGACCTTAAATGGAGGCATGCCAGATGGGGTCATTTTTACCAATGCCCTCACTTCTGAGCTAGTAAAAGAAGCCACTCTTTTAGATTTTTTTATACAGACGGAGATCTTTCATAAAGATATTAATTGCAAAAAAGTGTGTGAGTTTCCCAAAATAGGTATATTTGCCAACCAAGTTTGTCCAGAGCGCATGAATCTTTCTGATGTATATGTTAGGAAAATAAATGAAATAGGGATGCATATCACGCATCCTGGTAAAGATGTGCTTTCTTTGGAAGACATCTTTATTTATCCAAGTCTTGAACCCATTGAGGACGAGAAACAAGAGAAAATTGACTCTAAAAAACTTGTAGAACTGGAAAAGGGTCTCAAGAAATGTCTGGTTTTCGGAGAAGACCTGTCGGGCAAGACGACTTTGGCACAAATGCTTCAAAAAGATATAAACAGCAAAGGGTTCATTTCGCTTTATTTAGATGCTGAAGATATAAAAAAAGCAGATTTAAATAAATTTACAAACCTTTTAAAAACTTCTTTTAAAAAACAATATTCTGATGGAGATCAATATCTTAGCTGTTTCGAGGACATCCTTTCGAAGGATAACTCAAAAATCTCTCTAATTATAGATAATTACGAATCACTTAGTATTAAAAGGACACAAGCGAGGGCAGATTTTCATGAATTTCTAAATAAGCATTTTGAAAATGTCATTATCTTTGCTAACAAATCTATGGAGATTGAAGTAATGGCCGACAGTGAAACTCGAAAACAACTAACTGGTTTTATACCACTGAAAATAAAAGAACTTGGTTATGTCTTGCGAGATAAGCTTATTGAAAAATGGTTAACAGCCGGTGATGGTGATATTACTCCTGACAGTGATATACATAATAAAAAAATTGAAATATCTGAAAAGATTAGAGTTGCAGTAGGTACAAACTTTATTCCCACCTACCCGCTTTATCTGCTTACAATTCTGCAGTTAATTGAGACTACGAGTAAAAACAAGCTCCAAGGTAGTTCATATGCAGAACTTTATACGTATCTTATTATCCAGTCTTTAGGTAGTGTTAATGCAAAGCCAGAAGATCTTGATTTTTATCTTACATACTTATCATACCTTGCATATTCTTTTTTTAGAAAAGGTCAAAGATCTATACCATTGAACGAGCTTAAAGTTATATATAAAAATTATAGTCAAGAGATGGATATTGATAAAGAATTCGATATACTCCACCCGCTTCTAAATAGAGCCCAGATATTGAGATTTTATGATGACTCATATTCATTCAGTCATAACTATTCTTATTATTTTTTTGTTGCAAAATATTTTGCCGATAACATTGAAAATGATGATATTAAACAAAACATTGAAGAGATTACTAAACATCTATACCGCACAGAATATGCAAATATCCTAATCTTTTTAATACATCATTCAAAAAGCAAATCAATTCTAGAGAAAATAATCAAAGAATCTTCGGATCTCTTCAAAGAAGTTGAACCTTTTGCGCTTACAAATTCTGCATCCTTTGAAATTAATAAATTAATTCGCCAAGAAGTTAGTTTCACTATCAAGGACGAGAAACCGAGTGAATATCGGAAAAAAGAGCTTGCCAAGAGAGATGAAATCGAAGAAGTTAACGAGAAAGACAATAAGAAAGAAAAAGAACACAAAAGCAAAAAAGATTTAGGCCTATTTGGAGAGATCAATTTGTCTTTTAAATTGTTAGAGATAATGGGTCAAATTACTCAAAATTACTATGGCTCATTAGAGGGTAAGAGGAAAGCAGAGATACTAATTGAGATTAATTCCTTGGGTTTTAGGGCTCTAGGTGCACTTCTTGATGATTTTGGAAAGTTTGCTGAGTCTCTTAAAATTGAAGTCCTTAAGGTGGTTGAGAAGAAGAAGGCTGTGGATGAGGCTGAGAAAGAACGAATTGCTGATAAAATCATTCAAAATTTCACTGAAATGATTGTTTATGCTTTTTTAAAAAGGATAAGTAATAGCGTCGCATCAAAAAATATATTTCCTACCATGGAAAAGATTTCGGAAAAGGATTTACGACCAGGTGTCCAGCTTGTTAACTTGGCTGCTAGACTTAATTTTCCAGGCGGACTACATTCTGAAGAAATTATAAATCTAGATAGAATTTTTGAAAAAAATTACCTAGCAAGAAGAATCCTTCGCATACTTGTAATTGAATATCTGTACAAATTTGATATGAAAATTTCTGAAAAACAAAGTTTGTGTAGCAAACTAGAAATAAAATTAATTCTTAATAAGGAAAAGTTAGGTTAAAAAATATGGAAAATTTATAAAGCAAAGTCGAAAGTGTAGTTTAAATTTTTCTTGATAATAATATTGAATTACTGAGTCTTCACGCATACGAACAATCCATGAGTCACAGAATAGCTATATATCTAGAAAATTTATTCAATGATGGAAATTGAGACAAGGGACAATAACTATGGAATTAGGTTTTAACACAAAACTTGCCGAGAATTACAAAAATCTAGCGCAAAGAGCGCGTGTTTTGACGGAAGCATGGGTCGGCAATTCCATATTTTGTCCGAATTGCGGATATGTTGATTTAGGGAAATACAAAAGTAACAAGCCCGTCGGTGATTTTTATTGTCCAAATTGCAATGAAGATTATGAATTGAAGAGTAAGCGAGATAGCATGGGGAACAAGATTGTTGACGGAGCGTACCGCACAATGCTTGAGCGGCTGACTAGTAGCAGTAATCCAAACTTTTTTCTTTTGAATTATAATTTAGCAAGCCTTGAAGTTGTAAACTTTCTTGTTATTCCAAAACACTTTTTTGTGCCGGAAATAATCGAGAAGAGAAAAAAGCTTGCGCTGACAGCTCGCCGTGCGGGCTGGGTTGGTTGCAATATTCTCTTACAAAGCATTCCGCAAACGGGGAAAATATTTTTTGTTAAAAATAAGCAAGTTGAATCGAAGGAAAAAGTGCTTGCGGAATGGAAGAAGACGCTGTTCCTGCGGGAAGAAAAAGAAGCTTCAGCGAAAGGCTGGCTGCTTGATGTGATGCGGTATGTGGACAAAATCGGTAAAAAAGAATTTCGACTCGATGATATATATGCGTTTGAAAAAGATTTGAGCCAATTACACCCTGATAATAAGCATATCAAGGATAAAATCCGCCAACAGCTACAAGTTTTGCGCGATAAAGGATATCTTGATTTTGTGGAGCGAGGAACTTATCAAGTGCGGTAGTTGACTTTATTTCCATTTCGATCAAAGATCAGAGTATTATTAGTTTACATCTGATTTTATGAAAACAAAAAAGAAAGAAGAGATAGGCAAAATTTTATTGGATATGGCTCGATGTACTCCGCGTGAAATTTTTATAAAGTATAATATTGGATTTAAAACACAAGAAGAAATAAAGGAGTCAGTGGTCATGTCGTTTTTTGATAAAGTAGCTGAAAACTATTGTTCACTGTGTAGTTTAAAGTTTTTTAAAAATAAGAAACAGATAAGCAAGACGGGCATCGTTAACTAAATATGAAATTAAAACAATCAAAAGAATCAAATTTTTTATTGATAATGCACGAGCATTTGTTTGTATTCCAGAAGGTATAAAGACCAGGTCAATTTTTCAGCGGAATGGGACAACGCCGTAGAGGGATTCAGTTCATGCGCATGATGCGCAGGATTTCCTGAAGAAGTTCTGGGTGGTTTTGGTGTTATAGGGTACAATAGATTTATGGAAAATAATGAGGAACAAAAAATTATCGCCGAATCGGAAAGATTTATAAAAGAGCAAAAAGAAAAGCTTATAAAAAAGTTTGCCGACCCGGCATTTTATAAACCGGATAGCAGTCCCGTTTCTCTTTTTATGGCTGGCTCACCGGGTGCCGGTAAAACAGAAGTTTCCAAGCGTTTGATTGAGAGGTTTTCTACTAAGCCGGTTCGAATTGATGCGGATGAGATTAGAAATATGTTTCCTAATTACAATGGTAGCAATGCCCATTTATTTCAGTCAGCCTGCTCAATTGGCGTCAATAAACTTTACGATTATGTCATTAAAAATCAACTTAATGTTGTTTTAGACGGAACCTTCGCTTACAAAGGAGCGCTTCTCAATATTCAAAGGTCAATTGATCATGGCAGGAAGATTGAAATCTTCTATCTTTTCCAAGATCCTATTGTTGCGTGGGATTTTACTAAGAAAAGAGAGGAAATTGAGCATCGAAGAGTTTCAAAAGAGATGTTTATCAAGGGTTTTCTTGCTTCAAGAGAGAATGTGAATGAAGCGAAACGGCAATTCAAGGACAAAGTAGAATTAAACCTCATCATAAAGAATTTTAATACCGGGTTAGAGCTTCTTAAATTGAATATTGACACCATTGACCATTATTTAGACAAGATATATACTGAAGAAGAATTAATAAACCTCATTAAATGAAACGGATTTTAACTAAATTATTTGGCAAAAGCTTGCAAAAGAGCGATTTTTCAGCTTTTTTTAATGATGCAAGTTCTCGAGAAAAAAAGCGCCTATTTCAAGAGGTCATACGAAAGGCGAATGAAGATCAAAGAAGGGTATTTGAACAATCCCGTCTAAAGGCAAAAACTGGATAACCAAAAAGCGCCGCTCGGCGCTTTTTGGTTATCCTTAAGAATTTCCTTGAGCAAGGTACATGCGATATTCTGCGCACAGAGCGGGGTAATGCCGCAGAGGGATTCGGCCCATGCGCATGATGCGCAGGATTTCCCGAAGAAGTTCCGGGTGGTTTTAAAGTTTTAACAGTACGAAGAAAAAGCGCTATGCGTACATGCATAATGTCAAGTTTATTAACACCCCATGCTTGACTTTTTTACATAAATCTATATGCTTAGATATATGAGTAATAAATATGCGCAATTTATCAAGGCTCTTAGAACGGGACGGGGTTTTTCCCAGTCTTTTATGGCCGGGAAGCTTAATATTTCAAGACCTTCATACATTGGTATTGAGCATGGAAGTCGTGAAATAACTTTAGAAGAAGCGGAGAAATTAAAAGATTTGTTTGGTATTTCTATTGAGGAATTTGCCAGCGCAACGTTGCCCAAATACGAGAAGTATAAACAAATGATCCTTGCATATCTAAAATCTTCCGTAGCTACTGACGGCAAAATACCAAAAACAAAATTAGCAAAGTTACTCTATCTTGCTGATTTTGCATGGTATTACAAAAATCTGAATAGCATGAGCGGGATGCAGTATCTGCGCCGTGCGTATGGTCCCGTACCCGACCCTTATTTTCGAGCCCTTACAGAGCTTGAGGAAGAAGGTAAAATATCCGTTGATCATAAAGGAGACGCGTTTCTTGTGTCGCTTTCCGGTTCCTCTTCTAAACAAAAACTTGATTTGCTGAATGATAAAGAAGTAGAACTTATAAAAAAAATCGGTGGAAAATGGAAAAATAAAAATACTCGCGATATTGTCGATTTTACTCATGAACAACTTCCGTACAAACTTTGCGCTCCTGATGAAGCCATACCGTACGAACTGATAATTCAGCAAGATCCTGATTATGTCTATTAATTATGCCGTTATCGTTGAAAAATATGCTGAGCGACACTTTATCTCTAAGTTTAAGAAAAAATATAAAGGGGCTTGGGATGTGACATGGAACGCAATACATGAAGAGTTTAAGCGTATCGATGCGCTTATCGGGGAAACTAATATTGCGGAAACCATGACCGATCAGGAAGGTATAAGAATTTGTAAGACAGAATTTCGTGTTCATGGCACGCAGGAATCTCGACACGCTTCAGGAAACCGTTGCATTGTCGCTGTATATAAAAATACTTGCGTCGTTAAGGTGTTAGTTGTTTACAATAAAAATGATCTGGGTGGCGGTAACGAAACTGCAAGCTGGAAGAATTTAGTGAAAGAAAATTATCCCGAATATTCTAAAATTTTGTAGGGAGTCCACTTATTTTCTCTTCTCAACCAGCGGTGATGCCGAAGTGCGCATGAAAGGATCGGATAAAGCATTTCGTGTTACGCGCGGTCAGCGTATCGTACGGGGATGTCTGGCAGAAATAGAATTTTAGTAAATAAAAATATATGAAACTGCAACTGGAAAAGTTTGGTAAAACATTGCTATCGCGGGAATTGGGGGGTGAGGCCTTTAAGGCGTTTCAGCCGACCCTGCGCGAGCTTTCTCAAGATGAAGAGCTGGAAATTGATTTTTCCGGCGTATTCACATTATCGCCCTCATGGGCGGATGAATTTTTGAGTCCATTGCTTCATCAATTGGGCGATCGTCTAATTCTTTTGCCGAGCGACAATCTTTCGGTGCATGCGACGCTGAGAATTCTAGAAGAGGTTAACAAGCGACCGTTTAAGATTAAATCCTAGTGTCTGGGAGAAGTGGTTTCAAAAAGAGGCGGAGAGGGGTATAATGCATAGTAGCATGACCAAAGCGGATGCTCAAAAGTTTTGCATGGTGTTTTTACGGGAACAAGAACATGCCGTGCTTGCTACGGTGAACGCGGGAGGAAGACCGCAGGCAGCCGTCGTCACGTACTTCGTGGAAGACGACTGGACGTTCTATTTCACAACGCGGCGCGAAACGCGCAAGCATGAAAATCTCATGCATAACCGCCGGGTGGCGATGGTTGTCGGTACGGGGCCCGGACCGGTAAGCATCCAGATAGAAGGCACCGCGGAACCCGTAGAGGGAACGGAACGCGAGACGGTCATGGGAGCGTTTCTCACGAAGCGGAAGTCGTACTACGATATTTTTCTGAAAATTCCCGGGTATGATTTTTCGGTGTTCAAAGTACGGCCGGACTGGATACGTCTTTTTCAGATCAACGACGGCGCAGGCGCGGAAGTGTTTACCCGGATCATATAGACCGTACAAATGAGATAAGCGCGATATGAAACGCAAGACGATCCTTTTTATTCTCATTGCTTTTGGCGGCGCAATCGCTGTAGGCGGCACATATTGGTGGCAGCGCGGCGATGCGCTTTGGGTGCAGCCTCCTTCGGATATCGCCAAACGGCAAATGATGATTCATGATCGAGGGTCGCTGGTCATGCCGTTTGATTTGGCTAAAACGACGCACTTATTCAATAAGACGCCGGAGGGCGGTATCCAGCAGGTACGGGCAAAAGATCCGAACGATCGCGAGCAGATCGCGCTTATCCGTTCTCACCTGAAAGCGGAGCAAGAGCGGTTTGCCAAGGGAGATTTTGGCGATCCGCAAACCCTGCACGGAGAAAGCATGCCGGGCATTGCTGTGCTGAAAGAATCACCGGGAGCATTTACCGTCGCCTATGAAGAGCTCGCCGATGGCGCCCAGCTTGCGTATCGCTCCTCTGACCCGCGAATTATTGATGCCTTTCATGAGTGGTTCATGGCCCAGACAATGGACCACGGACTCTAGGAAATGGGGACGGAGACGGTATTATTTGCAGCTCTATGTTTGCGATAAAAGAGCCCGGGCGGGATAATGCCGTAGGGGGATTCAGCCCGTGCGCATGATGCGCAGGATTTCCTGAAGAAGTTCTGGGTGGTTTTGGAGATTATGGTGTATAATAATAGCATGATGAAAAAATATATCATTACGTTTGCGGTGAGCGTCATGGCGCTTGGCGCATCCGCCCTTTTTGTTTCTGCTCAAAGCGCGACTTTCACCCTGCCTGATGGCGCATTGATCCGTGCCGCAGGCGATATCGATGTCTATATCGTGAAATATGTCGGCGCAAAAAAGTTCAAGCGGCTGGTTTTGAGTCCGAGCGTATTTGATAACTACGGACATTTGCGTTGGGAGGATATCCGCGAGGTAACGCCCGCCGTACGAGACGGTTTCACCACGTCGCATTTGGTTCGGGCAGTCGGCGATCCGCGCGTATTCATGCTCTATCCCAAAGGTGATACGGGCGAGAAGCGATGGATCGCTACAGCGGACATCTTTGCGGCATATGGTTTTGACTGGGATAGTATTTATGAAATCAACGCCTTTGACCGCGATTCCTATGCGGTGGGCGCAAATTGCACGGTGGGGGAAGGATCGGGATTCTGCTGGGACCCTAACAATTGCGAAACGCCGGAGTGCGTTATGTAGGCGGGTCTTGCGGTATTGCTAAGAAGCGGTACAATACCCACATGAAGAAGCTTTCTCTTTTTGCGGTTTTGCTTGTGCTGGCGCTCGCGGGAGCGTACTTTGCTTTTCCGGAAAAGGCCGATGATGCCTTTGTTGTGCGCGCGAATGACGGCGCGGCGGAACTGCGCATACCCAAAGACACGGTTCTTGTGGGTGGCGCTGTCGGGGATATAACAATGACCGCGATTGCTCCCGCGGATGTTATCAAAGAAAGCAATCAGCCCATTGATTTGGTGAAAGTCTACCGGCTTGAGCCGGACGGACTTACGTTCTCGAAACCCGCAACGATATCGGTTACATTTCCGTATGATCCGAACAGGGCGTATTCACCGGTTTTTCTTATTGATCCCGACGAGGAGGGGAAGATTGAGGGTCTTAATATCACAGACTTCCAGTTGGATGAAAAACAAAAGACGCTTACCGTTTCCGGCGAGTTGCCGCACTTCTCCAATTTTCTCGCCAAGGCCGATGCGATGATCTTTGACGCACGGAATATCCCCGATGGAGAAATCACCGTCGCGGTCGGTCAGTCATTCGATCATACTTATGCCATCACTCCCGGAGGAAAATGGGAGTTTCGGGGGTATTGGGACGAGTCCGATCCAAACGTCGCTCAGGCATCCGGACGCCATACGATGCTTGAGATCGCGAACGGCACCCGATGGGAGGTAAACCCCGATTTCAGAAGTCCGCATCGCATAAGAACATTTGAGCGCGTCGAACCGCAGGAGATTATTCTCAAAAAAACAGATCTCGCCGCCACAGAAGAGTACCGGGTAACGAACCGGTTTACCTGCGCCAAAGCGGGCTATGACGCGCCTCTTGCCGGCAGTTTGTTTTACTACACGCTTCAGACTACCATGACCGTTTTCGAAGGAGAGAAACAAGTAAGGAAACCATGGATAGGAAGAGAACGCCGAAACTACAGTTGGGCGATACCCAAGAAGCGCCTTGAAATCAATTGCGTGGTGCCTCCGTCGGGGCAGGATTCCACGAGCGCCGATGCAACCCCTTCATCTCCAACAGCACCCGCCACAACGGCCCCCACGACTACTTCCGGCGGAAAAATAAAAGTGTGCGGCCTTCCCGGCGGCGAGCCGTGCCCGAAACGATAACAGACTCACATGAACTACGAAACATTAGCAGACGAAAAATCCATCCAAAAGACCATTGCCGCGCTTGCGGAGCGCGGTGTTGAGGGCATATCGGTCGATACGCGTGCGGAAGCGCTTGAGAAAATAAAAGAGCTTATTTCCAAGGGCGCTTCGGTGATGAACGGCTCCTCGCGCACGCTGGAGGAAATCGGGTATGTGGACTGGCTCAAATCGGGCGCGCACGGCTGGAAGAATCTGCATGAGGAAATCCTTGCCGAGAAGGATTCCGCGAAACAGGCAACGCTCCGCAAGCAGGCGGTTCTCTCGGATTATTATCTGGGGAGCGTGCACGCGGTCGCAGAGACGGGCGAGTTTATCATTGCTTCCAATTCCGGCAGTCAGTTGCCCCACATCGTTTTCACTTCGCCAAACCTCATATTCGTCGCAAGCACGCAGAAGATAACGCAAAATCTCGATAGAGCGCTCGCGCGCGTGCGCGAGCATGTTCTTCCGCTTGAAGACAAGCGCATGAAAGAGGTCGGTATGGGCGGGAGCGCCATTTCCAAGCTCGTCATCTTCGAGCGGGAACCCGTCTTTATGGGAAGAAAAGTGCACCTGATCCTGGTGCGCGAAAAGCTCGGGTTCTAATCGATGCAATTCGACTTTCCGGGTCAGATATGCTAATGTCGTTTACAGAAGGGAGGTGATTGCATGTTCTTTGAATGGTTTCGATGGAGAAAATGGAAAAAGAAGGCGGCAGAAGCCATGAAAAATTGCGTGACCGTGCAATGCGCGATCTGTTTCGACCACATCGTCCCGGGCGATTTTGTCGGGGAACGCGTGTCGGGAGAGTTGGTGCATGCCGGGTATCATTTCACGCTTGCGGAGCGAAACGCGTTTTGCGAGACGGGAGGTATCGGCATCGGATATTGGAACGACCAGCGGGTGGAGTACATTGGTGAATCCACCGTCGAAAAAGTGTTTCGCACGGGAGAAACGCAGATCGGGGAATACTAAGCAAAATACATACCAGAGGGGGGAGCGTATACATGCTCCCCCTTTTGCTTACAGAGCATTTTCGGGTGAGTTGTAAAATGGCTTTATATTTGGTAATATTTCCATTACATTGTCAATATGCCGAAGAAAATAATGCAGAAGAATATTGTTATCTACCAAAATAAGTCAGGAGCTCTTGAGCTTGCGATAGATATAAAGCAAGAGACTATTCATCTTACTCAACAACAAGTTGCTGATATTTTTAATGTACAAAAATCAGCTATCTCAAAGCATATAAAAAATATCTTTGATTCGGGAGAATTAATAAAAAAAGCAACTGTTTCCAAAATGGAAACAGTTCAAATTGAGGGAAAGCGTTCCATAAAAAGAACTGTCGAGTATTACAATCTTGATCTTGTGCTATCGATTGGATATAGGGTAAATAGTAAAAAGGCTACGTTGTTTCGCCAATGGGCGACAAAAACACTTCGCGGTTACATCATCGACGGTTATGCGATCAATAAAAATCGTATTGCCAAAAACCATGCGCGGTTTTTGGGCGTGGTGGAAGATATTAAAAAACTGCTTCCCGCAGGTTCAGCGCTTCACCCAAAAGACGCTGTGGAATTGGTTTCCCTTTTTGCCGACACATGGCTTTCTCTTGATGCGTATGACAGAGAATTGCTCCCGAAGAAAAAACTTACCAAGAAGCACGTTGAGTTTACTGCGAAAGAAATATCGAAAGACTTGGCGCAACTGAAAACGTCGCTTCTTGAAAAATCAGAGGCAACAGACATTTTCGGCACCGAACGAAGCGCCGGGGCCGTTTCCGGGATTGTGGGCAATGTAATGCAGTCGTTCGGAGGCAAAGAAGTCTACCCGACCGTTGAAGAAAAAGCGGCACATCTTTTGTATTTCATGGTCAAGAACCACCCTTTTATCGATGGCAATAAGCGGAGCGGTGCTTTTGCCTTCGTGTGGTTTTTGAAGCAAACCGGTATTTTAGATGTTGTGAGACTTACTCCATCCGCACTGACCGCTCTAACGGTTCTCGTGGCTGAAAGCAATCCTACGCATAAAGAAAAAACAGTGAAGCTTATTTTAAATCTTATTTCATGAAAAAAGAAGACGCACAATCAAGCTCAAGGGGGATCATCGGCATCACGTCGGCGGGGACGGGGTATGTGACGGCCGCCGGGTTTGAGACGGACATCCTTATCGAACCGCAGTTTTTGAACACCGCTTTGCACGGCGACGAGGTGGAGTTTTCCATGTTCCCGCAACAGGGCGCGCAACGGCCAAGCGGCGAGATTACGAAAGTATTGCGCCGGGCAAAGATGGAATTTGTGGGAACGGTGGACAAGAAAAAAGGAAGCGCTATTTCTTTTATCGTTCCTGATGACAAGAAAATGTACACGGATATCTTTGTTTCGCCCGCCGAATCAAGGAAAATCCACGACGGCTGGAAAGTCCTGGTGCGGGTAGTGAAATGGGACGATCCCAAGAAGAATCCGGAAGGCAGGATCGTGAAAGCGCTCGGCAAGAAAGGAGATAATGACGTGGAGATGGAATCCATCGTGCTTGAAAAGGGATTTGAGATGAAATTTCCTCCCAAGGTTGAAAAAGAGGCGGAGGTGCTGGGGAAGGCGTCAAAACCGATACCGCACAAAGACATCGCCGGAAGGAGGGACTTTCGAAACATCACCACGTTCACCATCGACCCGGCTGACGCGAAGGATTTTGACGACGCCATTTCGTTTGAAATGGTCGCCGATGACCTGTTCGAGATAGGCGTGCATATCGCCGACGTGTCGCATTATGTGAAACCGGGCGGGCGACTCGACGAAGAGGCGCGCCACCGCGGAGTTTCCATTTATCTGGTGGACAGGACCATTCCGATGTTGCCCGAAGTGCTGTCCAACGACATCTGCAGTCTGAATCCGCGGGAGGACAAGCTGACCTTTGCGGCGGTGCTGACGATGTCCGCGGACGGGCATATCCAAAAGGTCTGGCTGGGCAGGACGGTCATCAATTCCAACAGAAGATTCGCGTATGAAGAAGCGCAGAAAGTGCTGGATGAAAAAAAAGGCGAGTATTACAACGAGCTTCATCGTCTGAATGTGCTGGCGAAGCTCATACGCGAGAAAAGAATGAAAGGGGGAGCGCTCGATTTTGACAAAGAGGAAGTGAAATTCAAGCTCGACGCGAAAGGAAAGCCGGTGAGCATCGCCCAAAAGCCGCGACTCGACGTGCACAAGCTCGTGGAGGAGTTCATGATATTAGCCAACAGGGAGGTGGCTTCGTATTTGAGCAGGGAAGTTAAAAAGATAAACAAAGGGGCTTCGGTGTACCGCATTCACGACGCGCCCAAAAAAGATGCCGTGGACGAGCTTTTGTTTTTCCTGCGGATGCTGGGGCATGAGATACAGGCCAAGGGAGAGAACATCTCGTCGAAAGAGTTGAATGAGATTTTCGTGAAGATAAAAGGAAAGCCGGAAGAGTCGCTGGTGAAAACCGTCGCCATGCGGGCCATGGCCAAGGCGGTCTATTCCGTGGGGAACATCGGGCATTACGGGCTCGCGCTCGAAAACTACACGCACTTCACTTCGCCCATCAGGCGGTATGCCGACCTGCTGGTGCACCGCATCTTGGAAAAGCATTTGAAAGGCGGGCATTTGAACGCGGAGGAGATAGCGTGGCATCATGCTTTTGCCGCAGAACTGTCCCAGCGGGAGATCAACGCCACCGATGCCGAGCGGTCTTCTGTCTCGCTCAAACAGGTGGAATATATGCTGGACAAGGTGGGGCAGGTGTTTGAGGGGGTGATTTCGGGCATCACGACGTGGGGAGTGTACGTGGAGGAGTCGCACACCAAGGCGAGCGGCATGGTGAAATTCAAAGACATGAAAGACGACTTTTACGTGTTCAACAAAGAAACGTATTCTCTGGTAGGGACCAAAAGCAAGAAAAAATATTCCGTCGGAGACGTGGTGAAAATAAAGATCGCCGCCGGCGACCTCGAAAGGAAAACTTTGGATTATGTGTTTGTATGACCTTGTATGAAAGAGGGCGGCGGTGTATAATGGAGGCATGGATTCTCAATACAACACACCGCCGGCGGGCAACAAGACGCTCATGGGGGTTTTGGCCTATCTTGGGCCGTTGGTCATCGTTCCGTACGTCACCGCGAAAGACGACCCGTTCGTGAAATTCCACATCAAGCAAGGGCTTGTGCTGTTCGTTATTGAGGTTGGCACATGGGTTCTTGGCATGGTCATGTGGCCTTTGATGCCGCTTCTCGGTATCGTGAATCTCGCCACGCTGGTTCTTGCCGTCATCGGGATCATGAACGTTCTTGGCGGCAAAGAAGCGGAGCTTCCGCTTGTCGGGAAGTTTTCGAAGCATTTCTCTTTTTAAGTTTTTGGTCGTACAATTTTCCGGGGAATACGCGCAAAGCTTTCGGTGAAGCGGTTTTAAAAGGTCATCCAAAAATACCGTATGCAGAAAAAAACACTCCCGGTGCTCTTTGCAACATTGTTGATCGATATGATCGGCATCGGGATGGTTATTCCCATCATTCCGATCATTTTCACCGACCCCGGCTCGCCATCGTTTCTTTTGCATGGCTACTCGCAAAACGCCCAGTATCTTATCGCGGGAGCCACCACCGCGCTGTTCGGTCTTATGCAATTTATCGCCGCGCCGATTTTGGGCGAGCTTTCTGATGTATACGGCAGGAAGCGCCTGCTGACCGTCGGCGTTGCGGTGCTCGCGCTTTCCCAGTTGCTTTTCGGGTTTGGCATAGAAGTCGCGTCTCTTGGTCTTCTTTTGTTCGCGCGCGCGGTCGCGGGACTCGCGGGAGGCAATTTCAGCATTGCGCAGGCAAGCATCGCCGACGTTACGGAGCCCAAAGACAGGGCGAAAAACTTCGGCTTGATAGGCGCGGCATTCGGCATCGGTTTCATTTTAGGACCGTTGCTCGGCGGATGGATCGCGCATATCACGGGCAGTGCCGCCGCTCCGTTTTTGGTTGCCGGCATGATGGGCATTGCAAATATTGTTTTCATCTCCCTCTTTCTTCCTGAAACGCGCAAGGACAAAACTGCGCGCCGCGCCTTTACGTTTTTTAAGGGAATCCATAATATCAGAGCCGCCCTGCGGGACGTGGATGCGCGTCCGGTATACATCTCGAGTTTTTTGTATATATCAGGTTTTTCGTTCTTCATTTCTTTTATCGGAATTTTGTTGGTGTCACGATTCAGTCTTTCCGAAGCGTCCCTGGGAACGTTCTTTGGCGCTGTCGGAGCGTGGATCGTTATCACCCAGCTTTTTATCCTGCGGATCCTTTCTAAAAAATACAGCGAGCGCGCGATACTGCGCTGGTCGCTTCTTGTCCTTGCTGGCACGCTCGCCGTCTATCCGTTTGCGCCGAGCGTCGTATTTGTATACGTCTTGATTCCGTTTTTGGCGATACCCAACGGGCTTTCAATGGCCAACATGAGCGCGCTGGTCAGCAAGAGCGTCTCGCCGGACAAACAAGGCGCGGCGCTTGGCATCAACGGTTCTCTCATGGCGTTTTCGCAGGGCATGATACCGCTTGTTGCCGGCGTCGGCTCCGGCGTTCTTGGCATCCAGGCTCCCTTCATCGCGGGAGCGGCGCTGGTGGTTGCCGCGCGGGCGGTTCTTTTTGCGCGAAAAAGGAAATAAGAAATGCCATGGCATTTCTTGAATTTCCGTCGCTCGCCCATCACAAAAATAAATTTTCGCGTGGGCTCGCTAGGAAATATAAAACATAGACCGGAATTTAAAATTATATTACCATAACGGAATGAATGTGCGTAAACGCTTTTCTGTTATCATCATCGCCGTCTTTGCCGTCTCTGTGGCAGGCGGACTTTCTTTCGCTTTCAATGCTTTCGAGCGGCGCAATGACTACCAGTCGCCGCCAGAGAAGCCTGTTCCCTTGCCGACGATGATCGACCCGAATTTTCTGGCGCAGGTGAACGACTGCTTCATGCCCATCGCGACTTTTTACGGATATACCCTGCGCATCAACGAGGATTTCCGCACGTTTGAAGAACAGGACGAGATATACAACCAGGGCAGGACGGTGAACGGGCATATCGTCACGGATGCGCCGGCGGGCAAAAGCATCCACAACTACGGCCTTGCGGTGGACGTGGTTGACCGGTGGAGGGGGTATGACATCGACTGGGACAAGCTCGGCAGGATAGGCGCGTACTGCCGCCTTGAACATGACGATGAAGTCGATTTCCCGCACTTTGAACAGCGCGGAGGGCTCACAACAACTGACTTTGCCGCCGGTAAAAGGCCGCCGTTTCTCAAACTGCCGTGCGCGCTCATGCGCGAGCGGGCGATAACGGGCCAGCCCCTGACGCGCGAAGACCTCGATGTCTGCGGCGCGCCCGATTTCAATCTCCCGAAGAAAGACGAGTAACTTATTTTTTCCACTGCGCCAGCGTACTCGCTTTTATTTCAAGAGCGTTCGCTTTTCGCAGGCGCCGCGCCGCGCCGTTTTTCAAGAGAGCAACATGCGGCGACGTGTCGAGGTCCACGGCGACATGCCACAGATTCTGCCGCGAGGCCAGCCAGTCGCCCGGATAGCCCGACAGATCAAAGGGAACAGAGTAGCTGCGGAGCGTTTTCTCGCCGCTCTCCAGAAAATATTCGTTGAAATACGACAGCGCCAGTTCGCGGACGGTTTTGTAAATCGGGTCCCGGTATTGCAGGACGGCGTGGTTGGTCTTTGAGATGGCGCCCCACAGGTTTCCTTGCCGAAAAAGCGCCACGACGTGGTCGTCGTCGTTGCTGTTGGCTTTCAAATCCAAAAGGAGCGGCTTTTCGCCGTGATACCAGAAGACGGCGGCGGCGAGCATGGCGCCCTCCATGCAATGGGCTTCCTTGTGACGCAGAACCATCAAGGGCGATCGGCAGGTTTCCCGCTTCACTTCAAAATTGATGCGGATGGCGTCA
>MEYP01000005.1:0-13417 GCA_001775835.1 Candidatus Azambacteria bacterium RIFCSPHIGHO2_02_FULL_52_12 | reverse complement strand
ATACTGGATGCATGTATTTTGTCTATCTGGCGCAATGCGAAGACGGGAGTATCTACACCGGCATCACCACCGATGTTGCGCGCCGCCTAAAACAGCACCAGGAGAAAAAAGGCGGGAGCTATACGCGCTCTCACGCGGTGAAAAAGATAGTGCGCACCGAACGGTTCCGCACTAAAGGCCGGGCGCTGAAACGCGAGGCACAGATCAAACGCTTGCCGCGGGAGAAAAAACTGGAACTGGTCCGTTCGAGTGAATAAAATTCTTGACCCCACACTCAACAAGGATAATTATTTCGCGGATTAGTCTCGCATATTATCTTATTATGCTGTTTCTTGCTGACAGTAAAAAGTCACTTGGCGCCAGAGGCGCAATCCTTGTTGAGTGTGGGGTTGATACCACGGCGAATGGGTGATACCATAGGTTCTTATTGTTTCTTTAAACGGAATATATGGCAGACGGCGAAATGATCGTGAGGTTCGACGAGGTGTCTTTTGAGCACGGACACAACAAGCCCATCCTGGATGAGGTGTCTTTTCCCGTGCGCAGAGGGATGAAAATAACGCTCATGGGTCAAAACGGCGCGGGGAAAAGCACCATCTTCCAGCTCATCACCGGCGCGCTCAAGCCCGACCACGGCTCCATCAATGTCCAACGAGATTTGACCATCGCCACCGCGAAACAGGTGATACCGCGCGACTATCTTGCGTTGACGGTGCGCGAATTTTTTGAGAGATGCTTTCCAAAGAAAGTATACGACATCGACCCGCGCATCGACGCGGTGCTGGATGTGGTGAATTTGAAAGCCCCGCATGACCGCATCGTCAAATCGTTTTCGGGCGGCCAGCAGGCGCGCCTGCTCCTGGCTTCCGCGCTCATCCAGGACCCCGACCTTTTACTGCTTGACGAGCCGACGAACAACCTGGACAAAGCGGGCATCGCGCATCTGACCGATTTTCTCAAAAAATATCAGAAGACGGTGATCGTCATTTCGCACGACGCGGAATTTCTCAATGCGTTCACGGACGGCGTGCTGTACCTGGATATTTTCACGCGCAAAGTTGAGCAGTACGTCGGAAACTATTTCGACGTGGCGGCGCAGATAGCGGTGCGCATGGAAAAAGAAAACAGCAAGAACGCGCGCCTCGCCAAAGAAGCGCAGGAAAACAAAGAAAGGGCGAACTTTTTCGCCAACAAAGGGGGAAAATTACGCTTGGTCGCCAAGCGCATGCGCGAGAAAGCGGAGGCGTTGGAAGAAGCACAGGTGGACGTGCGCCGGGAAGACAAGACCATCCGCCCCTTTGTCATCCCGTTCCAGGAGGGGTTGGTGGGGGAAATCTTGAACATCACGTCCTTTTCCACGATGAAAGGAGGCAAGCCCGTTTTGCACAAAGCGAAGATATCGATGAAGAAGAATACGCATCTTTTGCTTGCCGGCCCCAACGGCATCGGCAAGAGCACGCTTTTAGAAGCGCTCGCTTCCGGGCACGCAAAGGGAGAACATATCGCCGAAGGCGTGCGGGTCGGGTATTACCGCCAGGATTTTTCCACGCTTAATTTCGAAGACAGCGTGTATGAATCGCTCATGTTCGTGATGCAGAAAAAAGAGGAAGAAGTTTTGCGTTCCGTTGCCGCCGGGTTTTTGATAACCGCCGACCTGATGCGCACAAAGATCGGCAGCCTGTCGGAAGGGCAGAAGGGGCTGGTCGCGTTCGCGCGGCTGGTCTTAACAAAACCGGGCCTGCTGATATTGGACGAGCCGACCAACCACATGAATTTCCGCCATCTGCCTGTCATCGCCAAGGCGCTCGATGCCTACCAGGGCGCGATGATCCTCGTGAGCCATGTTCCCGAATTCGTCAAACAGATCCGCATCGACGAGATGCTTGATCTGGAGCGGTAGAGCTCATTCGCCCATCGTGTTTCCGGCACAGTTGCCCGCGACCCAGCCGGTGGTCCAGCACAGCTGGAGGGAGTAACCGCCCGACGGGCGGTCGATGTTCAAGATGTCGCCGACCAGATACAGGTTGGGGTATAGGCGCGAGCGCATGGTTTTGAAATCAACCTCTTCCAGCGCCACGCCGCCGCTTGAGACGACGGCTTTTTTGACGCCTAGCAGGCGCTCCGCGCGCATGGGCATGTCTTTGAGCAGTTTGCCGAGTTTGAGCCGTTCCGCACGGGGGATGCTGTGGCAGAATATATCGGGGCTGATGCCCGAACGTTCAACAACAGCGGAAGCAAGCGCGGAAGGGAGCAGGGCGCTCAAACTGTTTTTGAATTTTTTGTTGCTATGCTTTTTAAATGTTTTTTGGAGCATCGCGTCCAGTTTTTCGGGGATGAGGGAAGGGAACAGGTCAAGCGACAAGACGGCCTCACCGTATTTTAAAAGTTCGCCGATGTCTTTGCTCATGTTCAAGATCGCCGGCCCGCTGACGCCAAAATGCGTGAAGAGGATTTTTCCTTCGCTCGCGCCTTGTTTCTGCCCGTTTTGAAACAGGGTTATTTTCACGGCGGGCATGCTCACACCCTGGAGCTTTTTCACCCACGCGTCTTTGACGGCGACGGGCACGAGCGCGGGGTCCGAATCGGCGACGGTATGGCCGATCTCTTTGAGCCACGCGAATCCGTCTCCTGTCGAACCTGTTTCGGGACGCGATTTGCCGCCCGTCGCCAGCACAAAAGAATGCGCGCGTATTTCTTTGCCGTTCATGAGACGCACGGCTTGAATCGTATTTTCTTTTTTGATGAATCCCGCGACAGAGGAACGCGAAAGAACCGTCACGCCGCCGTCTTTCATGGAGCGCACCATCACGTCCCACACCGACTGCGCGGTATTGCTTTTGGGGAACACGCGGTTTTCCGCTTCCACCTTGGTGGGCATGCCGCGCGCGTGGAAAAAATCCAGCGTTTCTTTGACGCTCCATTGCGAAAACGCCGAGAACAGGAACTTGTCGTTTTTCTTGAATTTGGCGAGGAACGCGCGCACGTCCAACTCGGCGTTGGTGACGTTGCACCTGCCGCCGCCCGTTATCAGGAGCTTTTTGCCCGGCGCGTCATTTTTCTCAAGCACGACGACCTTCGCGCCAAGCTCTGCCGCGCGTGCGGCCGCCATCATGCCCGCGGGCCCGCCGCCGATGACGGTCACGTCCCACATTGTTTCTTTATGCTTCTGCATGGGTTAAATGATATAATGAATCCATGTTGGTACGCAATGTAAAAATGGCGGTTGTTTCGTTCTGCATGATTTCGCTGTTCGCGGCGCAAGCGGGCGTATTTGCAGAGACGAGCGTGTCCGGACAGCTCCAGGAACAGAAAACAGAGCTGGAACAGCAGCTTGCTGATATTGAAAAGCAAATAGCGGATTTCGAACGGCAATTGACGGGAATCCAGTCGGAAAAAAACACGCTTGCCAACAAGATAAAACAGCTGAAGACCCAAAGCGCCGCGCTGGCGTTGAAAATAAAACAAACGGCCATCGAGATAGAAAAAACAGCGGGAGAGATCAGGCAGACCCAAAGCGCCATCGACCAGAACAATGAGAAGATCGCTTCGCTCAAAGACAAAATCGGCTCGCTTATCCGCATGCTGTACGAACAGGACCGTCGTTCGCTGGTGGATGCGGTGCTTTCCGAGGCAAGCTTTTCGGGCATGTACACCGAACTGCGCAATGTTCAGAAGCTGAATCAGGGCCTTGCCGATATTCTGGGCCAGATACAATTGCAAACGGTCATCTTGGAAGGCAATCGATCTGAACTTGCGGATAAAAAAGAAGAACAGCAAAGCTTTGCCGCCATCATCGCGCTCCAGAACCAAAAGCTCGCGCGCAGCATCACCGACCAGAACGCGCTGTTGGCGCAAACCAAAGGAAAGGAAAGCAATTACCAGGCCGCTTTGAAAGATACCAAGAAAAAAGCCATGGAGATCCGGGGGAGGATCTACGACCTGTTCAATGTCGGCAAACAAATCACCTTCGGCGAGGCGGTCCAGATAGCAGAGTGGGCTTCCTCGCAAAGCGGCGTGCGCGCGGCGTTTCTGCTTGCTGTTTTGACGCAGGAATCCAATCTGGGGAAAAACGTCGGCACGTGCAATCGCCCCGGCGACCCTGCAAGCAAAGGGTGGAGAGTCATCATGAAGCCGACCAGAGATCAGGAGCCATTCAAAGTCATTACCAAGGAGCTCGGATTGAACCCGGATGTGACGCCCGTTTCGTGCCCGATGCGCGACAGCGCGGGCAACCAGATGGGCTGGGGCGGCGCGATGGGCCCCGCGCAATTCATCCCTTCCACGTGGATGGGATTTAAGGATAAGGTGACCGCGCTGACGGGGAAGCCGGCTGACCCATGGGATATCCGCGACGCGTTCCTTGCCGCCGCGCTCAAGCTTAAATCGGGCGGTGCGGGAACGCAGAGCGGGGAATGGGCCGCCGCGATGCGCTATTTTTCCGGCTCCACCAATCTGAAGTATCGGTTTTACGGCGACAACGTCGCCCTGCTGGCCGCCCAGTATCAGAACGATATTGACGATTTGAATAAGTAAAAGTGGTATACTGAAGACATGAAGGCCAAAACGATAGAAATCATCGCGCGGGCGGTTATCGTGCGGGACGGTGCCCTGTTGCTGTGCAAGCAGAAAACAAAAAAATATTATTTTTTGCCCGGCGGGCATGTGGAATTCGGGGAATCAAGCGAAAACGCGCTCAAGCGGGAGATCAAAGAAGAGCTTGGCGCTTCCGTAAGCTCTCTCAAACTCATCGGCATCGTTGAAAATCGGTTTGGCGTAGGAAAGGGCAAGCGCCACGAGATAAATTTCGTATATTCTGCGCGCCTTGGCGCCGCGAACGTGAAATCCGTCGAGGACCATATCGAGTTTTTTTGGAAGGATATTCGTTCTCTTGTGAAAGAAAATCTCAAGCCGCCGCCTTTGAAGAAAAAACTGTTGCGGTGGCTGAAAGATGTAAAAAATTTCTGATGGAGTTCCATTGCATTCTGCACAGGGCGGGAGTATCATAATTGCTATGAACGGAAAAAGAAAATCACAGCATACGCGGCAGGTTCGGCGCGAGGATTGGCGCGACAAATACCGCAAAACGCCCAAGGGACTGGTGATCTGCCCGCGCTGCCGCAACGTGTTGTTTAAAAAAGCGTGGCATCATCCGCAAGGCCAGAAGGTGCTTAAAAAAGAGTTTGCGGGAAAAGACGTTCATTTTCTGATGTGCCCGGCGTGCACGATGACGACACAGCATATGTATGAAGGGGAGATTCGGCTACACGACGTTCCCGCACGACATGAAGCGGAACTGATGCACCTGATAGCGGGATATGGGGCGCGGGCGGAGCGCCAAGACTCCCAGCATCGCGTTATCGGAATCGAGAAACAAAAAGGAGGATACAGCGTGACGACGACCGAAGACCAGCTTGCCGTCCGGCTCGCCAAGAAGATCAAGGATGTTTTCAAAAAAACCGAGCTCGCCATTTCATATTCCAAGGAGCCGTTCAAGGTGAGCAGGATGGAGATGTATTTCCATGACTAAAGAAGCCCTTGTGTTGGCATTGATGCGAAGCGGCGTTTTACAGTCGGAGCGGATCACTCGGGCGTTGCGGGCGGTGGACCGGGCGGATTTCGTCCCGAAAGAGCAGAAGCATCTGGCGTATGCCGATGAAGCGCTCTCTATCGGATTTGAGCAAACCATTTCCCAGCCGTACACCGTGGTATTCATGCTGGAGCGGCTCGCCGCGGAGGAAGGGGATGTCGTGCTGGAAGTCGGCTACGGGTCTGGGTGGCAGACGGCGCTGCTCGCGGAGCTTGTCGGAAAAAAGGGAAGGGTGTACGCGATGGAGATCGTGCCCGAACTGTGTTCTTTCGGAAAAGAAAATGTCGCGAAATATCCGGTATTGTCCGCGCGCGTTTCTTTCTTTTGCAAAGACGCTTCCGTGGGAATCACCGATATTGTAAAAACAGAAGGAGGGTTCGACCGCATCATCGCGGCTGCTTCCGTTCCTCGCGTTCCCAAAGTGTGGCGCGAGCAGTTGAAGGCGGGTGGGGTCATACTGTATCCCAAAGACGGGTCTATTTTCAAAGAGACCAAAAATGAGGAAGGCGGGTTCGCGGTCGACGAATATCCCGGGTTCGCTTTTGTCCCTTTTGTCGAGCAAAGAACATAATATGCGTATCAAAGAACTTGGCCATGTGGTGCTGTATGTGAGCGACTTGGAACGGTCGGCGGACTTTTACCGCGACGTGTTGGGGTTTACCCAGATCACGCGCGACGCCAAGCAGGGTCTTGCGGTATTTTCTTCGGGGCGGACGCATCATGAATTATTGCTCATCGAGATCGGCATGGAGCCCGAGCCGCGCCGCCTGCGCACGGGGCTGTACCACATCGGGTTCAAGATAGGCGACAAACCGGAAGACATCCAGAACGCGTATCGCGAATTGAAAGAAAAAGGCGTGACCATCATGGGCGCGAGCGATCACACGGTGACGCACAGCGTGTATATTCTGGATCCCGACGGTAACGAGCTGGAGCTGTACGCCGATGTGTCGGACGCGTGGAAGAAAAACCCTGCGGCGATTACGGCGCCCATCAAGGAACTTAAGCTGAAAGGATGACTATTTATCCACTGGTGCGTTTTTTTAAAACAGGGTATACTGGGAGGTGTTCATTATTTAATTTATATATACTATGGAAAGCGACACACAGCATGAAGTTGAAGCATTAGAAGCGAAACTCAAAGAGCTCAAAGCGCAGGGCCAGGGGTCTGGCGCACAAAGCGCATCGCAAAACAGTCTTATGATTCCTGGAGCCATTGTTATCGCGGGGATCATCGTCGCCTTGGCGGTCGTGTCTTCGGGCGGCGGCATCGGCCGGCAAGCTTCAGAGACGGGAGCGCCAACGGCCGCTAAAACGGCAACGCCGCCGTCGCCGGTGCCCGGCGCCGCTCCTGCGGCGGGCACGGTAAAACCGGTTTCCGCCGCTGACCATATTCTGGGCAATCCGAACGCGCAGGTCTTTCTCATAGAATACTCCGATTTTGAATGTCCGTTCTGCAAGCGGTTCCACCCGACCACCAAGCAGATTCTGGAGGCGTACAAAGACAAGGTCGCGCTGGTCTACCGCCATTTTCCGCTCGGATTCCACGCGAACGCCCAGAAAGAAGCCGAGGCGAGCGAATGCGCGGCGGAACTTGGCGGCAATGACGCGTTTTGGAAATACACCGATGCCATATATGACCGCACGACATCCAATGGAACCGGATTCGCGCTGACCAAGCTCGTGCCGTTGGCCAAGGAGCTCGGGTTGAACGAAGCAAAATTCAAGACGTGCCTTGAGAGCGGCAAGCATGCCCAAAAAGTCCAGCAAGACATGGCCGAAGGCGTGCAGGCGGGAGTGAACGGAACGCCGGGGAACATTTTGTGGACGAAAAGCGGCGTTACCAAGCTCATGCCGGGCGCTCTGCCGTTTGAAATGTTCAAACAAGAGCTCGACCAGCTGGTGAAATAGCGAGTCCTAATCCTTGACCCGCAAGGGAATATAAGGTATAGTGTACTGGATGGTATTTATCATGAAATTTATGCAAAAAAGAAACTACGTTTTTTCAGGTTTTCTCGCGATTATCATCGTCTTTACGGGGTTTTTCGCCTTTGTTATTGCGCAAGAAGATGCCGACACTCCCGTTCCCGAGCGTAAGATAGTCGTGTTTAAGGAAGGGGTTTCGGATGCCGAGAAAGCGGATGTTCTCGCCGGAGCGAACGTCGTCAGGATTAAAAAACTGCGGCACGGCGATGCGGTGGTGAGCGCCGACAAGGATGCGGAAGCGAAGATCGCCAAAGACGAGCGCGTGGCCTATGTCGAGACGGATTTTGTCGTTGAGGCGCTCGCCGCCGTTGATGCCAAAAAGGCCGTAGCGCAAGCCAGAACGCCTTCACAGCCCGCGCAAGTGTTGCCGTGGGGCATCAACCGGATAGACGCCGAAGAGGTGTGGCCGACAGGGAACACCGCGACGGGAACGGATGTGGGCATTATCGATACCGGCATCAGCACATCGCATCCCGATCTGGCGGGCAACATCAAAGGAGGCGTGAGCGAAGTGTGGTACACCTCGAACTATAACGACGACAACGGCCACGGTTCTCATGTGGCTGGCATTGTCGGCGCGCTCAATAACACCATCGGCGTCGTGGGCGCCGGTCCCGTGGTCAATTTGTATGCCATTAAAGTACTGGACCGCAACGGCTCGGGATATCTTTCCAACGTCATTAACGGCATCGACTGGGCGACCGCGCACGGCATGAAAGTCGTCAATATGAGTTTGGGCTGTGATTGTCCTTCGCAGGCGATGCATGACGCTATCATACGCGCGTACAACGCGGGCGTAGTGGTTGTGGCCGCGGCGGGCAACAGCGGCGGCAGCGTCATTTACCCTGCGGCGTATGAAGAAGTCATTGCCGTTGGCGCCACCGACTCTTCCAACACCGCTCCATACTGGTCAAGCAGGGGCCCTGAAGTCGACCTCGCGGCTCCCGGCGTAAGCATCTATTCGACTTATAAAGGAACAAAATACGCGACGCTAAGCGGAACCTCAATGGCATCTCCGCACGTCGCAGGCTCGGCCGCATTGCTTTTGAAAGCTCCCGTTAACGCCGCATACGACGCGAACGAAAATGGCGCATGGGATCCTTCAGAAGTGCTCTTGCGGCTCCAAGATTCTGCTACGGATCTTGGTCCTGCGGGCAGGGACGATGTATACGGATCCGGACTCGTGAATGTGCTTGCAGCAGTTTCTCTTTAATGCAATTTAAAGCTCCGAAAAACGACAAAAAATATTCCTGGACGATGCACGTGACGGGCAAGATGCTCTACTACGGCATTTCCGAGGGTCTTATCCGGCGTGTCGTCCGGGCACCCAAGCGCATGGAAGTCGGCGTTGCGCCGGGTACGGTCGCGGTTATGCAGCCGACCGGCACCAAACACCAGAAGGAGGTGTGGGTGATGTATCAGAAAATAAACTCAAAGCTTAAAACGCAAAACGCAAAAATAAGGATTATTACCGCGTGGCGCTACCCGGGCAAAAGCCCGGTGCGCTCCGCCATTCCCATTCCCGACGATATTCTTGCGGAACTGAACCAGGGCGATATCTTTAAAAACGCAGAAATACCTTTTGTGCCGGAACAGGAGTAAAGATAAAAACAGTCCCGAGAACATTGGGACTGTTTTTATAAGTGTTTCTATTTTCCGTCTCCGCCCGTTCTTTCTTGCCACTCTTTATCGGCTGTTGCCATCTTATCTGTCACAACCTCGCCTTTCTCCGTGATGATAATTTTGCTTTTTCTCTCTTCTTCTTCCTCCTCCTCATTCACCGGAGGAATATTGTTCACATCAGGTATTTCTTCCATAAGGTTATTAAGAGATATATTATTTTTCCCCGACCTTCTTTCTGCTTATAGTGTAACCATTTATAGAAATACCGTCAAAGTTGACAAATTTTAAGTTATCGTGTATGATGTAATTCCACAAAACCAAGAAAGGAAGGAGCGAAATGAGACAGGTAAAAGTGGAAGAAATCCATGCTCTTTTAAAGGAGAGAACGGTTGTTTTCGAGGGAAGGATAACCCAGGAAGAGGTCGAGCGGATAAAGAGGCTTCTGCTCGAGCTCGTATCGCGAGATACGCATACGCCAATCACGTTGTCAATCATTGACAGCAGTGGCGGCGATGCGAGACCCGGACTCGCGCTTCACGATTTTATTTCTTCTCTTGGCACGGAAGTTCACGGGATTGTGCGCCATGCGGCGAATTCCACTGCCGCGCTGGTTTTGCAGGCATGCGTCCGCAGGTCGGCGCATCAGGACGCCAGTTTCACCATTCACGATAACGACGTGGAAATAAAAGGAACGGTGAAAACTCTTCGGAAACATTTTTACGCCGCACTGAATGCGGCGGAGAAGCGCCAAGAAAGGATCTATGAGATTTTTGCGGAAAGGACGCGAAGATCCATGGAGGAAATCGAACATGCGTGCGGGGGATCAATGCGCATGAACGCTCATGAGGCCATGAAGTTTGGTCTCATTGATGAGGTGATCTAAGTTAGAGAATGCCCGGTTGCGTGCGAATCTGCGCGTAACCGGGTTTTTTTATCAAAAATATACTACACTATAATCATGAAACGATTTTTGCGGGAAAAACCGGAGAACGTGCTTACCGCCGGAGGCATCGGTATTATGCCTACCGATACTCTCTATGGTCTTGTCGGCAGTGCGTTTTCAAAAAAGGCGGTAGCGCGGATTTTCAAGATCAAGAAGCGAAATCCGAAAAAGCCGCTCATCGTTCTCATCGGTTCAACCGCCGATCTTAGGCGGTTTTGCATCAGGATTGATAAAAAAACAGGCAATATACTTTCCCGTTTCTGGCCGGGGAACGTGAGCGTGATTTTGTCGTGTCCGCACCGGCGTTTCGCGTATCTTCATCGCGGTACCAAGACGCTTGCGTTCCGCCTGCCCGGGAAAAAAAGCCTGCGTGCGTTACTTGCCAAAACCGGTCCGCTGGTGGCGCCAAGCGCCAATCCTGAAGGTTTGCCGCCTGCGACAACCGTCAAAGAAGCCCGCGCGTATTTTGGTGGCAACATTGATTTTTATATAAGCGCCGGGAAGCGCGTGGCATCCAAACCGTCGACGCTGGTATCGGTACGAGATGGGAATATCGTTATGGTGCGCCAGGGGAACGGCGCGTAAAAGCTTGACAGAGCGGTTATCTTCCTGTATTGTTAAAGCATATGAAAGAAATTCTCCCCGAATCAGAACAAACAGCCGGATACGGAACGGAAAGAGCGGAGCTGCTTGTCCAGGAATTTATGGAGCTTGTCGATGAAAACGGGTTCGTCCAGTTTGACGATCACGGACCGATGAACAGGACTGACCGCCAGACGCTTGCAAATCAGATACTTAAAAATTACGATACGATTAGGAATGGCGAAGATATCGATGACGAAACGAAAGAGGAAGCGGCGCGCCGCATGGGGAAAGCAAGGCCGATGCTGATGCAGATGGCATATCGGAATAAGTTTGATTAGCTGTTTAACAAAAAAATACTCACAGGAAAGGAAGGTGAAGCATGGGGTTTCGAATGCCCAGTCTTGATTGGCCCGGCTTCTTTTTCAGCGAAGAAGAAGCCGGGTACTCGATTCCGTTCGAATGTCCTCCGACGGAGATTCTGTCGGCGTATGGTTTCGGGGAACCAAGATCGCTGACCGGGGTTGAGATTATTTCAATCCTTCCCAAGCTCCACGAGCATCTTCGTGATTGCACGAATCCGCAAGCGAACTGCAGAGAATATGTCTTATGGTGCATGGAAACAAAAAGCGGCCCTCTCGCATGAGGGGCCGCTTTTACTTTTTAAGCGGTCTTTTTTGTGCTAGTATATGCCTATGCCGACATCTCTCAAATTGAAAGAGGGCGATAAAGCGCCGGATTTCACGCTTCCGGATCAGGAGGGGAAAGAACACCCGCTTTCCGGCTCAAAAGGTGCATGGGTATTGGTGTATTTTTACCCTAAAGACGATACGCCCGGATGCACGAAAGAAGCATGCTCCATCCGCGACAATTTCCCGCAATTTCAAAAGATGAAGGCGGTGGTGTTCGGCGTGAGCGTGGACACGCCTAAAAGCCACGGAAAATTCGCGGAAAAATACGCTCTGCCGTTCACTCTGCTTGCCGACACCGATAAAAAAGTCGTCTTGTTGTACGGCGTGTGGGGCGAGAAAAAATTCATGGGGAAGACGTACATGGGCACCCGGCGCACGTCGTTTCTCATCGATCCCGAAGGCGCTATCGCGAAAATATATGAAAACGTGAAGCCGGACGAGCACGCACGGGAGGTGCTCGCCGATCTCGCCCGGCTTGCGTAGCTTGTTTTGGGGATTATGGGCGAAGTGATATACTGAAAGCATGATACGGCTCGTGCTTTTTATCGTGGTGTGCGCTTTCGCGCTTGTCGTGGCGTTCGGCACGTTCGTCGTGCTGTACCATTTTCAGCGCTTTCGCGTCAGACAAAACTCGCACCGCGGGCGCATCCTCCTTTTTTTGGCGGGTTCCGCCGTTTTTATCTGGGTGGAACTGTCTTTGGCGCCGACGATCCCCTGGGCCGATATTCTTGATATGATCGGGCGCAATCAGATGAGTCTATAAGGTCCTTTAACTTAAGCGAAGCGATTATGCTTTTATTCCGGGAAGGGGAAACCGCAAGAGCCACCTATTACCATCACGGGTTTTTGCTGTTTTTGGAGCTCGCGCCGGTCGTGTTGTTCGCGTGCGTTATCGTCGCGCTCGCGCTGTTGGGCGTCACGCAGCTACCGGACGAGTATACGCTGTTCATTCCGCTGCTCCTGCTTGGCGCCGTCGCGTTTCTGCATATATTTTGGATCGTTCTTTTCGTGGTGCTGATAGACTTTTCGCTTGATTTCTGGGTGCTGACCGACAGGCGCGTCATCGCCGTCGAACAGCGGGGGCTCTTTTCGCAATCGGTCGGGGAATTCGAACTGGCGAAGATCCAGGACGTGATGGTGGAGGTGAACGGGATCCTGGGCAC
This sequence comes from Candidatus Azambacteria bacterium RIFCSPHIGHO2_02_FULL_52_12, assembly GCA_001775835.1. Classification (GTDB taxonomy): domain Bacteria; phylum Patescibacteriota; class Minisyncoccia; order GWC2-36-17; family WO2-46-25; genus WO2-46-25. The sequence goes on along the minus strand of MEYP01000005.1, from coordinate 841 downwards.
GATGCTTGACTACGGGACCATCAAGGTGAGCACCGCGGGCGAGCATCAGGATTTTTCGTTCCGCTATATGCGCAATCCCAACGCGGTGCGCGACGCCATCTTAGAGGCGTCAATCGCCCAAAAACCGGTTGCACAGGCGTAGGAATGTGGACAACGGGCCATGCTGCGGCAAAAAAACATGGTATAATGAGAAAAATACAACTATGAAAAAAATATTATTTTCTGCCGCGATTACCCTTGGTTTTTCTTTTTTTATCTCCCCGGTTTCATTCGCCGCTTCGGTGAATGTGGTTTCTCCCAACGGCGGGCAGTGTTATACGCCCGGGAGCACCGTGTCCATAACATGGAGCGGAACGGACTATGACCATGTCGCGTTGGCATACCGCATGGAATCAGAAGGCTCCCCGCCGATGTATTCCTCAAATCCGTCCGTATGGAATATCATGCATCCGGCGAGCGGTTCGACTTACGATTGGGCGACGCCGTCAGGCATCAGCACGGGCGTTCCATATAAAATCTGGATAGAAGCGCATAGCCCCTCTCACGGATATCTTGCGGTTGATTCTTCCGATTGGTCGTTTGGGTTCGCGACAAGCTGCAGTTCGGGTAGTGGTTCCGGTAGCGGTTCGGGAACGTCGGGCGACACCCAGGCGCCCACAGCGCCCGTGGCATCTATTTCGGTGCAGTCTTCTTCCAGCATCAGCATTTCGTGGTCCGGATCGACCGACAACGTGGGCGTAACGGGATACACGATATATCGGAACGGGACGTATCTCACCACGACAACCGGCCTTTCGTATTCCGATAGCGGTTTAGCCGCCGGAACGCTCTTTAGCTATAC
>MEYP01000004.1:46708-63002 GCA_001775835.1 Candidatus Azambacteria bacterium RIFCSPHIGHO2_02_FULL_52_12 | reverse complement strand
GGCATTCCGGGCGAGGACACGTTCAACGGCAAGGGCGTGGCGTATTGTTCCACGTGCGACGCTCCTATCTTTAAAGGCAAAGCGGTCGCGGTGGTGGGAGGCGGCAACGCAGGCCTGGAAGCGGTCGTTGACTTGCTTCCGTACGCGACAAAGATCTATCTGCTTGAATACGGCGATACACTCAAAGGAGACCCGATAACGCAGCAAGAGATCAGGAAATCTCCGCTGGTTGAGATAATCACCAGCGCGCAGACCAAAGAAGTGACGGGGGAGAAATTCGTGACCGGCGTGAAATACACCGACCGAAAGACGAATGAAGAAAAAACGCTCGCCATCGGCGGCCTTTTCGTGGAAATCGGTTCGGTGCCCAATTCAGAGATGGTGAAAGATCTGGTGGAGCTGGATAAGATGGGGGAGATCGTCATCGATCACAAGCACGGCACGACGTCCAAGCCCGGCATTTGGGCTGCGGGCGATGTGACCGACGATCCGTACAAGCAAAACAACATTTCCGTGGGAGACGCCGTGAAGGCGACGCTTTCGATTTATAATTATCTCTTGAAGCAAAAAACAAATTCATGATCAAGATAGCCATCAACGGGTTCGGGAGGATTGGGCGGGCGGTGCTGAAAGTCGCGGTGAAACGGCCCGAGCTCGAAGTCGTCGCGGTGAACGACCTTGGCGATCTGAACAATCTGGCGTATCTCTTGAAGTACGACAGCGCGTACGGGAAGTTCGACGGCGATATCAAGACCGAGGATGGTTTTTTGGTGGTGAACGGGAAACGCATCCGCTTTGTGCAGGAAAAAGACCCGGCGGCTTTGCCGTGGAAAGAGCTTGGCGTTGACGTTGCCGTTGAATCGACCGGTTTTTTTGAAAGCTACGAAAAGGCATCGCTCCATCTCCAGGCGGGGGCGAAAAAAGTAGTTATCACCGCTCCGGCAAAAGGCGATCCGAATCTCGGCAAAACCGTGCTCATGGGGGTGAACGAAGGCGAGTTTGCGACCTGTAGCATTACCTCAAATGGCTCATGCACGACGAATGCCGTTTCGCCTATCGCGCAGATATTGTCTGAAACTATCGGCATCAAAAAAGCGATACTCAACACCGTGCATGCCTACACCGCGACACAGAAGATCGTGGACAGTCCCGATACGAAAGATTGGCGAAGAGGACGGGCCGGCGCGCACAATATCGTGCCGTCCTCGACCGGCGCGGCGATTTCCGTTACGGAAGCGCTTCCTGGTTTGAAAGGATTGTTTGACGGCATCGCGATGCGCGTGCCCATCATCACCGGTTCGGTGGTTGATTTTACGTTTATCGCCGCGCGGGAGACGTCGGTGGAAGAGATAAATGCGATTCTTAAAGATGCGGCGCGTCAGGAGCGCTGGTCAAAAACGTTCGCCATTACCGAAGAACAGCTCGTGTCATCCGACATCATCGGCAGTCCCTATGCTTCCATCGCCGACCTTTCATTCACTAAGGTAGTCGGTGGCGATCTGGTAAAGGTGCTCGCGTGGTACGACAACGAAATGGGATATACGAACGCGCTTGTCGAACATATCATCAAAGCCGGCATACAATCAGAATCTAGAATTTAGAAAATAGAAATTAGAATTTGAAAACAAGTTTACCTCGCATTATTCTCTAGATTCTACTTTCTAGCTTCTAATTTCTACCCCCATGTTCAATAACCACAACTTCTATATTTTCATCCTGTTATTTTTGTTCAGCGTGCTGTTGAATATGTTCAATGCATTCATTCCCCACGACCGCTGGGTCGATATCGTCTCATGGATTCTGCTTGCGGTTCCCGTTCTGGCATTCGGGTATCTCTTGAAATTTCAAAATTCTGATGTAAACCCTTTTTATGCTTTATTTTCAAGCCTGCTGGCAATCTATGTTCTCGTGTTTGCCGGTACGAAACTATTTGCGCTGTTCCAACAAGCGGCAACCATATCACAGTAATACGCTATGAAAATTTATTTGGGAGCCGATCATGCGGGGTTCGAACTCAAACAAAAGGTAAAGCAGTTTCTTGAGCAGACGGGCCACGAAGCCGTCGATCTGGGCGCTTTTTCGCTCAACCAGAATGACGACTATCCGGACTTCATCACGCCAGTCGCCAAAGAAGTCGCGCACGATCTCACGCAGAGCATTGAATCAAGGGGCATCATCTTCGGCGGTTCGGGCGAAGGGGAAGCGATGGCGGCAAACCGTATCGACGGCATCCGCGCGGCGGAATACTATGGCGGGCCGCTCGACATCGTGAAGCTCTCGCGCAAGCACAACAATGCGAACGTGCTTTCCATCGGCGCGCGGTTCGTCAAGGAACAAGAAGCGATGGATGCCATCAAGCTCTGGCTCGAAACCCCGTTTTCAAACGGCGAGCGGCATGTGCGAAGAATAATGAAGTTTTAAGGAATAGAAAATAGAATTTAGAAAGTAGAAAGTAGAAGAAAAACAAAAATTCTAGATTCTATTTTCTAGCTTCTAGATTCTATGATAATTCCGGCAATCATTGCAAAGGACTTTAAGGAGCTCAAAGAAAAACTCTCTTTGGTGGAGGGGCTGGTGTCGTGGGCGCATATTGACGTGATGGACGGGGTGTTTGTGGCGCCGGTGACGTGGCGCGCGCCGGAGGAATTGAACATGGTGCAGACGTCGCTCAATCTTGAAGCGCATCTCATGATCGCAAACCCCGAAGATACTATTGATGCATGGCTTGATTCGCCGGTGAAACGCATTTTGCTCCATTATGAATCTACTGCTCCAGAAACACTTAAGGCCTTAATTGAAAAAACGAACAAAACAGGCAAAGAGGCCGGTATCGTGCTCAAGCTTGCGACAAGACTTTCTGTTCTCGATGATTTTCTACTCCCTACCCACTACCCACTACCCCTTATCCAATTGATGAGCATCGCAAAAATCGGCTACCACGGTCATCCGTTTGTAAGAGGAACACTGGGACGTATCAGAGTTTTGCGTGAAAAATATCCCCATGCTATCATAGAAGCAGATGGAGGTGTCACGTTAGAGAACGCTCCATCCCTCTGTATAGCGGGCGCTGACCGACTGGTAGCCGGAAGCGCCATTTTCAAAAGCGGGGATATTAAAGCAACGATTAAGAAATTCAATGCCGCACTTACACACGACCCTTCAACAAGCTCAGGGCAAGTAAAATAAAGTTATGCCACATCTTCATGATGAGAAGATAAAATTTTTAGAAGGAAAAGCGAACGATGTTCGTCAGTCTATCATCGAAATGCTTCTTGCGGCCGGTTCCGGGCATACGGCTGGGCCTTTGGGCATGGCGGATATTTTCACGCTGTTTTATTTTCACATCCTCAAACACGACCCTAAAAATCCCGAATGGGCGGAACGGGATCGGCTGATTCTTTCCAACGGCCACATTTGTCCGGTGCTGTACGCCGCCATGGCGCACGCGGGGTATTTTCCGGTTGAGGAGTTAAAGACGTTACGTAAATTCAAAAGCCGTCTGCAGGGGCACCCGCACCGCGAGTGGTTGCCTGCGCTCGAAACAAGCTCCGGCCCGCTTGGCTCTGGTTTGTCGCAAGGCGTGGGGATGGCGCTTGCCGACCGGATGGATAACGGAAAAGCGTCCTCAAAATTTTTCTATGTGTTCATGGGAGACGGCGAGCTCGACTGCGGACAAATCTGGGAAGCGGCGATGCTTGCGGGCAAAGAGAAATTACATAATATCATCGGCATCATAGACCGCAACAACATCCAGATAGACGGCTTCACGGAAGATATCATGCCGATGGAACCGCTTAAAGATAAATGGGAGTCATTCGGCTGGCATGTGCTTGAAATAGACGGGCATAATTTTGAAGCTATCAACGACGCGGTGGGGCAAGCGCAGGCGGTGTTTGAAAAGCCATCGGTCATTATTGCGCATACGATTCCGGGCAAAGGCGTAGACTTCACCGAGCGCCGCTTCGAATGGCACGGTAATCCGCCTGGTCTTGGTCCGGAAGATGTTGTGAAAAAAGCCCAACAGGGTGCGGCTGCCCTTGAAGAGCTTCGCACGCTGGGAGGAAGAATTAAGAGCGAACATGAATAACCTTTTAAAGACAATTAAGACTTTTATTATAGTTGCTTTAGCGGTTGTGATATCGGTAATGCTTGGATCTGATAACAGTGGGTATATTCCTTTTGTCATTATAAGTTTTGTCGGGCTTTACTTTATTATTAATGCTGTTTCTCAAGTTTTTAAAGTTATTCTATCGAGCGATAATCCTTTTTTAATACAGATAAAAGGTAGATTTCTTAGTAGGTTCGATACCAAACAAAGTCAAATTTTAAATAAAATAAGTAATAACATTAATATTATGCCTAATAATTTTAAGAAACTATTTTTATATAGCACCATTGGTGTAATCACTATCATTATTCTTTTGAACTCGATAGTTATCGTTCAAGCAGGTGAAACGGGTGTTTACCAATTATTCGGAAAAGTGAGAGATCAAGAATTAAAATCAGGGTTTCATGTGATAAATCCCCTTGCTTCCGTTGTAAAAATGAGCACAAGGACGGAGCAATATACGATGAGCGTAGCCCAAGAAGAAGGAAATAAGACGGGAGACGATTCAATCGATGCTCTCACTAATGAAGGCCTGACAATTAAATTAGATATAACAGTTTTATATCACTTAATAGAAGACAAGGCGTCTGATATTTATAAAAACCTCGGTGAAAATTACGAAGAAAAAATAATCAGACCGGAGATTAGAAGTGCAATTAGAGAAACTGTTGCGAAATATGATTCAAAAGCGATTTACTCTGATAAAAGAGATGAAATAGTTGCGTCTTTAAAGGAAGGACTTGAGAAAGCGCTCATCTCTCGAGGTATTGTCATGGAAACGATTCTTTTAAGAAATGTATCATTGCCTTCAAACCTTTCTGCAGCAATTCAGGAAAAATTGAAAGCGGAGCAAGAGAGCCAAAGATATAATTTTTTGATTGATAAAGAAAAGAAGGAGGCAGAAAGAAAAGTTATAGAATCTAAGGGGCAAAGAGACGCCCAGCAGATTATCAATGAAAGCTTGACCGATAAATATCTTAACTATTTATACATCAAGGAATTAAAAGACAGGCAGGGGACGATTTATGTTCCGATAAATCCTCAAACAGGAATGCCAATGTTTAAGGGGCTTTAGTGTGAGTAATAAAAGAATGAGAAAATATGGAGACGATAAATCTCAATCCAAAACTGTTTGATAAAGATGTGGAGCAGCTCCCGATACGCAAGGGGTATGGAGACGGGTTGTTTGAGGCGGGGAAACTGGACCCGCGCGTGGTGGCGCTGTGTGCCGATTTGACGGGCTCGACGATGACGAGCACTTTTTCAAAAGTGTTTCCCGAGCGATTTGTGCAAGTTGGCATCGGTGAGCAGTCAATGGCTTCCGTTGCTTCCGGTATGGCGGCGATGGGAAAGATTCCTTTCCTTGCTTCCTACGCCATGTTCTCGCCCGGGCGCAACTGGGAACAGATACGCACGACTATTTGTTACAACGACCGCAATGTGAAGATCGGCGGCGCGCACGCGGGCATTTCTGTCGGACCTGACGGCGGCACGCATCAGGCGATAGAAGATATTGCTATTACACGGGTTATTCCGCGCATGACGGTTATCACTCCGTGCGACGCGATAGAAGCGAAAAAAGCGACGCTTGCGGCCGCGAAAATGGTGGGGCCGGTGTACATCCGCCTCGCGCGCGAAAAGACGCCGGTGATGACCACCGAAGAAACGCCGTTTGAAATCGGCAAGGCACAGTATTTCTTTGTGCCGTCTGGCGCTCCGCAGGTTGGCATCATCGCCATCGGCGCGCTGGTTTACAACGCCATCATGGCGGCAAAAGAATTGGAAGCTGAAGGCATTATGGCGACGGTGCTGAATCTCGGAACCGTGAAGCCGTTGGATGAGGAAAAAGTTATCGAACTGGTAAAGGCGGCGGGCGCCATCGTGACGGTGGAAGAGCATCAGATAATCGGCGGCATGGGTTCTGCGGTAGCGCAGGTGCTTTCAGAGAAACAGCCGACCCCGATAGAATTCATCGGTGTGCGCGACGTGTTCGGCCAGTCAGGCGAGCCAAACGAGCTGATAGAGCACTACGGCATGGGAATCTCCCACATTAAAGAAGCGGCAAAAAAAGTAATTGCGAGAAAATAAAGGGCTTTCTTCCCGATAAGAATACTTATTACGATGAGCATTCTTATCGGGACCAGAAAACCTTTACCGAAGCACATAACCAATAGTTATGTGCTCGGTGCCAAAATCTATGGTAAAATTAACTTCTCCATCAGCTGACGGATCGTAAATTTTAATATATTTGGCATATGTACGACATGATTTCGGTCGGAGACTCGACCATCGACCACTTTTTCTTCATCCACGACGCATCGGTCGTATGTGACATCAACAAAGAAGATTGCAAATTGAGCATCAGCTACGCGGACAAGCTCGCAGTAGATAAATATCTGCGCTTTACCGCCGGCAACGCGATGAATCAGGCGATCAGCTCGGCAAAGCTCGGCTTAAAAACAGCATTTTATACGATTATAGGAGAAGATAGCGCTGGCAACGATATCATCGAGCAATTGAAAAAATGCAATGTCGGGCTGGAATATATCCATAAAGACAAAGAAAGTTCGACGAATGTTTCAGGCGTCATCTCATTTCAGGGAGAGCGCACCATTTTGGTGTACCACCTCGCGCGCAAATACGATCTCCCGATGGATATGAAGACCAAGTGGCTGTATCTCACGTCCGCGGGTCCGCAATCTGCCGTGCCGGTATTGCACGACCAGGTGCTTGCATATCTGGCTGCAAATCCATCGGTGAAGTTCGCGTTCAATCCGGGAACGCACCAGATGCATCTTGGTTTGGAGGCGTTAAAACCGCTCTTTGCCCGCACGGAAATCTTGTTCATGAACAAAGAAGAGCACGAACGGGTGCTTGGCTTGCCAACGGGATCCGACGTGAAAGAGCTTATGGCGGCGATGCGCAAACTCGGGGTGAAGACCTGCGTGCTGACCGACGGCCCCAAGGGTTCATATGCGTACGATGGTGAAAAATATTTTCACTTGGATATTTTCGACGGTCTTGTCGTGGAGCGCACCGGCTGCGGCGACGCGTTTGGCGCCGCGTTCACCGCCGCGCGCGTGCATGATTTGAGCGTTGAGGAGGCGATGCGGTGGGGGACGTTCAACTCCGCCTATGTCATCCGCATTCCGGGGCCGCAAAACGGCCTGCTTGAAAAAGACGAAATGACCTCGCTCTTGAAAGACAACAAAGACTTCAAGCCGAAGGAGATTTAAGTGGAAGATACTAAGGAAACATGCTATGCTAAAAGCATAGTTTTTGTTTTTCTATATGAACCTCTCTACCAAACAACATTTTCAAAAAGCGGATGCGGGTGGATATGCCATCGGGCAGTTACCTGTTTGATTTTATACAATAAACATGGTATTCTAATGCTAGTTTACGGCCCTTTATTAAATAAAGGTTATGAAACTAAATCTTCAAAACGTGGTGTGGAAAGAGGGTAGGCACTATGTAGCGCAGTGTCTTAATGTTGATGTTGCGAGCTTTGGTAATACGAAAAAAAATGCTTTAGAAAACTTAGCGGAGGCGCTTGAACTTTACTTTGAAGATAAAAAATCAGCTCGTCCCGTGAAAGTGAGTGCGCCAACGATTGTGACGCATCGTTTTTCTCATGCCTAAACTGTATTCGTCAGCGCATATCGTCAGGATTCTTCAGTGGAACGGCTTTCTCTATGTTTCACGAAGAGGGAGTCACGTGAAATTTAGAAAAATGGGCAGCCCGACACTTACTGTGATCGTCCCGGCAAATAAAAGAGAAATTCCATACGGAACATTTCGTTCCATTCTCCGTCAATCGCATCTTACCGAAAGTGATTTTTAAATAACATGCCCAACCCGCAACTCATTGAATATATCACGCAAAGCATCGCTCAAGGCGCGAGCGAAAAGGATATCAAAGCCGCTCTGCTTGGCGCGGGGTGGAAAGAGTCTGATGTGGACGAAGGGCTTTTGGCGGTATTTCCCGGGTCTGCAAAAAAAGTTGTCGGTGCAAAATCAAAAGCGCTTATTGTTACCATGTCAGTGCTCGCCGCCCTGCTCCTTGCCGGTGGCGGGTTTGCGTATTGGTATTTTGTGTATGAGCCGAAACAACAAACAGTATCATCGCAGTCACCACAAGAACAAACGCTTCCCATACAAAAACTAACTCAAGAGGAACAGAGTCAACTTTCTGCGACTACCACAGAATCCATTCAAGATATTCTTGCAAAAGCTCAAAATATTGGATTCGTACAATATGAACATAAAGAGATCAATGCTTTTGGCGGCTGGGAAAACGTTACCTTACCCGGTACTACAAAAATTTGGCAGAAATTACCCTATATGCGGATGGATTCTTCTGGAACGACGTTGGAAAAGACTTTTTTAACAAGGATAATAGTTCGTCCAGAGGGTGTATATTTCTATGACGAATCGCGTGATAAATACTCAATTGCGCCAAGCCAGAATTTGTTCAAATCGCTTGAAGAGATTGTAAAAAGAATACTAGAGAAGAAGACATTCAAAATAGTGGGAAAAGAATTAATTGACGGCGTACCGACCACTATTATTGAGGACTCAACAGAAGGGGAAGGTATGGGTGGTAACACCCTCGTAACTTCAAAATCATGGATTTCAAATGAACAGGGAATACCACTAAAAATAAAAACCACATATACGTCTAACAGCGTTATTACCGAAGCCGTTGTTGAAAATACGAATTTTGTGTTTGAAGATATTCCTGACAGCGTATTCGAAGTGCCACAAGATAAGATATGGTCATCGGATGCTACTACCACTCCACCCTTATTACTTAATACCACTGATGCTCGAAAAAGAGACTCCGAAAGAATAGAGAATGCCCAATCAATGGCTACTGGATTTACGCTCTACGCATCTAAACAGTCTCCAGGAGTTTATCCTCCGGAAACAGATATTGGCTGTCCTGCAGGATGGACAATTAATGCAACCGCAGGTATCGTGGGATGTCCTATGCTAAATACTTTTCAAAAAAGCTTGCCCGCGGATTCAATAGCAAACACCTATGTCTATAGTAATCAAGGTAATGACGCAACATATTGTCTCGGTGTGCGTACAGAAATCGATTGGACGGGAGATCCCGGGGAAGACGATTTCAAGTTTATATGTGACAGCACGAGATGTGGTTATACGGCGGGCATCCCCGCAAATTCTTGGACTGTCATTGATTGTCCAGAAAAATAAATTAATTTTATGAATCTCTCCACTAAACAACATTTTCAAAAAGCGGAACGCGAAGGATATGCCATCGGGCAGTTCAATGTGTCCACGGCGGATCAGATAAAGGCGATTATGAAGGTCGCGGTGAAGTTGAAGTCGCCGGTGATTTTTGGCACATCGGAAGGGGAGCGTGATTTCTTGGGCGTTCGGGAGGCGGTAAAATTGTGCGAGGCGTACGAAGAAGAAACGGGTTTGCCGATCATTTTGAATGCCGACCATACCAAATCGGCGGACAAGGTGGAGGAAGCATTGAAGGCGGGGTACAATTCCATTCATTTTGACGGGTCGGAACTTGACTACGAGGAAAATATAAAGCAGACAAAATATGTCGTCCAGATGTGCGCGCGGTTCAGCCCCGACATTTCCGTAGAAGGCGAGCTCGGACATCTTGCCGGCGTATCGAAGATAATCAAAGAGAAAGTGGAGATAAAGCCCGAATATTACACCGACCCGGCGCAGGCGGCTGATTTTGTTGCACGCACGGGGGTAGACAGAATGGCTATCATCATCGGCAACAGCCACGGCATTTCCATTGACGAGCCAAAGCTTGATATCGAACGCTTGGCGCAAAGCTACACGCTGTTGAAAGGCAAGGCGGTTATCGTATTGCATGGCGGCTCCGGCATACCTGATGACCAGATACAAGCATCCATTCAAAACGGCATCCGTAAAATCAACGTAAACACCGAACTTCGCGCGGCATTCCATGATACGCTTAAAAAAGTCCTGGATGAAACCGATGAAACGACGCCGTATAAGTATCTTGTGTCCGCTATGGACGCCATGGGGAATGTGGTAGATAATAAAATCATGCTCTTTGGGAGCGCGAATAAGGCTTGATTATTGATATATGTGGTGGAAAAAAGAAAAACAGGAACATAAGGAAATCGGATTCGAGGAGCGGGAACGGAAAACCCCTATCGCGGGGTATATTTTGCTGATTGCGATGGCTATCATTTCGTGGTGGCTGGGGAGCATGGCTATCGGCGATCTGGAAAAAGTGCCGGCAAAACCGCAGGCGTTTTCGGCGTGTTCCGTGCCTTATACCGTCTACGGCTGGCAGGATGCATGGCGCTACAGCGGGCCGTATTACGATTACCAGACACAGCCTGTGTATGAAAAGCCCGCGCCCTATCCTTCGCCCGCTTTAGAAGGGACGCCTCCGCAAGAATTGAGGCAGGTGCAAACGACCTGTGCGTTTTCCGAGCTTGAGAAAAAGTATGGGATTCCCGCGGTGTTCGAGCAGACGAAATCGTCCCGTGACCAGATAAACGCGCTCCAGACTCAAACGAACAGGAAACAGGCCGACCTCAACAAAATCCAATTTGATCTTGAGAATTTTCGCTCTGCGTATCAGTTGAGTTTGTCGGAAAAGATCGCGCAGGTTGAAGGGAGGCTCTATAACACAGCAGAGCTCCAAGCGAAACTTGCCGAATTGGAAAGCCAGAACACGATGCTGGTGAAAGACATCGCGAATCTACAGGCACAAACAACAACGCTGGCGGACCAGTTGAAACCGTCCAACGCGGAGATTCAGGCGCTATATCAGAAAGCGCTGTCCGATTGGCGTTGGGCCTGGCGTTGGCACGAATTTATGGTATTTCTCCTGCAGGCGCTGTTCGTGTTCCCGTTTTTCTTCGGGGTCTTAAAGCTTTATTTCCGCTTGAGCGCGAGAAACAGCCCCTATACCGTCATTGCGACATTCCTGCTTGCCGTCGCTTCGGTATTCGTCATCCAGATGGTCTGCGTGTATTTTTGGTCGCTGTTTCTGGCCATCATCATAGAAGCGCTCTGGGGCATCATCAAAGAATCCCAGCTGTTGCGCAGTCTGTTGAGCTACGCGGGCATGCTTTTGAGCATCGCGGTGCTTGGTGGAGCCGTGTATGTTCTGCAGAAAAAGATCTTCAGCCCTACGCGCGTCGCCTTGCGCCGTTTGCGGGAAAACAAATGCCCTTCATGCCAGTTTTCGCTGAAACTCGCGGATGCTTTTTGTCCGCACTGCGGGGAGCGAATTTTAGAGCAGTGCAAAAAATGCCAGAAAATGAAGTATGCTCATCTGCCGGTATGTCCTCATTGCGGTGACAGGAAAGTGTAGAGCGTAAAACTCAAAACGTAAAATAACAACTTAAAGTTTAAAACTAAATAACTTTAAATTTTATGTTGTAGTTTTGAGCTTTTCATTTTTAGTTTTACACTTTATCTACTATCTGCATGACGCCATCAAAAGAAAAGTTTATCATTAGAGGAGGTAAAAAGCTGAAAGGAACAATAGAGGCGCTTGGCGCGAAAAACGCGGCATTGCCGATACTGGTCGCCGCGCTGCTCACCAAAGATGAGTGCGTGATAGATAACATCCCCCTCATCGGGGATGTGTTTAAAATGCTCGGCATCTTAAAGAGCATCGGGGTAGAATATAAATTCATCGGGAAACGGAAATTGAGAATATCGGCCGCAAAGCTCGATTTAAAGAATATCGACTACGCGCTGGTGGCGGAGATCCGATCATCTGTTTTTCTTTTCGGGGTGCTTTCCACGAGATTCAAGCGATTCGCATTGCCAAAACCGGGCGGATGCGCGCTCGGCGCGCGTATTTTGGATCCCCATATCGACGCATTGGGGGAGATTGGCGTGGCGGTTGTGAAGAAAAACGGGCTCTACCATATTTCAAAGAAAAAGGTTAAAAAACGCACCGTAGTGCTGTCGGAGATGTCGGTAACGGCAACGGAGAATATCCTCCTTTCGTCGGCGGTGTCTGAAGGGGTGACGGAGATTTTCGGCGCCGCGTGCGAGCATTACGTGCAGGACGTATGCCATTTTCTCAACGCGATGGGCGCGCGCATTTCCGGCATCGGCACGCACCATCTTACCATTCACGGCGTTCCTAAGCTTAAAGGGGCGCGATGGAGCGTCATGCCCGATCCCATTGAGATGGGCACGTTCATCGCGCTGGCCGCGGCGACGCACAGCCATATCGTCATACGCGGCACAGCGCCCGAATTCATCCGTTTGGAACTCTTGAAATTCAAGGAAGCGAATGTTACATTGAAGATACGCAATGAACGGATGGTGAAGTCTTCGTGGGGATACATGCTTGCCGACATCGAAGTATTCCCGTCGCGTTTGCGCGCGGTGGCGAAAACGCACAATATGCCCTATCCGGGGTTCAGTTCCGATCTCTTGCCCATTTTCGCAGTGCTCGTGACGCAGGCAAAAGGGGTGAGCTTGATCCACGACTGGATGTACGAGGGGCGGCTGAAATACATTGATGAGCTGAAACGCATGGGCGCGGACGCGTTCATATGCGACCCGCACCGGGCGCTCATCACGGGGCCGACGCCCCTGGAAGGCATGGACATCACCGGTTTTGATTTGCGGGCGGGCGCGGCGCTTATCATCGCGGCGCTCGTCGCCAAAGGAACAACGACGATCCACAGCGCGTATCAGGCGGACAGGGGATATGAAAAAATAGAAGAACGGTTGCGAAAGATTGGGGCGAACATCAAAAGAACGTAATTTTTCGTTTTCATTATGTTTATCAGAAAAATCGGCATAGATCTCGGCACGACCAACACGCTTGTTTTTATCCCCAAAAAAGGAGTGGTGGCGAACGAACCGTCGGTGGTCGCCGTCTCGGCGGCCGACCGCACGGTTTTGGCCGTCGGCGCGGAAGCGAAACAGATGATCGGGCGCACGCCCGATGCCATCATCGCGCTCCGGCCGCTGAAAGACGGCGTCATCGCCGACTACAAGATCACCGAGGCGATGCTCGCGTATTTCATCAACAAAGGATGCGGGAAGATACGGTTTTTCAAGCCGGAGATCATGATTTCGGTGCCCGCGGGCGTCACTTCGACCGAGCGCCGGGCGGTCATTGACGCGGCGATACAGGCGGGCGCGAAAGCCGCATACGTGGTGAAAGAGCCGGTGCTTGCCGCTATCGGCGCCAATATCCCGATCAACGAGGCATCGGGCAATATGATCGTCAATATCGGCGGCGGCACCTCGGAAATCGCCGTTATCTCGCTGGGCGGCATCGTCGCGTGGTCGTCCGTGCGCGTCGCGGGAAATAAGATCGATCAGGCGATCGTGGATTACATGCACAAAGAGCACGGCCTTGAAATAGGGGAGCGCACCGCGGAGAACGTCAAAATATCCATCGGTTCCGCCGTGCCGGTAAAGGACGAGGAAACCATGGAAGTAAGAGGGCGTGATATCCTTACCGGCTTGCCGCGCACGGTCAAGATATCGACCAATGAGGTCGCGGAAGCCATCTCCGAACAGTTGAAAGAGATCGTGCGCGCGGTGAAAGCGGTTTTGCAGGAAACGCCCCCGGAGCTTGCCTCGGACATCATGCACAAAGGCATGGTGCTGTCGGGCGGCGGGGCGCTTTTGCGCAACATTGACGAACTGCTGTTTAAAGTCACCGGCGTGCCCTGCGTGAGAGCGAAAGACCCGCTGTTGTGCGTCGCGAAAGGGACCGGAGTTGTCCTGGATAATTTGAATATCTACAAGCGAAGCATCATGAGTAAGAAGTAAGGGCTTTCTTCCCCATCAGAACGCTTATTACTTTAAGCGTTCTGATGGGGACTAGAAAACCTTACCCCGCCCTTGTTTTGCCAACGGAGTAGCCAGCGAAGTGCGCATGCCGAATAGGCATATCCCTCACAGGGCGAAGCGCTTCGCCCCAAAGCAGAATGGAGCTATCCGCTCCTCGCGCATCGCACAGTTGCTCGGAAGCAAAATAAGAGCGGGGTGCTCAAATTTATGGTAAAATTTATTTCGTTGGTAACTCATAAATTTAAATAAATTTCGCATGAAAATAGGCATTCACGCCAAAGCCGCGTTCAAATACGAGCGAACCGGTATCGAAGAATACGTCTATCAGGTCATCAAGCATCTCGCCATGCTGGATGAATCAAAACAGCACTCATTCGCGCTCTATACCTCTTATTTCTCGAAAAACAGCTTCTTTCTCCCCGGCCATTTCAAAGTGGAAAAATTATATGCGCCCTTTTTAGGGATGGAGACGCGTCTTTCTTTGAAAATGTTCTTCAGTCCGCCGGATGTGCTCTTCATGCCGGCGAATTTTCTGCCGGCCATATATCCCCGCAACAACGTGGTTACCATCCACGGACTTGAATTCGAATATTATCCGGAAGCGTACGCAAGCGATCACCTGCGCTATCTGAAGACCCATACGGCGCGGGCGGTTGCCAAAGCGAAAACCATCATCGCGACGTCGGCATCGACCAAGAAAGACCTTATCAAGTTCTATAATGCCGACCCGCAAAAGATCAGGATCATCCACCATGGCGTCAATTCGCAGATAGCGTACCATCATAAATACCCGCCAATCGACGAAAAATACATCTTATTCATCGGCCGGCTCGAAAAAAAGAAGAATGTCGCGAACATCGTGCGGTCATTCGGCGTTCTCAAGGAAAAATACAAAATCCCGCACAAGCTCGTGCTGGTGGGCAGGCCGGGGTTCGGGTTCGACGAGATCGGGCGCGCAATCGATGAAAGCAGGTATAAGCAGGACATCGTACAGACGGGATATATCAGCCATGAAGAAAAAGAGTCGTTTTTCAAGCATGCCGACGTATTCGTGTTTCCCTCGTTCTACCAGGGATTCGGCATGCCGATCTTGGAATCACAGCTTCGCCAGGTGCCGTTGGTGACTTCGAATATCTCAAGCATGGCGGAAGTCGCCGGCGACGGGGCGCTGCACGTTGATCCGCACAGTATCGAAGAGATCACCGAGGCGACATACCGGATAATTTCAGACAAGAATCTGCGAAAACAACTGGTTGAAAAAGGGCTTGAGAATGTCCGACAGTACAGCTGGTTTCGGTGCGCGAAAGAGACGCTGGATGTTTTAACTTCTCAATAATATCGTATGCGCGTTGCGTTCGTACACGATTATCTCACGCAATTCGGCGGGGCGGAACGGGTACTGCTTGCCCTGGCTGAGTTGTTTCCCGGAGCGCCCCTTTATACTCTGCTCTACGACCCGGAAAAGATGGCGCCATGGTTCGCGCATCGCGATGTACGCGCGTCCTTTTTGCGCATGCTTCCTCGCTGGGCGCAAAGGCGTCAGCGGTGGCTTCTGCCGTTTTTCCCCCTTGCCGTAAGGACGCTGGACCTGTCCGCGTATGACGTCGTCATTTCTTCTTCCGCGTCTTTCGGAAAGGGTGTGCGCGTGAAACCGGGCGCCGTGCATATTTCGTATTGCCACAGCCCGACGCGTTTTCTCTGGGATTACCGGCGCCGCTATCTCTCCGATAATCGTTTCGGTTTTTTGTTTCGGGCGGGTCTCGCTCCGCTTCTGGCGCTTTTAAAAATGTGGGACCGGCGCGCCGCGCGCCGCGTTCATTTCTGGATGGCGCCTTCGCGCATTGTGGCGGAACGGATAAAGACCTATTATGGCGCCCATGCGGCGGTCATCTACCCGCCTTTTGCTTTAGAAAAGCAGGATCAATCGCAAGCGGTACGGTACGCGAAAGATTATTTTCTCGTCGTCTCCCGGCTTTCCGCGTATAAAAAAATAGACGTCGTCGTTCGGACATTCAATGCCCTGCAGCTGCCGCTCATCATCATCGGCGACGGTCCGGAACGCGAACGCTTGAAACGCATGGCAAATGCCAACATCGCCTTTCTTGGATTCGCGGACGATACGGCTCTTGGCGCGCATTATCAAAACTCCACGGCGCTCATTATGCCCTGTGAAGAGGATTTCGGGCTCACGGCGGTTGAGGCGGCGCATTGGGGAAAACCGATTCTGGCATATCGCAAGGGGGGTGCGACGGAATGGCTCCAGGAGGGGAAAATGGGGGAATTTTTCGACGAACAGGACCCGGACGTGCTTGCGGCGGGGGTGTACAAAATCCTTGCCCGCTCGTATGATGCCGGCTTTATCAAACGAAA
>MEYP01000004.1:29037-46697 GCA_001775835.1 Candidatus Azambacteria bacterium RIFCSPHIGHO2_02_FULL_52_12 | reverse complement strand
TCGACAAAAAAAAGTTTCAGGAAGCGGTTTCCCGTTTTGTCGCCATGGCTATTGACTCGCGGACGCTATAAGCGTATACTGGCAACAATTGCATAACAGACCGTAGACAGGAGGCAGTCCCGCGCCGTGCGGGACACAAGACCCCTTGAGGTAGAATCTAGAAAGTAGAAAATAGAATCTAGATTCTGTTGCCAGTCTGCGGCCTTACAAAGGTCGTTTTTATTTTTATCAACATTACCCATTACCATGCCACTCACGAGAAAACAAAAAGAAGTTATTGTGGAAGACGTCAGCGATAAGCTGTCGGAAAACAAGGTATTCATATTCACGTATTTTTCCAAAATCAGCGTGGAAAAGATCAGAGAGCTCCGTAAGAATCTCAAAGAAAAAGGCATCGGATACAAAGTCATCAAAAAAAGCCTGCTTAAAACCGCTTTAGCGAAAGCAAAGATCGATGCCGCCGGCATTGACATAAAAGAAGGCAGCGGCTCAGTGGGCGTCGCGTTTTCCAAAGACGACCAGTTGAGCCCGGCAAAGATCGTCTATTCGTTTTCCAAAGCGAAAGACAACGAGACGTTCAAGGTTCTTGGCGGCATATTCGACAAGCAGATGCTCGGCATCGACAAGATAGCCCTGCTCGCGAAAGTAAATTCGCGCGAAGACCTGCTTGCCGGACTGTTGCGGCAATTTCAGGCGCCAATTTCAAAGCTGGTCTATGCTTTGCAGGCGATAGCGGATAAAAAACAGTAATCATTAAAGAAATAACATCATAACAATATGGACGAAACAAAAAAAGAAGTTCCCGCAAAGTTCAAGACCATTGTGGGAGAGATAGAAAAACTAAACGTTGTGGATGTCGTGGAATTGGTTCGTGCGCTTGAAGAACATTTTGGCGTATCGGCGTCGGCTCCTGTCATGGCAGCGTCTTCAGGTGCGGCGGGTGGCGAAGCGGCTGCGGAGAAAACATCGTTCACCGTGGAGCTTAAAAGCGCGGGGGAACAGAAGATACAGGTTATCAAGGCGGTGCGTGAAATAACCGGTCTTGGCCTGAAAGAAGCAAAAGACATCATCGACCAGGCTCCAAAAACGGTAAAAGAAAACGTCTCGAAAGCGGATGCGGAAGACATGAAGAAGAAATTGGAAGCGGTTGGCGCGGTTGTCGAGCTTAAGTAAGTTATAAAAAAACAGTCGCCCTCGGTGACTGTTTTTTTATTATTGGCTGTTTTCTAGCGCAAATATGTTATTTTGAGCAAGCACATAGATATACTTGGCATCATGCGACACCGTGAAGTCCAGCGGGTTTTGCGCATAAGCGCCGAGCAAAAAGAGGTCGCGGATAGTGCCGAGCTTTGAATCTTTGCTGATCCTGCTTTTCTCCGGCGTCAGCGCATAGCGGGCGTCGGGCATATCCCGCGTATTTTGGGCTGAGGGTTCAGCGAGCGTCTTTTTCAGCGAGGCGGCAACCCGCTCGAGTTTTTTGTCGGCGGGGGAAAACACGTATGCCGCGCGCGCGGCATCGTTGACGAAATAGAGTTTGCCGTCTTTTTGAAATGCGCGGTTGCTTTCCGTGGTTGTCGCGAGATCGAGAAAGGTGAACGAACCTTCGCGGGATGATGTATCGATCTTGTAGAAAAGGTTCGGTGTTTTATCAAAAACATACAGGTAGTCTTGGGTATCAAAAATAGAGGAAGGCGTGAATTGCAATGATGTGGTCGGCACGGTTGCGATGAAGACCGGCGGACCGATATAGATGTTGTTTGCCTTATTGAAAAGACGGTCAACGGCGCCAAGGAGTTTCTCAGCGTCTGCTCTCATATACCACGCGGACAACAAAGGGAACGCAAGGGCATTCGCCTCGCGCAAGAGCGTCAGGGCATTTTGCTTGTCCGAACGGACCAGCGGCTCTGCTTGCGCCGTTTTTGCCTTGGCGTTTGCAAGGGCTGTGAATTTCATGCTCATGGCCACGTACACGAAACTTCCAACGACCGTAAGCACGATGCCGGTCGAAAGAAGCAAAGCATTGCGGTGGACGCGGATGCGCGACAGCCCGCGGATGGCATCGGCCGGGTTCAGTTTTTGCATGGCGCGCCCGATCGTTTTGGTTGGCGAAAAAGCGTCTTTCGTCCGTTGCGCGACGACGTTTGATCTCGCGCGGATGTTTTTTGTGAACGAAAGCAAGCCCTGGCCTTTTTGGGCTTTCACCTCAAGCAACATGGCCGCCTGGTCGGGCAGGGGCGTCTCCTTGCTGTTTTTCTGATATATCTTTGTTATGATTTCCGCCTGATTTTCCTGCGCAAGCATGAACAGCTTGACGATGCCCGCATCAGAGAATAAGTCCATGATGCGGCGGGTACTTATAATGAATCTGTCGCGCTCCTCGATGTCGCCGGTTACGATATTTGCGAACCCTTCCCGCGCCTTCTTCTTCCCGCTTTTTTGTTGCATGTCCGTTACGGCGACATCGCGGAACAAAAGCATGACGCAGTCGCCGATGGTGGCAAAGCGTATCTTGTCTCCGGCGATGTTGACGACGCACAAGCCGATATCTTCAAGCACGCTTGTGCTTGTTTTTGCGATGTCTTTCAGCGCTTCATTCGCTTTTTGCACGCTTCGCTCCAGATGGGTCTTCGCGTCTTCCTGCGCCTCCAATTTATAAAACTTCCGCCGGATGACGGACGCGATGAGATTCGGGATGAACGCCATGTCAGACCGATGGTTCTTAAGCCATCCCATGATGTACAGGTTGCCGAGCGGCTCTTCCTCGATGGTGGACGGTTCGTAGACGAACGTTTCGATGCCTGACGCGCGCGGATTTTGCTTTAAAATAAGCTCTTTGGCGGCGATGAAATAGTTTTGCATATACGCTCATTTTAACACACCAAACGCTTTGCATAAAGCGGTAAACCGTGGTACTATTGAAACATTACGAATAGATATTTCATTATGACATTTGAACAATTCTTCAATTCGGAAATCAAATCGCGGCTCATTAAATTTTTCACGTACAATCACACCAAGTTCTATGAGGCCTCCGATATCGCGCGCAAACTGAACCTCCCGAGCGCGACGGTCAAATCCCATCTTTTGAAGCTTCTCGCCGAGGGGTTTCTCAAATCAAAATCATCGAAAGCGTTCTCGGTCAGCTATAAATTCCCGTATCTCGAGGACATCAAAAACCTTGTTTTGCGGTTTCCGCCCGTTGCCGACGAGCTGCTCTTGAAAGAAATCTCGAAAATTGGGCAGATCAAACTTTTCATGATAGCCGGCACGCTCATCAACGAGCAAAAAGCGCGCGCCGACATGCTTATCGTGGGCAACCGCGTGAGCGAGAAGAAAATGGAGAAATTCCTGCGCCTTATAGAGTCAAACATCGGCAAAGAAATCCGATATGTGCTCCTGACCACCGAGGAATTCAAATATCGCAAGAACATGTTCGACCGCTTCATCCTCGATGTGCTGGAGTTTCCGCACAGAAAGCTCATCAACAAGTTGAAAGTGTAGTAAATCTTGCTTCCGGCACCTGCGAGGGCGAAGCCCCTTGAAATATAGCGCCTCCCTTTATAAACTACGTTAAGGTGTCCCACTGCCAAGCTTGCCCCGTTGTGGCGGGGCCCGATACATTTCAAGGGGCTTCTCCCTCGCGGGTGCTATTAAATTTTACGCGCGCATAGCTCAGTGGTAGAGCGTTCGATTCACATTCGAAAGGTCGTAGGTCCAATCCCTACTGCGCGCACCAAGTCCGCAAATTTAGGCGGGCAGGTTCGAAAGGTCGTATGTGTCTCGTGTAGAGATTGGCGAACAAGGGTTGGATATTTTGAAATTGCAGAAGTTCGCCAAGTTGTACAGAAAGAGTATAAATTATTTTGTAAAGTAAGTAACTGATAAAAATACGATATGGCATACGAAAAAGATACTTATTTGGAAATGATAGCTAAAAGCATTACTTATGATGAGATGCTAAAGCTCGACCCAGAAGATTTCAAATATCTTTTAGCTATAAGAGATGAATATAACAGAGCAAAATTACTTGAAGAAATGATTGAGCATGAGGAACGAACTGGTAGTTTTCGTAAAACTGCGGCAGGCAAAGAAGTTTCTGGAGGAGGACGGGCAATACTCGATGTCTTTGATAGACAAAAAGGACCATATATCATTCAGACTTTTGGAAAAGTTAAAAAAGCTTTAGTTGGTAGTGGAGGTGAAAAAATAGATTTAGTCGAGCACGCTATTTACGCAAAAGCGGCTTCTGACCATATTGGTTTAGGGAAAAAATAATGCATCTGTAATTATTCTCACTCTATAAGCCTAAGTATTTCCACAGTCAATAATAATTGGTAATTAATAGGAAAGGTAATCAAAATATATGAGTGAACAAAAATGTAAAAGTTGTTTACATGCGGAAAAACGCCACTACCAGCCAGCAGGCATAGCAGAAAGTGAGAAGGATAGTGATCGCCCCTATATAAGGAAATGTCTGGAGTGTCAGTGCCAGAAATATGAGAAACAAGATTTTTCCGACGAATTGTGTAAAAGAATTGATTGCGGTCATATGCAAGGAGATCACATAGGTATTCTTAAGAAAACACAATTTGAAGAATTTGAGGATGGAGTTTCTTGCTCAAAATGCAACTGTGATGAGTTTGTAAAATAGTTACAAAATTTTACCAAACCATGAAAAAGAAAAATAGAAAAGCGCTGTACCCGTGAGGATGCAGCGCTTTTGCGGTTTGGACCAAACTTCATTGTGTGAAAAAATCTAAAGTAAAAGAGCAAATGAAGTAAAGGAAGGTCCATCTCCAGTATCTCTTAATTACGAGTTGTCGTCAAATTGAGGTTATCCACATCCATTTCTCTTATAGATTTTTTACCAATCCTACGTTTCTTTACTATCGTAAAGAAACGTAGGATTGGTAGGTGTTATTTCCTGCTCTTGGCGAATTCGCGCAGGGCGGGGATGAGGGAGACGATAATGATGCCTAAAATGATGGGAATGAGATAGCGGTCGATGTCGGGGATGACGCTGCCAAGATAATAGCCGGCGCCGGTGAGTCCGACGGTCCAGAGCGCTCCTCCTACGATGTTGTAGAAAAAGAACGTGCGGTAGTGCATCCTGCCGATGCCGGCGAAGATGGGGGCAAAAGTGCGGATGATTGGGAGGAATCGGGCCAGCACGATGGTCTTGGGGCCGTGCGCCTGGTAGAAAACGCGCGTGCGTTCCAGGTGATCTTTATGGAAGAAAAACGAATCGTGCTTTTTAAAAATGGCTGGCCCGACTTTTTTGCCGAACGCATAGCCGACGCTGACGCCCAAAATCGCGGCGGTGAATGTGACGGCCACCACCGCCGGGAAGCTCAACAGCCCATGGGACGCCAGAACGCCGGCGGTGAAAAGCAGGCTGTCCCCGGGAAAGAAGAAACCGAAGAACAGACCGGATTCGACAAAGACGATGGCGAATAGCCCGAGATATCCGGCGGCCTCAACCAATGCGATAACGTCAAACATGTGCGGTGCGTAGATTATTTCTTACCAAGAGTTTGCGTAACTCTTCGGCGATGACAATGGAAAATCCGACGCCGATGGCAAGCACCCATTCAAAAAGCGTGAGCGGCACCGTTTGGAGGATCTTTTGCATCGTTGGCGCGTAGACAGCAAAAAGCTGGAGCGTGATGACGATAGCTGTCGCGCCGACAAGGTACAGGTTGGTGAACGGATTCGCGCGAAAGATCGAAGTGCGGTCGGACCGGCAATTCCATGCGTTAAACCATTGAAATACGGCAAGTGTCGTGAGGGCGAGCGTCATGGCTTTAGGAAGGTCATGTTCAAACACGCCGTCAAAAAGAACGAGCGTGCCCGCCATCATGGGAACCGCCATAATGAACATGCGCGCCACCATGGTGCTATCCACTAGGTTTTTCGACCGTTTGAATCTGCCGTCAAGCAGTTCCGGTTCTTTTGGTTCCATGGCGAGCCCGACATCGAGAAATCCGTCGGTGACGAGATTGAGCCACAGGATCTGGACAGCAAGGACGGGAAGGGGATACCCGACGAGAAGCGCGCCGATGATGGTGAGCACCTCGCCGATGCTGGTGGAAAAAAGATAGAGAATGACCTTTTTGATGGTTTTGTAGATGCTCCGGCCTTCTTCGATGGCGTTCACGATGCTGATAAGATTGTCGTCGAGCAGAATAATGTCGGATGCTTCTTTAGCGACTTCGGTTCCGGTGGTTCCCATGGCGACGCCAAGATCGGCGGCAACGAGCGACGGCGCGTCGTTGATGCCGTCGCCGGTCATGGCGATGATATCGCCGCGCGCTTTATAAGCCCGGATGATCTTGAGCTTGTGCTCGGGTGTTACGCGCGCGAAAACAGTCGTACGCGCCAGTTTTCTGGAAAGCTCTTCCACGGAAAGCCGTTCAACGTCGTTGCCGGTGAGCAGTTCGTCGCCCGGGGAAAAGATGCCGGCTTCCCGCGCAATCGCCTGCGCCGTTATTTTGTGGTCACCGGTGATCATGGCGACCCTGATGCCGGCCCTGCGTATCGCGGCGATTGCTTCTCGCGCTTCGGGACGGAGCGCGTCGTGCATTCCGTACAGCCCCCCGAAAATAAGATGCGGGATATCATCCGCATCGGTAAGCTGTTTGCCGGGCGGGAGCTCCGCCATGGCGAACGCGACGACGCGCAGGCCAAGCTCCGACATGGCGATAAGAGCCGCCTCGATCTCTTCCTCACGCTGTTTCGTCATGGGCACCACCTGTCCGTTCTCCCCGAAATGTTTTACCAAGGGAGTGACCGCCTCCGGAGCGCCCGTAACGGCGACGAATTGCTTATCGCCGTTTTGGTGCACGGTAACGTGGTATTTTGTCTCATAACCGAAGGGTATCTCGCCGATGCGGGGAAGTTCCCGTTCGAGCTCGTGTTTTTTAAATCCGATCTTCTCCGCGGCGACGCGCATGGCGGCTTCGGTCGGATCCCCTGTAACCACGTACGTTCCGCTTTCTTCGTTGAAAGTGATGCGGGCGTTTGCCGATAGCGCGGCGATTTTCCCCGCCATGAGCAGTTCGGGGTGGTTCAGCGGGTCGATGATGGCGCCCCGAACGCTCACGCTTCCTTTCGGGTCGTAGCCGGTGCCAGCCAGCTCGAACAGGGTGCCGTTTAAAAAAATCTGTGAGATCACGATCTCGTTTTTCGTGATGGTCCCGGTCTTGTCCACCGCGATTACCGTCGCTTGTCCGAGCGCCTCCACGGCCTGCAGGCGTTTGACGAGCGCGTTGCGCTTTGCCATGCGAAATACCCCGCTGATAAGCACAATCGTAAGGACGACGGGAAGGCCTTCGGGAATGACGGAAACCGCGAGCGAGACGACCGTCTTGAACATCTCGATCCCGGATTTTCCCTGGTTGACGCCGAGCATGAAAACAAACGCAACCACGACGCCGACGACCGCGATGATGAAACGTGAAAGCTTGCGGATATCGGCTTTCAGCGGTATTTCGGTTTCAAGTCCCGCAATGACGGCGCTGATCTTTCCAATCTCGGTGTTGACGCCTGTTGCGACCGCGAGCGCTCTTCCGTTGCCGCCGACGACATGAGTTCCTTTAAAAACCATATTGACCCGTTCGGCGGGTTGGAGTTTTTCATCGGCAAGCAAATCGGGAATTTTATGGATCGGTTTTGATTCCCCGGTGAGCGACGCTTCATCAAGCGTGAGGTTATGCGATTCGAACACGCGCGCGTCGCCGGGCACTTTTTCACCTTCCTGCAGAATAATGACATCTCCCGGAACGATGTTCTCGTTTGGGATGATAAGTTCCTTTCCGTCGCGAAGCACCGTCGCGTTCGCCTTGACGAAGTTTTTGAGCGCCAAAAGGGTGTTCTGCGCCTTGCCTTCCTGAATCGTGCCTATGACGGCGTTAAAAACCAGTACGAAGAGAATGACGAACGCATCAGTGAATTCCCGGAGGAAAAATACGATGGCGCATGCGGCAAGAAGCACCGCGATTAGCGGGCTTTTGAATTGGCGGAAAAAAATAAGCGCGAGCGAGTCGGTTTTCGGTTCCGGTATCTTATTGGGTCCGAAGCGCGCGAGCCGCGCTTGCGCTTCCGTTTGAGCAAGGCCGGAAGCGATGTCGGTGTTGAGCTCCTTTTCAAGTTCAGGGAGCGATTTCGTGTGCCATGCGCCTATCATGCCGTTTATGCCTTTTCTGCGCTGAATATTTTGCGGTAGATCTCAAAAAGCGCGAACAGCAGGCTTATCGTGAGCGGCCCGATGAGAAAACCGGCCGGCCCGAAAAAAGAGAATCCGCCCAGCACGGAAAAAAGAATGAGGAGCGGATGGATCCGCGTCCCGCGCTCGATGAGTTTCGGCGTGAGGAAATTATCGATGAGGCCGACGGCAACGGCTCCCCATATCAGCAAGCCGATGCCGGACGCGGTGCTGCCCGCGATGAAAAGATAGAAGATGGCGGGAAGAAGGACAAGGGTGGTTCCGATGAACGGGATGAGCGCGGCGACGGCAGCGACCGCCCCCCACAGCGCGCCGTTGGGAACGCCGAACAGGTAAAATCCGATGCTGACCAAAAGCCCCTGGATGATGGCGACGGTAAGCGTGCCGAGCACCACGGAATGGACGGCGTTCTTCAGCTTCCCGATGATAAGCGCGTCGTACGCGTCGTCAAGCGGGCTCAAGCGTATCAGCGCGTCGCGAAGGTGCGGGCCGTCTTTCAAAAGATAATAGAACGCGAGCATCGTGAGAAAAAGCCCGAGGACGGACTGCGCGATGCCGGAGAATATCGCGCCGGCGTTTCCCACGACCCAGCTCAACATTTGCTTGAGGAGTTCGCTGACATCGAACGTGAACCCGTGGTTTATGAGTTTGAGTTTCTGGTCAAGCGTTTCCGTGAGACGGGTGACGAATGCAAGGCCCCCGTCATTCGCCGTGACGGAGGCGTAGAGGCCGCCGGCTTCTTTAAAGACCATGACGCCAAAGAGCGTGAGCGGGGTGAGTACGGCGGCAACAACGATAAGGATGGTGGCGAGCGATGCGAGCGACCGGTTTTTAAAAATAGTTGCGCGCAGGGCGTTGTACAGCGGCTCGAACGTGATAGCGAGCACCGCCGCAAACACAAGGATGGTGAGGTAGGGGAGAAAAATAAACAGCGAAAGAACAAGGATGAGCGCGAGCAATCCGATAAAAAAAGATGTTTGGAGTTTTTCCCGGTCCATATGGGATATACAATAGCATTTTTAACGGTTTCCCGCAAGAAAAAAAGAGGCGCCCCGTTGGTTGGGGCGCCCCATGTTTTCCGGCAGGCGGTGCTAGAAGTGCCGCACTATGCCGAAGTTGACTGTGTTGATTTCGCGGTCAAGCGAGAGCGTCCGCGGTTTTTTGCGTCCCCGCGGGATTTCGAAGGTGCTGTTGCCGAGTTTAACATGCTGAAACTCGGCGAAGACGGCCAGGGTGCGGCTTATAAGATATTCCGCGCCGGCAACGGCGACGAATGTCCCGTGATGGGCAACATGCGTCTGATCATTGTTTAAAACGATCTGTGTCTTTGCCCAGCCGGGGCCGAGTCCGCCGTAGAGGTTTGTGCTGCCGGCGATGCCGGGCTTCGTAAACAGCGGCGTGCGCACCATTACGATCAGGTGAGTCAGGCGGTCGTTCGCATCGCCCCGATGATCGAGATGTTGGACGAGCGTATTTGAAAGACCGGCTTCCACGCCGAGATCGAAATGGTATGTGCGGCGCAGTTGCATGGTATAGAGCTGTCCCTTCACCTGCCACCTGCTGGTGTCGCCGATGTGATTGGTGCAATCCGGCTGGCAGTCGTGGGTGTCGTATCCGCCCGTGCCGACCGACGCGCCAAGCACCGTTTCCCAGTAGTTGCCTGCCGTCCGCCCGGGAAGTTCGGCGGCATCAACGTATTGAGTGAAAAGCGCATCGCCGATAAAGAGCGTCAGGAGAATCCCGGCGCCGATGATCAAAAACAATTCCCGAAGCTTCCAGCCCTTTCGCATACGACTCCTCCTTATGTGGTTGTAGAGAACATCTCGCCCCTATGGCGCATTTCATGTGTACCAGAATTGAGGCTATTTGTCAATCATCCGAAAACGCGCGTAATGCGCTATAATAAAAAGATGATGCAATTTCCCGCCTAAGTTTTTGTGCAGTAAATGCACGCTAAGGTAAAACAAAATGAATAGCAATAATTTCGAAAAGCACAAAAATTTAGGCGGGTTTCCAAAAGGATTTTTATGGGGTTCAGCCACGTCGAGCCACCAGGTTGAAGGCGGAACGCGCAACGACTGGAGCGAATGGGAGAAGCAGAATGCGGAACGGCTCGCACAAGAGGCGGAAAAGAAATTCAACCATCTTTCGAATTGGACGGATATCAAAGCGCAGGCGCAAAATCCCGCAAATTATATTTCCGGGCGCGCGTGCGACCACTATAACCGTTATGAAGAGGATTTTGATATCGCACAATCGCTTGGGCACAACGTGCACCGGTTTTCCATCGAATGGTCGCGCATCGAGCCCGAAGAAGGGAAGTGGGATGAAAAAGAAATCGAGCATTACCGAAAGGTAATTCGCGCGCTTCATGAACGAGGCATGGAACCCTTTGTGACGCTCTGGCATTGGTGTATCCCGCTGTGGATGCGGGATAAAGGCGGCGTCACTTCAAAAGAGTTTCCACGCTATTTTGCGCGCTATGCCGAGCGGATGGCTCAGGAGCTTGGAAATGATGTGAAATTCTGGATGACGCTGAACGAACCGACATCGGTCATCATTAACTCCTTCATGCTGGGCGTATGGCCGCCGCAAAAAAAGAGCGTCTTTTTCACGTTGCGCGCATACAAGACGCTTGCACAAGCGCATAGGGAGGCATATTACGCGATTCGCGCTGTACAGAAAAATGCTCAAATTGGTTTTGGGAATATCTTGAAGTTCTGCGAACCGATGCGGAAAAACTTTTTTGACGGTCTTATTGCGCGCATTGCTGATTTTTGGCTGAATCGCTATTTTTTAAAACTTACCGGCGATACCCATGATTATTATGCGCTCCAATATTATTTTCATATGCGCATAGCATTTCCCGGGAAAATAAAAAATGAGAATGAACGATTGAGCGACTTGGGATGGGAATTATATCCGGAGGGCATCTATCATCTTCTGAAACGGCCGGAGTATTCAAAAAAGCCTGTCTATATAACTGAAAACGGCCTTGCTGATGCGCGCGACGCTCAACGGGAATGGTTCATTAAAGAGCATCTGCGATGGGTTCATAAAGCTATGCAGGAAGGCGTGGACGTGCGCGGATATTTTTACTGGTCGCTGTTGGACAATTTCGAATGGGACAAGGGTTTCTGGCCGCGGTTCGGGCTGGTAGAAATAGATTATAAAACGCTTGAGCGGAAAATCCGCCCCAGCGCGCATGAGTATGCAAAAATCATCAAATCCAATTCTCTTGAATCCTAATTTCCATCTCCAATTTTTATTTTCTAGATTCTATTTTCTAGATTCTATCTTATGACTTGGCTTTTTGTCGCATTGGGGGCGTATCTTTGCTTCAGCATCACTACGGTGCTGGATAAATTTATTTTATCCAAGAATCGGCTGCCCAGCCCGGTTTCATATGCGTTTTATTCAGGGATGTTTCAAGCATTCGCGTTTCTTTTGATCCCGTTCGGGTTCGCATGGCCCGGAACGTATACCGCGCTTCTTGCGCTATTTGCAGGCATGCTTTTCATCATCGCACTGTTGTTTTTATTCAACGCGATCATCCGTTTTGAAGCGTCGAAAGTGGCGCCCATCGTGGGAAGCGCGCTGTCTATTTTTCTTTTCGCGCTCTCATTCACGCGAGAGGATTTCCGGATGTCGAGTTTTGAAATCACCGCATTCGCTTTATTGGTTTTAGGCGGCGTTCTTATTTCATTCAGACGGTTACAGGGCGGTGATTTCCTGAAGTTATTCGGATTATCGGCAAGCGCCGCTTTTTTCTTTGCTCTGTCTTATTTTATCGGCAAGATAGTGTACGGGCAAACTGATTTTATTTCAGGATTTGTCTTAATGCGCGCGGGCGGTTTTATGGTGGCGCTCGCAATGCTTGCCATTCCTCAAATTCGTTTGAAAATCAAGAGTTCGGTGAACGCAGTCGCCGGAAAACTTATTGTGATAGTTGGCGCAAACAAGATCATCGCGGCAGTTGGGCTCGTATCGCTTCAATATGCCATGTTTCTGGGCAATGTGACGCTGGTGCAGGCGATGGAAGGCACGCAGTATGTATTCCTTATTTTCCTGACTGCGATTCTTTCGCGAAAATGGCATCATATTTTTGAGGAGCAAGTAACTATTCGGATCATCGCGCGTAAAACAATCGCCGTCCTGCTCATCGCGCTTGGCCTGTTCATGCTCGCGTTTTCTGAAAAACCAAAAGACCTTGCGACCGATACCAAAACATTCGGCGTTACGTTCAGCCAGATATACGCCAGCGATATGGGGCTTGATTGGCACGAGACGTATATCGCACTGCTTGATGATTTAGGCATCAAACATCTGCGCATTCCGGCATACTGGACAAAAATCGAGGCGAATGAAAATACGTTTGATTTTGCAGATTTGGATTGGCAAATTATGGAAGCGGAAAAACGCGATGTCGACGTGGTCATGGTGGTCGGCTACAAAGTTCCGCGATGGCCCGAATGTCATATTCCCGACTGGGCAGAGAGCAAGCCGAGAGCGGAATTTGAGCAAGCTGTTCTGCGCGAGATCGAAACAGTCGTGATGAGGTATCGTGATAATCCCGCCATTTCGCGCTGGCAAGTGGAAAATGAGCCGTTTTTGAAATTCGGGGTGTGCCCGCCGTTTGACGCGGCGCTTCTCGATGAAGAAATTGCCCTTGTGCGTTCGCTGGACAATCGGCCTATTATTGTTACCGACAGCGGCGAACTGAGCACATGGATACAGGCTTCAAAGCGTGCGGACATTTTCGGTACGACGATGTACCGTACCATCTGGAGCAACTACGTCGGGCAATTCACCTATCCTTTGCCGCCGGAGTTTTTCCATTTCAAGGCGAATATCGCGCGCGCGTTCGGCGATGTCAAAAAGATCATCGTCATCGAACTGCAGGCCGAGCCGTGGGGCCCGGGGCTTGCCCACGCGTTGGCGCCCGAAGTGGAAGCGCAGTCGTTCTCGCCCGACAAATTCCATGCTACGATGGAGTATGTTAAAACCGTCGGTTTCCCGGAAGCGTATCTGTGGGGAGGGGAATGGTGGTATTTCAAAAAAACAAAAGGAGACGACCGATTCTGGGATATCGCGAAAGAAATTTATCGCGCATCAGAATAATACACTTCAAATCACGGAACCCGTTTCTTGCCCGTAGCCATGCTCCCCGGCTCTTTCCTCCATCCGCTCGCGCCCTTTATAGTAAAATAATGATAAGGAAGGGCTGCGCTTCCGTTGAGATTCCAGAAAGAGCCGGGGAGCATGGCTACCACCGCTTTCGCTTCTTTCTTTTATCTTAACGGAAGCGCAGCCCTTCATTGATGATATTCTTATATAAGGGCGTGAGTGGATTAAAGAAAGAATCGAAAGCGGGGGCGGCACAAGAACAGGGCGTGGTTTCGTAATTCAGAGTAATACAGTATGGATCAATCAATTTTCAAAGCGTATGATATTCGCGGGTTGTATCCTTCGCAGATCGACGAACAGGCCGTGTATGCCATCACGCGGGCGACGGTGCGCCATCTGAAAGCAAAAAAAATGACGATAGCCACGGACAACCGGGGTTCGTCGCCCGCGCTTAAAAATTCGGTCATTGACGCGCTCATGGATGAAGGCGTATATGTCGTCGACGCGGGCGTTGCCACGACGCCGATGTTTTATTTCGCCGTGAACAAGGCGCAGACGGACGGCGGCATCATGATAACCGCATCGCACAACCCGCCGGAGTATAACGGTTTAAAAATAACGGCGCGCGAAGCGAGGCCCGTCGGGGAAAATTCAGGATTGCAGGAGATAAAACGCATGGCGCTTGCAGGGAATTTCCCGAGCACCGTTCACGATGGCGCAATAAAAAAAACCGATTTTCTTGATGCCTATGCCGATTTCCTGCTTGAAGGGGTTTCTCTCCCAAGCATTACGCTTGCCGTTGACGGGGCGTGCGGAGCCGTGGGCGTGATCATCAATAAGATAAAAGAACGGACGGGCGTAAAAATCCTTCCTCTTTGTTTTGCGCCGTGCGAACGGCTGGCGCATGAGGGGAATCCCATGAAGGATGAAAATGTCGAGGATTTGATGTCAGCGCTACGCGCGGGTAAGGCCGATCTGGGTGTTGCGTTTGATGGGGACGCGGACAGGGTGTTTTTCTTTGATAAAACGGGTGAGCGCATTCCCACGCATGCTGTTGCGTGCATTTTAGCGGAACGGTATCTCGCATCTCACCCCAAGGCGAGCATCATTGCTGATGTGCGTATGCCCAAAATTTTCCAGGAAACGGCAGAACGAAATAACGGCGCATATTTTGAAAGCAGGGTAGGGCACGCGTTCATCAAGCAGCTCATGCGCGAGCGTGGCGCCGTATTCGCCGCCGAGGTTTCCGGCCATTTTTATTTCAAGGATTTTTTCAACGCGGATTCCGGGATGTTCGCGCTCGTGCAGATCCTGAATATCCTTGCGCGCGGGCAAAAAACATTAGCAGAATTGGCAAGGCCCTTTTTAACGCGGTTCCAGTCCGGTGAGCAAAATTACACGGTCAAAGACAAGCAAGCGGCGCTGGACGCTCTTGAGAAAGCATTCCAGGATGGCCATGTAACGCACCTGGATGGCTTGAGCGCGCATTTTCCCGACTGGTGGTTTAATGCGCGGCCATCCAACACCGAGCCGTTCCTGCGCGTGAATATTGAGGCGGATACGCAAGGACTATTGGAAGAATCTAGAAAAAACATAGAAAATATTATATTTTCTGACTCCAAACAGTGATTTTTAGGATGGCGAACTTGACAAAATAACATGAAAATGCTATTTTGTCTTTAGTAAATTGATAATTCGTGAATTCAAACCCTTAGCCATGGAGGTGTGTCGTGCAAAAAATTCATGTACAGCCTCTCGGATGGCTGGCGCGTCTTGCGGATATAGGGATCATGCCACTAATGTATCTTATATCCCGGACATTCAAGGAAGCCCCGCAACAGACCCACTTCTGGAATAACACGAAGCTGAAATCTTATGCGGTTGAATATCTCGCGAAGGAATGTATGGTGCGGTGTGATGGCGTTCCTGCGAGTACGCGGTGGCATGGAATTCCCATCTTCCATATCCCTATTTTTGGAGGATGGAAAGATTATATAGTTTTAGAGCCATCAGATCCTGCAAGGGTTTCCCAAGAATGGTATGTCGGGTGGATTACAGATGACGTTATAGGAATATCACGAATCATCCTTCGCGGACCCGTACGATTGCTTTTAGGACCATGTCCGGTGTCCTTTTTTGGCATCAACGCAGAGAAAGGAAAGCAGCTAGCAGTTCATAAAATAGGTGATGGCCGAATCGGAAACGGAGGCCCTCACGCACAAACGCCACTCTTGTGAAAACCGCTCCGCAACAAAAAACATTGCAGAGCGGTTTCTTTTTTATCTGCCTATACTTCAATGACTACCGGCAGGACCATCGGGTGGCGGTGGGTTTTGTTGTAGAGGAACGAACCGATCTCTTCGCGGAGATTGTCTTTGATGTAGACCCAGTTGATCTCTCCGTGCCCCTGGATTCCCGATCCCTGTTCGACGACTTTTCGGACGAGCTTGCGGACTTCCATGAGCAGATCTTTTGATTCGCGCATATAGATGAAGCCACGCGAGATGAGGTCGGCGTTGCCGATGACTTTGCGCGAGCGGCTGTCGAACGTGACGATGACGACGAACATCCCGTCTTTTGCCATCATCTGGCGGTCTCTTAAAACAACGTCGCCCACGTCGCCCACGCCCAGGCCGTCTACGAACACATAGTCGGAAGGGATGTATTCCTTTGTTTTTTTGCACACGCCCCCGGAGCACTCCGTAACCTGCCCGTTGTCGGCGATGATGATATTCTCGTCCGGTATGCCGGCGGTTTTCGCCACTTTGCCGTGGATGCACAGGAACGAATGGTTGCCTTCAATGGGCATGAAGAATTTCGGCTTGATGGTCTCGATCATTTTCTTCAAGTCTTCCTGTTTCGCGTGTCCGCCCGCGTGAATATCCATGAGGCGGTAGTTGATGACGTCCACCCCCTCGCGGTAGAGCTTGTCGGTCAGCCGCTGCACCGTGCGCTCGTTGCCCGGAATGACGGAGGAAGAAAATACGAAGGTATCGCCCGGTTCCACAACGATGAAGCGGTGCTCGTGGTTGGCGATGCGCATGAGCACGGCGCGGTCTTCTCCCTGCGCGCCCGTCGCGAGAATCATGATGTCCTCGCGCGCATGCCGGTCCATTTCTTCAACGGGGATGACGGTATCCTTAGGAATGGTGATGTAGCCGAGCTCTTTCGCGATCTCCACGTTGATCTTCATGCTGCGGCCTTCGATGATGATCTTCTTTTTGTGCTTGGCCGCAAGCTGGATGATCTCGTTCAAACGGCCCAGGAGCGACGCGAATGTGCCGAAGATCAGGCGCCCCTTCGCATTCTTCACGATCTCTTCAAGCTCGGTCACGATATCAATTTCACTGTGTTGTTTGCCTATTTGCGCCGCGTTGGTGCTGTCGGACATAAGAAGCAGGGGCTTTTGCTTCGCGACTTCACTCAGCTTTTCCATCTCGGTATGTCCGGCGATATCTGAACGCTCGTCGATCTTGAAGTCGCCGGTATGGATGACGATGCCTTCGGGCGTGTGCACGATGACCCCCACCGAAGCGGGAATGTTGTGGCTCACGCCGAAAAACTCAAGCTTAAAGACGCCCAAGGTCAGCTTGGTATCGTTGGTTATCTCGTTCAAGTCGAGCTTGAAATTGTATTCCTCCTGCCGTCTTTTGATGATGGCAAGCGTCAGATTCGTCCCGTAGAGAGGTGGGTTGCCCAATTTAGGGATCAGGTGAGGGATGCCGCCGATATGGTCGTAATGCGCGTGCGTGATGACGACGCCCATGACGTTATCTTCCTTGCCCTTGAGATAGTCGATGTTGGGAATGATGTAGTCGATGCCGGGCATGTCTTCTTCGGGAAACTGCAGGCCCATGTCGATAATGATGATATCGTTGCCGTATTCCAATATCGTCATGTTGCGTCCGACTTCTTCCATACCGCCTACCGGTATGACGCGTAATATTTTCTTGCCTTCCGTCCTTGGCGGTTGCGCCGCGGAACTATGCCGATCGCGGGCGGTCCGCTCTTGGGACGGCTGTTGTACGCGAGTGATCCGTTGCGGGCGCTGTGCGCCCCCCGCTCTTCGCGGCGAGCTCCGTTTTCGCGGAGCCGGTGCTTTTTCTTTCTCCATATGGTTGAGATCTTCCCGTTTTTGGCGGGATGTTATGTTAGTTATGTAATAATCTTAATGTTAAATTTTGAATAACAAATTTTGAATCAATTTCGGATGATTGAAT
This sequence comes from Candidatus Azambacteria bacterium RIFCSPHIGHO2_02_FULL_52_12, assembly GCA_001775835.1. Taxonomy (GTDB): domain Bacteria; phylum Patescibacteriota; class Minisyncoccia; order GWC2-36-17; family WO2-46-25; genus WO2-46-25. The sequence continues at coordinate 29,126 of MEYP01000004.1, read as the reverse complement.
TTCAAAATTCGGATATTCAATCGAAATTCAGAATTCTTAATTCATAATTCAAATGTGCTCGGGGGGAGACTTGAACTCCCACGACCTTA
>MEYP01000004.1:27936-28959 GCA_001775835.1 Candidatus Azambacteria bacterium RIFCSPHIGHO2_02_FULL_52_12 | reverse complement strand
TTTGTCTTAAGATACCATTTCTCGATATCGGCGAATCTCCATGACGGCGCGCCGATATTCTCTACGGCAATGCCTCTCACGCGGTCATCTACGGCATACAGATAGTTGGGGGAAAACAGGAAGATCGCCGGAACGTCCCGCGCTATGGCGTCCTGGAACAGCGCAAGCTGGCGCTCTTCTTCCTGTGTTGACGTCGCGGTCCGTGCGTTCTCGAGCGCGCTGTCGGCATCTTTGCTGTCATACAGCGCAAGATTCAGCCCAAGCTCCTTTTTCTGCGATGAATGCCAGTAAATGTACGGGTCGGGATTTTGAGCGAGCACTTCGCCGAACAGCAGCGCGTCGTATTTGCGGGGCTTGATGACGCCCTGCTTCAGCTCGTCAACGCTGTAGTTTTCCAGATTCACTTTTACACCGACCCGTTCCCATTGTTTTTTCAGCAGTTCCCCGGTTGTAACGAGTTCCGGGAAGTCCGATGTGATGAGCGTAAATTCAAGGTTGGTCGGTTCTTTGTCCGTTCCGATGATCTTCTCCCTGACGCCGTCCTGATTTTTATCTTTCCACTCCGCGACGTCGAGCATGGTTTTCGCATCGTCTTGCGAATACGGATAGGTCTTTGCCGTCTGGCTGTATCCGATAAGCCAGGGGAGGATGGGGGAATCGACGGGAATCGCCGTGTTTTGGAATATCGCCGCGGCAATCTCTTTTTTATCGGTCGCGAGAGCGAGCGCCGTTCTCACCCGCTGGTCCGCAAGCGCTTTGCTTCTGTTCTGGTTGAAGAAAACGGAAAAATATTTCGGGATGCGCAGTTCATGCACGCGCGCGCCCGATCGTTCCGCGCTTTGTTTATTGTGCGCTTCGATATACGAAACGCCCAGCACCTTGCCGTTTTTGTATGCGGCGAGCGCTTCTTCCGGATAGCCGAAGAAAAAGAATGTAATGTGCCCGATGTACGGCATCCCCCGGTAAAAATGAGGATTCGCGTCAAGCGTGTAGGAGACGATGCCCCCGTATTTGTCTTTCGCG
>MEYP01000004.1:27580-27898 GCA_001775835.1 Candidatus Azambacteria bacterium RIFCSPHIGHO2_02_FULL_52_12 | reverse complement strand
CGTATCGTCCATGCGTCTTTTTTTTCAACGTTCACGCCCTGCCAGCTTGTCCGTAAAGGGCTCGCATAATCGGGATTCATAAGCGCTCCAAACGTAAACAGCACATCGTCCGCGTCAAACGCCTTGCCGTCGTGCCAGATAACGTCTTTTTTCAAAAAAAAGGTGTATTCCTTGCCGTCGCCCGATGTTTCGTATCGTTCCGCCAGATCGGGAACCAGCGCGCCCGCGGCATCATAACGGAACAGCCCGCTGTAGACAAGCGCCGTGATGTCTTTATCCGCTTCATTTATTCCGGCAAGCAGGGGATTGATGAATTGC
>MEYP01000004.1:18308-27553 GCA_001775835.1 Candidatus Azambacteria bacterium RIFCSPHIGHO2_02_FULL_52_12 | reverse complement strand
TCTCCTCCGATGTCGGGAACCGCGTTCGTGCGTCCCAGATATCCGGTCCAGAGCCCCGCGGCGGCAAACCCGATCGTAAGCAGTACGAGCGCGACCAATGCCAGCCGTTCCTTCAGATTTAAAACGCGCGGCAACTGTTTCCACTGCGGCCATGAAGGCCAGCTTGATTTTTGAGGCATAGAACTCATCTTAATAATAGCTCCCGCCGCGATACGCGTCCATTCTGCGTCCGGCACGAGAAGCGACGCCGAAGATGTAGATATTCTACTTCGAGAAGGAGCGACAAAGTATCCGGCGCAGAATGGACGTATCCCTTCGGGTTGCGGCGATTTTCCGCCATCGCTTCGTTGCTTCTCGTCAGGGTAGGATATCTACCCTTTCCTCGTCGCGCCTCGCGCTGTCTGAAAAATCGCTCGCAACGCGGCTGGGAGATATTGTTAAGATGAGTTCCGGTAGTAATACTCTTACGCTATGAGAAATTAATAGAAAAACAGGCGAGCAAGCGCTCCTCCGATAAAAAGCACGGAAAGGACGATGGAAGCCCAAAAAATCCCTTTTTCCAACCCCCGTTTGGTGTGATACACTTCTACGTTTCCCCCGAATGAAGACGACATGCCGCCGCCGCGCTGTTGGAGGAGTATTGAAACGGCCAATAATACGGAAACAATGATAAAAAATATATTGAATGTGATCATACTAATACAGGTTATAGCTTCATTAGCTTTTAGCTTTTAGTCCGCTAGCCGGCGGATTAATTTTTGTATTTGATAGCATGTCTCTAAAAGCTAATGAAGCTGAAAGCTATAAGCTACTTTCTGAATACGATATGAATGATAATATTTACCGCTCCGATAAGCAAGGTGGCAATGAACAGGGCGGAAATGCCGATTATCCGGAGCTCGGAAGACAGGACATCCGTGAGCCAGAGCATCCCCATGTTGATCACGATGGTGAACAATCCGAACGTCAAAAGGATGAACGGACCCATCAGAAGCTTTAAAACGGGTTTGACGATGAAATTAACGGCGGTAAAAATCAAGCTCACGATAAGGAGCGATTTCAGCCCTTCCGCCAGCATGACTCCCGTGATATACGTCGAGGCAAGCGCCAAAGCGAGCACATTGCCCACCAAAAGAGTGATCAACCTCATTACCGGCTATCATAGCACATTCGAATTTTAAAGACAAGACCCGTTAGAAATCTTACATTTCTTAGTTATGCAATTCTTATTATTAATATATAAACAACAATAATTTTAACAATTTCGCTTGTAAGATTTCTAACGGGTCAAGAGCTTACCTTATTTTCCCGCGCAATTTCCGGTGATACGTTATGGCAAAGCGGTGGGCTTCGTCGCGGATGCGTTGGACGAAAAAAAGCGTCTCTTTGCCGAGATTTTTTGCCAAGATAGGCAAGGGACGTACCGGCGTATAGAGCTCTTCTTGTTTTTTCGCCAGACCCATCACCAGCTGTGTTTTGGGCAGGACGCTTTGCGCGGCGGAAAGCTGGGTTTTCCCGCCGTCGACGATGATGAGGTCGGGCATCGGCCATTCGGAGTGCTTGATGCGCCGGGCAAGGACTTCCGCCATCATTTTCGGGTCGTCAGGCGTGTCGCCGGAATATTTTATCTTGAATTTACGGTACTGGTTTTTACTCGGTTCGCCGTTTCCAAACACGACCATGGAGCCGACCGCGTGCGTCCCCGATATGTTTGAGATATCATAGCACTCGACGCGCCCGACAGTCTTTTTTGTTTTAAGCAGCAGTTGTATTTTTTTCTCCACGACGCTCCATTGCGGCTTGGCCTGTTTGATTTCCCGGAATCGCTCGAGAAAAAACCGGTGCGAAAATATATTTTGAATGCCGTCGATCTGTTTTTTAAATTCGCTTGCTTTTTGAAATTCTTCCGCGCGTGAAGCGCGCTTCATTCGAGCGGTCAGGGCGCGCATGAGAGCGTTCCGCTTTCCTTCCAGGATGGCAACGATGGCTTGTACGTTTCTTTTGGTTTGCGCGCATGCCTTGGGGTGCACGCACGGCGCAAGGCATCGCCCGAGATGATAGTTCAGACATGCGCGCTTCGTGCCCGGTTTGCACGTGCAGTAAGGATACGCGCCGCGCAGGAGCCGCAGGGTTTCTTTGAGCGCGCCGCCGTCGGTGAAAGGCCCGATAATATGTTTGGAAGTTGAACTTCCAAACATATCCGGCTGGTGGGTTAGAGAGATGCGGGAATAAGCTTCTTTTGATATGGCGACAAAAAAGTAGTTCTTGTCGTCTCTTAAAATGACATTATATTTGGGAGCGTATTTCTTGATGAAGCGCGCTTCGGCGATAAGCGCGTCCACCTCCGATTCGCAGAGCTTGAAGCTCACGCGCGCGCTTTCACGGACAAGCGCTTCTGTTTTCGGATGCCTGTTGCCTGACCGCATGAAATACTGCCGTACGCGCGCGCGGAGGTTGTTCGCCTTGCCGACATACAGTACTTTTCCCGCTTTATCTTTGAAAAAATAGATGCCGGGTGAAGAAGGAAAAGACCGAATTTTTTCTTTTATCTGTTTCATTGTATACTGGAAGCAATGGATCCGATCATCAAAATCGAGAATTTATCGCTGGTCTACGATCTGGGAAAGGCGAACGAAACCAAGGCGCTCGCCGACATTACCGCTGAAATTTATCCCAAGGAATACATCGTCTTTTTTGGGCCGTCCGGTTGCGGCAAGTCGACGCTTTTGTACGTCATCGCCGCGATGCAGGCGCAAACCAGCGGAACGATCTTCATGCATGACAAGAACCTCGGGAAAATGACGGAAAAAGAGGTGACCGATTACCGGCAAAGCAGTATCAGCATGGTGTTTCAGCAATATAATCTTATACCATCTTTGAACGTTCTTGACAATGTGGCGATCCCCCAGACATTTCGGGATATCGGACCGCAGGAGCGCAACCCGAAAGCGCAGGCCCTGCTCGACCGTTTCGGCATCGGCGCGTTCTCGACCCGGCTTCCCACCGAGCTGTCGGGCGGACAGCAGCAGCGCGTTTCCGTCGCGCGCGCGCTGGTGAACAACACGCCCATCATCCTCGCCGACGAGCCGACGGGAAACCTTGACTCGAAATCGACGCAGAACGTGCTGGATATCTTTCAGGAGCTCAACGAGAAAGACGAGAAGACGATCATTCTGGTCACGCACGATCCCAACCAACTGCAGTACGCGCATCGCATATTCCACATGAAGGACGGCAGGATCATCAAGCAGACGATCAACAACCAGCGGACCCAGCTTATCGACAGCATAGCCCGGGAAAAGCTTATCAAATCGACCAGCGCCGTTTCATCCGCCATCGCCGATATCCTGTCGGTCTATCCGGAGCTGACCGAGTCGCGCCTGAAAGCGAAGGCGATCGTGAATTACTTGATATCAGAGCTTGATACCCAGCAACTGGACCGGCTCGAGCGGCTTGTGGAGGATCGGCTCTTGGGCAAGATAAGCAAAGATGATTTTTATGCCGCGCTGGACGATCCCATTGAAAAGGGAGGCGCGGGGATGAATTTCCAGTCAGCAAAGAAAATCGACAGCTCCATTGAAGCGTTGCTTGCCGAAACGGACGCCATCCAGAAAAACATCGGAGTCATCGATAAGGATGGGAAAGCGAAACAGCGGGTTATTTCGGAGATACGGTCCCAGCTTACCGCGATCGTGCCGTCCCCGCTTAAAGACGAGCAGTTGGGCCGGCTGGATGCCTGCATCGCGCAGCGCATGGCCGGCGCGATAGATCGGAACGGATTTTTTGAGAATCTGGACATGGCCGCAAGCCACGGAGGCGTCGGTCTGCGCAGAGAAGTGGCCGAGGATATGGCGCGCAGAATGGAGATTTTATTGATCAGATTTAAGGATTATACTGAATAGAAAATAGAAGCTAGAATCTAGAAAGTAGAAGAAAGCAAGACATCACCTCCCCATTCTATTTTCTAACTTCTAGATTCTAATTTCTAGCCTATATGCGCATTCCCGATATCTTAAAATTATCAACCCGCATGTTCAAGACGCGCAAGATGCGCACGTTCCTGACCATCATGGGCATCGGCATCGGCATCGGCGCGATATTGTTTTTGGTGTCTTTGGGCTACGGGCTCCAGCGCGCGCTCATTTCCCAGATCACGAGTTCCGACGCGCTGTTGTCGCTTGACGTGGTGCAGGGGGAAAAAGCCGTGCTGACGATCAACAACGACGTGATCGCGAAGATCAGGGAATTTCCGCAGGTGAAAGAGATCGCGCCGATGGTCAGCTTGCGGGGGCAGATCCTCTATGAGAGCACGACTGCCGACGCGGTCGCCAATATCGCCTCAACCGATTTTCTGCGGTTTTCAAATCTGAAATTCTCGGGAGGTGATATTTTCGATGAAAATAAGAATGAGATCATCATTTCAAGCGCGGTGACCAGGGTCTTAAGCATCGAAAACCCCATTGCGATCATCGGCAAAGAAATCTCGCTTTCTTTTCTGGCGGTGCGGGTGCTGGAAAACGGCCAGGAAGAGCTTGATCTGGTCCCCCAAGCAGGAACCTTTATGGTTAAAGGCGTGGTGGACGACGACTCTTCATCCTTTCTGTTTTTCCCTCTTGAACGGGCGACCGGCATAACGCTCGACGCGTATTCCCAGCTGAAGGTCCGCGTAAATCAGACGGCCGACCTGGATGTCATCCGCAATAAAATACTGGATATGGGCTTTTCGGTCGCGGCGCTTTCGGACGTCATCGATCAGGCCAATAAGATATTCGGCATCCTGCAGATCATCCTCGCCATCTTCGGCATGGTAGCGCTGGTGGTTTCCGCCATCGGCATGTTCAACACCATGACCATCGCCCTGATGGAGCGCACGCATGAAGTCGGCATCATGAAGGCGCTCGGGGCCGCGCGCAAAGACATCATGTTCATGTTCCTCACCGAGTCGATCATCATGGGATTTTTGGGGGGAGTCATCGGCATCATTGTGGGCGTGGCAAGCGGCAAGATATTCAACCTGATACTCAACATCCTGGCGCGCAATCTCGGCGGCAACGCGATTGATATCTTCTATACGCCGCTGTGGTTTGCGGTCACCATCATCGTTTTTTCGACGTTCGTCGGCCTTTTGACCGGCGTGTGGCCCGCGCGCCGCGCCGCGCACCTCAACCCGCTTGAAGCGGTGAAATACAAGTAAATCAGCTTTCGGGTTCGTTAGCTTATAGAGTGAAATCCCTAAAAGCTGAAAGCTGATGAAGCTAAAAGCTTGTACAAGGGTTGACTTTTGAACCCATTCTCCTATAAACTGGCTGTATTCTTTTATGCAATTCATCGTAAAAATATTACTGGTCCCGATCCGATTCCTCCGCGCCGCGGCGCGTTTTATTTTCGTTCCGGAAGGGGAGCGGGCAAAATCCGCATATATTCTTATCCTCATTTCCATTGCCGCGCTGTTCGCCGCCGCGCTTGATTTCCCCGGATACTGGGACAGGTATGCCGACCAGATAAACGGCAAAACGGGGCTGCATATCCCGCATTTTTATAAACTGGACTACCGCCTCGGGCTTGATCTGAAAGGAGGAGCGCACTTGGTGTACGTCGCCGACCTGTCCGGCACGCCCGCAAGCGAATACGCTTCTGCGATGGCGGGCGTGCGGGACGTCATCGAACAGCGCGTAAACGCATTTGGCGTCGCCGAGCCGAACATCCAGACCGCGACGGTCGGCGGAGAGCACCGTCTGAACGTGGAGCTCGCCGGCATCAAAGACGTAAATCAGGCTATCCGGATGATCGGCCAGACGCCGTATCTTGAGTTCAAGGAAGAGCGCGCGGAAGAAGAAACGAAACAGATGCTCGAAGCGATACAGAAAGATCCCGCTTTGCGGGAAGACCCGTATTTCAAACCGACGAAGCTGACGGGCAAATACCTGAAGCGTTCCGAAGTGACGTTCGACCCCAATACCTACAAACCGGTGGTGAATCTGCGTTTTGATTCGGAAGGCGCGGATTTATTCAAAGACATCACGACGCGCAATGTCGGCAAGCGCGTTGCTATTTATCTGGATGGCGGACCTATCTCTGTGCCGAATGTGAACGAACCGATCCTGTCGGGCAATGCCATCATTACCGGCAACTTCACGGTGGAAGAATCGAAACAACTCGTCCAACGGCTGAATTCCGGCGCTCTGCCGGTTCCCATCAAGCTCATTTCCCAGCAGAGCGTGGAAGCATCGCTGGGGCAAGAGGCGCTTGAGAAAAGCATGCGGGCAGGACTTTACGCCATCGCCATCATCGCGGCATTCATGGCGCTATGGTACCGCGCTCCGGGAATTCTTGCCATCATCGCCCTTATTATTTATATTTTCCTCACGCTGGCCGCCTTTAAACTCCTTTTCGTGACGCTCACGCTTGCGGGTATTGTCGGGTTCATTTTATCCATCGGCATGGCGGTAGACGCGAACATCCTGATATTCGCCCGCATGCGCGAAGAATCCCGTGCCGGCAAGAAATTCGACCTGGCCGCGCGCGACGGCTTTGCGCGCGCGTGGCCGTCCATCCGCGACTCGAACATTTCCACGCTCATCACCTGCGCCGTGCTGTATTTTTTCACCGCAAGCCTGATTAAAGGGTTCGCGCTGACGCTGGCAATAGGCGTTCTCATTTCCATGTTTTCTGCGGTCTTCGTCACGCGTCTGCTTTTGAAAGTAGTCGCAGGGCAAACCATGAGCAGATTTAATTTCATATGGTACAAATAGTCAAATATCGGAATATATACTACGCTATTTCAGGGACGCTTATCGCGCTCTCGGTCTTCGCTTTTTTGTTCTGGGGCCTGAAACTAGGCATTGATTTTAAAGGCGGGTCGCTCCTGTTTGGAGAGTTTAGTATTTCCGCGCCGGCAAACAATGACATCCAAGACGCGCTTATAAAGATCGATGTGGGCGAGACGATTATCCAGCAAACAGGGGAGCGGGGAGTCATCCTGCGCTTCAAAGAGGTGGACGAGCCAAAGCATCAGGAGATACTGAAAGTATTGGAAGATTTGGCGGCGAAACAGGATAAAAACGCTTTTACGCAAAAAAGCTTTGAGTCCGTAGGGCCATCCATCGGCAAAGAACTGCAGTCAAAATCGATTACCGCAGGCATGCTAGTGCTGTCATTGGTTATCGGCTACATCGCGTTCGCATTCCGCGGCGTGTCCTATCCGCTTGCATCATGGAAATACGGCATCGCGACGCTGGCCGCTTTGTTTCATGACATTATCATTCCCATCGGCCTCTTTGCCGTACTGGGACATTTTTATAACATCGAAATATCGAGCGGATTCATTGCCGCTATCTTGACGGTGCTTGGTTATTCCGTCCATGACTCCATCATCGTGTTCGACCGGATCAGGGAAAACCTCATCAAGCATCACGGGCGCACCTTCGACGAGACGGTCAACATCTCCATCAATCAGACATTCGTGCGCTCAATCAACACGTCGCTCACTGTCATTTTGGTTTTGCTCTCGATCTACTTCCTAGGGGGGGAATCCATCAAGTACAGCGCGCTCGCGCTCATGGTCGGCGTCGGCGTGGGAACGTATTCTTCCATCTTCATCGGCAGTACCATCCTGACCAGCTGGTACGCATATATGTACGCAAATCCGTCAAAAAGGAAGTAAGTTTTTGTTACTCAAAATGTATTTTTGCGTTGAATTCGGCGAGGCGTTCGCGCAGTTTCGGGGATTTCAAAAGTTGCGGGTCGCGCGCGAGCAGTCCCAAAGCTTCTTCACGCGCGGATTTGATAAGCGCGGCATCGGTCAGCGATGCCATGACCAAGTCGGGCAATCCCGACTGCCTGCCGCCCAGCAAATCGCCCGGCCCGCGTATCGCCAAATCTTTTTCGGCGAGCGCGAACCCGTCGTTGGACGTTATCATCGCCTTCAGGCGCCGATTTTCTTCCAGCGCGGCGCTTTGCGTGAATAACAAACAATACGACTGATGCTCTGCTCTGCCGACACGGCCGCGAAACTGGTGCAGCTGCGCCAAACCGAACCGCTCGGCGCCCTCTATCGCCATGACGCTCGCATTGGGCACATCCACGCCGACTTCCACCACGGACGTGGAAACCAATATATCCGTTTTGCCATCCTTAAAATCCTTCATCACTTGTTCTTTTTCTTTCGGCTTCATTTTCCCGTGGAGCATGGCGATGCGCAGGTCGGGAAAAACCTCTTTTGATAATTTTTCGTATTCGGCTTTCACGGTTTTAACTTGCGCCAAGACGATGTTTCGCGGCGTTTCGCCGCCGGAAATTTCGATGCGCGGACAGATGACGAACGCTTGCCGCCCCTTTCCAACCTGCTCGCGCATGAACGCGTACGCTTTCGCTCTGCCGCCTGGCGCAACGATGCTCGTTTCAATTTTCTTGCGGTCCTTCGGCATCTCTTTCAATAAAGAAATATCCAGATCGCCGTAGAGCGCCAGGGTAAGCGTGCGGGGAATGGGCGTTGCGGTCATGCTAAGCAAATGAGGAATTATGGAATTCTCTTTTCCTTCATCATTCCTTATTCCTAATTCATTCTTCCTGACTAATGCCGCCCGCTGGGCGACGCCGAATCGATGCTGTTCATCCAGCACCACTAGCGCGAGTTTGGGAAACACGATACTATCGGCAATAAGCGCGTGCGTTCCGATGAGGATATGCAGAGACCCGTCGGATATTTTTTTTACCAGCTCCGATTTAGCTATCTTATATGACGTTTTAAGATCAGCATCGAATACGTACGCGCCGCTTGCCGTGAGCAGGCCGATGCGGATAGGGAAGTGCCCGCACATTTTAGAAAATGTCTCAAAATGCTGGCGCGCGAGGATTTCGGTCGGCGCCATGAACGCGCACTGCCAACCCCGCATCGCCGCGTTTGACGCCGCTAGAGCCGCAACGACCGTTTTGCCCGACCCGACGTCGCCTTCCAGAAGCCGGTTCATCGGCGTTTGTTTTTCCATATCCTGAACGATCTCCCACGCGGCAGCCCGCTGCGCGTCAGTAAGCCGAAAAGAGAGCTTGCTCACGAAATCCTTCACAAACGCCAAATCAAAAGGCACGCTTGTCGCGGCGGCGTGTCTGATGGCCGCGCGCGCTTGCAAAATCAATAATTGCAACAAGAACAGTTCTTCAAAGGCGAGGCGTTTTTTGGCGCGCTCCGCTTCCTCTTTCGTTCTTGGAAAATGAATATGGGGGATGGCGTCGCGCATGCCTGGCAA
>MEYP01000004.1:16140-18297 GCA_001775835.1 Candidatus Azambacteria bacterium RIFCSPHIGHO2_02_FULL_52_12 | reverse complement strand
GAGCGCGTTTTTCACCAGATACCGGAGCCACCGCGACGTCAGACCGCGCGTTTCCCGGTACACCGGCACGAGCCGTCCGGTATGCGTCGTGTCATTTCTGACGCCCACGACTTCATACGCCGGGTTTTGCATCACATGGTCAGCATCCACGCGGCCCGACAGATTAACCGTTTTGCCGACAGCCAGCGTGCGCGCCAAAAACGGCTGGTTGTACCACACCGCCTTCATACTGCCCGACGCGTCCTCGACCGTCGCTTCGGTGATATGCATCTTCTTCTTCCACGTCCGAAGAGCGTCAAGCGCAATGATGCTCCCCCGTATCGTTGCCGTTTCATTCGGTTGCGCGCGCGCGATGGTGGTGGTATGCGAAAAATCATCATAACGAAAAGGAGCTGTAAGCAAAAGGTCGCGCACGGTGCGGATGCCAAGATGATGAAGGGGCTTTACAATGCGCTCCGAAACCCCTTTTATCTTTTCGACGGGTAAACCCCCACACCACGGGTCTGCACCCGCGGCTTTCTGGCTTATGTTTTGTGTTTTTTGACTATTCATCCCCGTCTTTGCAGACAGGGCTTTCTGGTGTAGGGGTAAATCCATATTTTCTGCCATATATTCCATCATACCACCGGTGCTGTGGATATAAAAATTTTTCATAGTATGGTATAATAGACAGACATGGAAACAAAAAAGTTAGTCGCGCTTATCGGCGGCATTGTGTTTTTGCTCATCGCGCTTGGGATAATCGTGGGAACATCCACGCGGCAGAAACAAAAGCAACCGGCTGTGCCAAGCGTGCAAATGCAAGCGGAAATCCACCAAAAAGAACTCGCGGAAACCAAGCGGCTTTTGGCCATGGACGTATCCGACCCGTCGCACGTGAATAATATCAAATACATTCAAGCCGGCCTGGAACGGTACTACGCCGATAAACAGCTGTATCCGAAAAAACTGGACGATCTGAAGCCGCTCTATCTGCGCGTTGTGCCGAAATATTCCTCCGAGAAGAATTATTTGTACGCGTATTATCCCAAAGACAAGCCAAAGTCGTACCACCTCGGCGCGCCGCTTGGCGGACGCAACCCGTCCGACGTGAAAGCGTTTGCCGAGGACGCCGATTTTAATTCAGAAAAAGCGGGATATGTCGGCGGTTTTGCCGGCGCCGACCCGGTGTATGATCTTAAATAAACCATATTGCTTTAATAGGCTCATACACGCTATTGCATACCATGATAAAAAAAGATACAATATACATAATAACATAATATTTATCTATGTCTTTCAACTTTTCATTGTCTTTTATGCGCTACAAAGAGCATTTATTGAAATCGGCGCACTACGAATATAGCAAAGAAACCGATGACTGGTGCGCTTATATCGAAGCGTTCCCCGGAGTATATGCCCAGCAGGATACTGTTGAAGAGGCACGGAAAGAGCTGGATGAAATACTCGAAGAATATATTTTATTGAACTTGGCAAAAGGACTGCCACTGCCTCATTTTGAAAAATTTGCCGGGGTTGAAATCGGCCATAAAAAGTATGCCAAAATTAAATCCCGTCAGTCGGAAAGAGCTTATGCGTAAACTGAAAGCGTTCGGTTTTGCAGGACCTTTTTCTGGAGGCAACCACCCGTATTTTGAGAATAACAGTGAGCGGATATTTATTCCTAATCCGCACGGCAGGGATATTGGCATTCCTATTTTAAAACAGATGCTGAAACAACTAAGAATTTCGAGAGATCGCTTTCTGAAACTGTAAGATTCACGAATTATAATGACAGCAATGAAACCAATACATTTTCTCCTGCTATTTACTCTCTTTCTACTTTCTACCGGCGTGCATGCCGCCTGGGTGGATGCTCCCGCAGGGCCTCCCGGATACCAGTCTTCGGGGTGCGCTCCGTTCCCGTGCGCCGAAGCCGATTTCAAACCGGTGAATTTAAGCGCGACTACCCAGACCAAAGCGGGGGACTTGGGCGCGGCGCGTTTTTGCCTTCCGGGGGCGGCGGGTTGCATTAGTGATTGGGCCACAGGCGCCGGCACCAACCATTGGACGCTAACGGGCAGTGATATTTACAGCAACAACGCCGGCAACGTCGGCATCGGGACGGCGAATCCGGGGGCGAAACTCACCGTGACTCAAACGGCAGGCAAGACCGGT
>MEYP01000004.1:7440-16125 GCA_001775835.1 Candidatus Azambacteria bacterium RIFCSPHIGHO2_02_FULL_52_12 | reverse complement strand
GTGTATGCCTACGCCAACTCGACGAACGCGGCAGTCTCTGCTGAACAAGCCGATGCCGCGGGATACGCTATCTACGCCTCAGGCGGCAGAAACTATTTCGGCGGTTCGGGAGGAAGCGGGAATAAAGTGTTTGACGTTGTGGGTGATAACGCTACGCCATCGGATGCCGCAGCTTTGGTGAATTTCTCCGGCAACAGAGTGGGGGCATCCATCTTGTCCGTCAACCAGGCCGGTCTAGGTCCGGCGGCGCTCTTTTTCGGCAACGTCGGCATCGGGACGACGAATCCGGGGGCGAAGTTGGAGGTGGCGGGTGATATGAATGTAACCGGCGGATCGGGCACCAGCTATATCACTGCCCCTATAGAGATCGCGACGACGCAGACGCCGCGCATTTCATTTCATTGGCCGGGAGTCGTCGCTTCGCAATTGGGAATGGATAGTGGTGGAACAATTAGGACCTATGATAATCCGGGAACGGGTTATCAAAATTTTGCCGCCAATGCTATTACCGCAAAAGGACGTTTAGATGTAGGAGAGGCAAATGACGCGTATTCGTACATTACCATGCGAGACGACGAGTCGCCCAATGGCGTAAAATATATCCATGCGAATTCTAATCTTATCGGATTTCTTAGCGGTGCCGGGAGCTGGTTATCGCGCTGGGATGATTCAGGGAATATGATAAATACAGGCAGCATTAGTGCAACTTCTATTACCGCAAGCGGTAATATAAATATCCCCTCCCTAAACTGCGGAAAACTTTTTACAAACGCTTCGGGAGTCATATCCTGCGGATCAGTAAGCTGGGGAGAAGTTTCTGGAATTCCCGGAGGATTTGCCGATGGAGTGGATAATGATACAGATACCAATACCACGTACTCTGCGGGGTCAAATCTTTCTTTAAATGGAACTCAATTTAACGTAGTCGCATCGCCAACTTTCAGTTCGGTGGTGGACAATGGGAATCTGACCGTGGGGGGACAGTTGTATGGTCCTGCAGGAACAAGAGCAATGATGTTTGGAGGATATTACACTATCTCTGGTGGTAGTTGTGGCCAAGCTAATCCCATAACTTTTGCATGCTCATGTCTCACTCCTCAATTTACCGACGCGGCAATTAGTATTTGGGATAGCAGAACGGTACTACACTTGTGCTGGCGATAGAAACGCGGAAACGTAAACGGTGTCAGGTACCGTTTTGACTTTAGTCTCGTAAGACGCTGATTCACTGTTATATTCCAAAGAAAGCGCGCTGACTCTCTCACTCTCCATCTCCTCCTATTGTGCTTGCCGATATAGTCCGGATAACTGGACCATCGGTAACTCTCTAAAAACTGCATTGCTTTTACGCGGTCGCTCACTTCTCCCTGCCTCCGGCCGGGAGACTTTAGCGCAAGAGGGTTCAGATTGTATTTTTCTCATACCATCATTTGCTACGCGGCTCATGTCTGCATAGGCGGATTTATACGTCGCAGAAGATATATTGTGCGACGTTGTGTTGAGGGAAGAAAGCTGGATTGCTTTAATGCCTTCCGGCTTTCTTTTATGGTGACTTGAAGATGGCGGCCGCGCGGGCATAGGCGTCCCCCATCGTCTTTCCGATGTCGTTCAGCGAAGACTTTACGCCTTCAGGTGCGGTGTCCAATATTTTTTTCAGCGATTCCTGTTGTTGCGCTGTGATGTGCTTTGCTTTCTCTATCAGCGCTTTTTTAAGAGCTTCTTTCTGATCGTCTACGGCATCTTGCGCCTGCCGTTTCAAGCTGTTCATGAGGTCTTCCGCAAGCGCGTTATAGCTTTTTTGGATTCTCTCCACATTCTCCTTCGTGAGTTTTTTGGCGTTCTCCAGACTCGCAAGTTCTGCGATGCGCTCCTGCATAAATTGCAGTTTCAGCTCGATTTTCTGCTCGTCGCTTGCGGGTATCTGTAACTGCACCCATTCGGAGAATAATTTTACGCTGTACCACGCGCTGTCAGGCTCCGCGTCGGCTATCTTATCTTTGATAAGATAATACCCCGACCCGCCGACGGCAAGGATGAAAACAAGCAAACCAAGAAGTATCCGTTTCATGGGCGTATTATATCATACAATGGCTATCCACAAAGGGCTGTTGACGCTGGCGTTTCTTCTGCTATAATGAGTTTCGTACTTGCTTCTTCTGAAAGGAGGTGGTGGGATATATGGATGGATGAGTATTAGTTCTTTCTAAAAATCCCAGGGGATGACGACCCGACTCAGCCGTGCCGGAGGAAACTCTCTGGCACGGCTTTTCGTTTTCCTCAAACTCCCCTTTTCTGGTATCATAGCATTACATGAAAACATCGTACTCGGCGCTTGAAACGTTCAAGCAATGCCCGCAAAAATACAAATTCCAGGAACTGGACAGGATAAAGGTGCCGCGCTCGAAAGAGGCGCTGTTCGGCACGCTGGTGCACAGCGCGCTGAAATTCCTGCACGATAAAGAGCCGAAGTTCCCTTCCAAAGAAGAACTGCTTGCGTTTTATGAGAAAAACTGGTTGTCGGAGGCGAAAGCCGCGTGGTCGGACGAGTACGAGGAGCGCGTTTACAAAGACCAGGGAGCGAACATGCTTTCCGAATATTACGACCGGCTCGATAAAGCGAAATCGAATGTGGTTGACCTGGAGCTGTCCTTCAGCGTGCTCTTGGAAGATGCGGCAGGAGAACAGCATATCGTGAAAGGCAAGATAGACCGCATCGACAAATTGCAGGACGGCGCGTTCGAGATAATCGATTACAAGACCAACCGCAAAATGCCGTCGCAAGACAGCGTTGATAACAACCTCCAGCTTTCCATCTATCATCTTGCCCTTACTTCGCGCTGGCCGAATCTCAACCCGGAAGAAGTGCGCCTGAGCTTGTATTTTCTCAAGCACAACGAAAAGCTGTCCACGACGCGCAACGCGGGGCAGCTTGCGCAAACCAAGGCGGATATTTTGGCTACCATCCAACAGGTTAAAAAGTCTGACTTCTCCCCTGCCCCGTCAAAATTATGCGACTACTGCGGGTACCGGCCCCTGTGCCCGGTGTGGAAGCACGAATACGCAGTCAAAGAGCATCCGCAGGACAACGAGACGATCAGGGCGGTTGTCGCCGAGTATGCCGCGCTCAAGGCGGGCACGCAACAAAACGAGAAAAGGATCGAAGAGCTCAAGAAGATCATCGGCGATTTTTGCGACGCGCAAGGCGTCGAGCGCGTGTTCGGCGACGGCAATTATGTTTCAAGGAAGCTCCAAAAACGATACGCGTATGATATCGCGAAAATCAAAGCGATTCTGGAACCGCTGAACCTCTGGAATGAGATTGCCGATATTGACGGAAAAAAACTCGCCGAAATCGCGAAAGCGCTTCCCCTACATACTCAAAAAGAGATCGAACAGGCAAAAAAAGTCGAATCAGAATACAAAGTATTCTCGGTGGCGAAAAAGAATAACTAAACACCCCACTGCCTACTCAAAATCAAGATACAGCGGGGAATGGTCGGAGACTTCGTCGGGCAGTACTTTGAATTCGTTGACGGCGATGCCCTCGCTCACAAATACATAATCAGCGAACTTCGAAGGCTTCGTGTAAAAACTCGTTCTGGTCGAAGTGATGCCGAATTCTTTGATGAGATTTCGTAAGCCCAGGTCTTCGAACTTCTTCAAACTTTCTGTTTCCGGTAACAGATTAAAATCACCGCAGACAACAAAAGGATTCTTCAAAGATTGTAAAAAGCGGATAATGTTATCCGTCTGCAGGAGCCGTTCCTCGGAATCTTCTTTGCCCTTGCCGTTCCATAGGCCGTGAAAGTTGATAACGGTCCTGACTCCGGTTTGAGTTTCATATGTCGCGTACTGAATGTTCCGCGCATGATTTCCAGCATCACCTTCATGAATATACCCCTTCTCTTTATATACGAATATATCCCCTTCTTCCGTTATTTCGAGATTATTCCTCACGAACATCGCTAAGCCGTAATAATCTTTAAAATGCGGGCGGAAATAAACGGAATGATCCTTTAAAAGAGCGTCGATATCGGTAAGCATGGTGGTGGAAATGCCCACCAGGGGCGAGCCTCCCGCTTTAACCCCAACCATCTCATCCCCGCCATTCCATACCTCCTGAAGACAGAAAAAGTCAACGTCCGGGTAACGCTTAAAGAAACTAAGAAGCCGGTCATTCCCGGCTTTCCCGCCCCACGTGTTCAGAGAAATGAGTTTCATGGTTCTTAGAAAGGAAGCGCTTGCACCAGTTCCAATGCTTTGTCGAGCTGGGGATCGCGGCCGGCGTTTCTGTCCGCGTCGGAGAGCTCCACTTTTACATCGGGCTCTATCCCCTGCTCGTCTATCATATGAAGCGACGGCGTCAGCCATTTGGCGACGGTTACTTTCACCGATGCGCCTCCTGAAAGGGTGATAACCTCCTGCACCGAACCTTTGCCGAAGGTCTTTTCCCCCACCAGCGTAATGCCGCGCGAATCGTGGAGCGCCCCCGCCACAATTTCCGAAGCAGAAGCCGAGCCGCCGTTTATCAGCACGATTACCGGTGTTTTTTCAAGCAGGCCGCCTCCAAATGAATCGAACCTGTTTTTGGACGTGCTCCCTCCGAAATCTTCAAAGACGATCGGCTTGCCGGCCGGAACGAACTGCGCCGCGATATTGATGGACGCGTCAAGCAGGCCGCCAGGATTGTCGCGCAGGTCAATGATGAATTTTATGGCGCCCTGCGTTTTGGCGTCTTTGACCGCTTTCACAAAATCATCTTCAACGGCACCGAAGAAATTATGGATTTTGATATAGGCAACCATATCCGTTTTCTTGCTCCAGGTAACGCTTGATACGGTAATGGTGGCGCGGGTAATGGTAAATTCAAGCAAAGTTGCCGAACCGGCGCGTTCTATGGTAAGCGTTACCGGCGTGTTTATTTCGCCGCGTATTCTGATAACCGCGTCATCCACCGTCATATCAACCGTTGACGTGCCGTCGATTTTTATGATTTTATCCCCAGCTTTGAGCCCTGCTTTTTCCGCAGGCATGTCTTTGAGCGGCGCGATGATGACGACGCCCTTTTTATAGCCAAGCTCCGCCCCAATCCCTCCGAAGCTTCCCTTGAGATCTTGCGCGAATTTCGTCGAGTCAACCGGTTTGAAAAATACCGTGTACGGATCGCCGAGCGATTTCAACATGCCCTCTGTCGCGCCATACACCATTTTTTGGGTATCAAGGGTGTCTCTGCCGCGATATTTCTCCTGCACGGTTTTCCACGCGTTCCAGAGCATGCTGAAATCGACGCCCGGCGGCATGTTGGGGTCTTTTAACGCACCGAGGTCAATGGTGACGGTTGGCGTAAAGGACTGTCCGACGTCGATGGACGCGCCCGTTTGGTATGCATTAAAATCAGCCGGGTCGATTTCCCGGATCTCGGACCAATTGAATCCCCGGGCGTTGAATGCCTCGGGCGAAGAGATCCACCGCTTCTCCCCCGACTCGATGGCATACAGGCGGGTATCGCCCCTTTCTTTAACGACGCGTATAACGCGATATGCGTCAAGCTCGCTTTGCGGGACTTCTCTGACGGCGCGCCAGTTAAAACGATACGCGTTGAATATCTCCGCGGTGCGGATCCAATATCTGGTTTCGCCCGAAACGGAATAGATCTTGCTGTCCCCCCGCGCGCGCAACAGTTTTCCTGCGTCCCCCGTGTTTTGGGCGAACGCCGGACTGGAAAGAACAAAAAACAAAAGAAAACTAAAAATGATTTTTTTCATAGATTTAGGACTTACGAATTTAAGCCAAGTTCGAGGCAAAATGCGAGGATTTTTTGAGCCGTAGCATGACTACGGCGAGAAAAACCACAGTATTTTAACAAAGAAATTTGCCAAATGCGTAAGTCCTATTTAAAACAGCTTGCTGATGGAGCATATCCCGCTTTTTTTGCGTCTTCCTCGCTCGTAAAATATACTTTATTCGTTTCTTTGATGGTATTCCTGCACGACAGTTTGTAGTAATTCTTGCCGTTCCTGCTCGCCACATACGTCCCGGCTCCAACAGTATTTCGCGCGGGCTGCGGTGGCACGGCTCCCAAAATATTCGCTTGCATGAGCGCGGGAAATCCCTTTTGAGACTCCCGTATCGTAAACGATTCTTTGGGAAAAAGAAAGTGTTGGGCAAAGAGCATGCCAATGCCGAAAAAAAGCGCGGCCACCAAGGAGAGCTGCCCGATATGCAGTAAGAAATCGGCCTGTTCCTTGCACCACGAGACAATCCTAAAACCTATTGACCCCTCACTTGAAAAACGCCGCGCTATGCGCGATGTTATCTTGGTTGTGTTATCATTATTTTCCGAAATAGACATTAGTGAGAGATGACGGTCTTCAACTACGCGTTTTCCAAGTGAGGGGTTGACTTTATACCCATATCTTCGTATGATGGACAAATCGTGAAGTTAATTCTAATACAATTCTACCACAATGGCAACAGCTAAATCAGCCGGTTCTACACGCCTCGGGCGCGATTCCGCCGCAAAGCGCCTGGGGGTCAAACTTTTTGAAGGCGAACGGGCCTACCCGGGCAACATCCTTATCCGCCAGCGTGGCACGAGGTATCTGGCCGGCAAGAACGTCCGCATGGGAAGCGACAATACGCTCTACAGCGTCACGGAGGGAACTATTAAATTTACCCAGCGAAGCAAGAAATTGTTCAACGGGTCATCGCGTTCGGCAAAAGTGGTGAACGTCGTGTCTGCATAACTCATACAAGAGGTGTTTTTGTTATGCTTGATCGATTTTCACCGTAACTTCCGAAGCGTGTCCGTGCTCGAGTTTGATCTTCACTTTGTGCTCGCCAAGCGACTTGAGCGGATGCTCCAAAAGGATATTTGATCTATCAAGCGAGAATCCTTTTTCTTTTAAAAGCTCCAGGATCTTCGCCGCCCCGAGGGATCCGAAAACACCGCCGTCTTTTCCGGCTTTCATCGTGGTGTGCACGATGGTTTTTGAAAGCTCTTGCGCGATTATCCGCGCGCGTTCTTTTTCCCGCTCTTCGTGTTTCTGGCGCGCCTGCCGTGCCAGCCCGACATCGTGCACGGCGGACGAGCTTGCTTGCACGGCCAGTCCGTGCTTAAAAAGGAAGTTCCGCGCGTAACCGTCGGAAACGTTTTTAATGTCTCCTTTCTTTCCGATGTTCGGAACGTCTTTTTTGAGTATTACTTGCATCGGCGTACTTACAACTTACTGATGATTTCCATCGCTTTATCCAGTTGCGGATCTTTTCCCGCCTCTTTTTCTTCGACGGACATCTCCACTTTCACGTCGGGTTCGATGCCCTGGTCTTGGATGGACTTTCCCGAAGGCGTGAGCCATTTGGCGACGGTGATTTTCAGCACCGTATCCCCTGCCAGGCTCTGAACCTCCTGCACCGAACCTTTCCCGAAGGTCTTTTCTCCCACCAGCGTCGCGCCGCGATTGTCTTTGAGCGCGCCCGCCACGATTTCAGACGCCGAGGCGGAACCGTCGTTCACCAGGACCACGACCGGCATTTTTTGGAAGTAGCGATATCCTTTCGAACGGTATTCGTTCTTTTTGGCGCCATTGCCGAAATCCTCCGTGACGACGATATCCCCTTGGTCTATGAAATAGCTCGCCACTTCCACCGCTGAATCAAGATATCCCCCCGGGTTATTGCGCATATCCAGCACTATTTTCTTCGCGCCGCCGGCGACCACCTGCCGGGCGGTCCGCAGAAACGCCTCATCGATGTCGCCCAC
Source organism: Candidatus Azambacteria bacterium RIFCSPHIGHO2_02_FULL_52_12 (assembly GCA_001775835.1). Lineage (GTDB taxonomy): Bacteria > Patescibacteriota > Minisyncoccia > GWC2-36-17 > WO2-46-25 > WO2-46-25. Next base: position 8,363 of record MEYP01000004.1, on the reverse strand, counting down.
GAAACTGTACAACTCGATATATGCGACGTCCCCCTTTTTCTCCCATGCGACGACCGGCACGTCAATGACCTCGCGTTTGATGGGAATAAGTTTTGTCTCCGCAAAGCCCTCGCGGAAGATGCCGAGCGTCACCGTCGTGCCTTCTTCTCCCCGGATCTGACGCACCGCTTCTTCAATGGAAAGATCGGCGGTGATCGTGTCGTCGATCTTTAAGATCTTGTCCCCCGTCATGATGCCCGCCCTTTCCGCGGGGGAATTCTTCAGAGGCGTGATAACCGTCAGGATCCCTTTTTTAAACCCGATTTCTGCGCCGATGCCGCTGAAATTCCCGCTGATGTCTTCATTGAGCAGTTTCGCTTCCTCTGGCGTGAAAAAGGACGTATAGGGGTCTCCCGTAGACCTGACCATGCCCTCTACGGCTCCGTATACCATTTTTTGACGGTCCAGCAGGCCTCGATCCACGTATTTTTGCTCAAGCTCGCGCCACGCGTCCCAGAAAATATTAAAATCAACATCCGCTGTTTTTTGTCCGGTATTTGCCACGCCGCTCACCTTGTACAAAGACGGCACAGAACCTTCCCCCGAATAGAATCCGGCGGAATATGCCAGAAAAACAACAAGAAAGCTCCCTAAAAATTTAAGCACAGATTTCATGCTAAACATAATGAGTGGTCCTGAAACGGTACTTTAAAAAATAGAGCAGGCCGCTTTTGATATGGGCGCGCGCAAGCGGACGAAACAGCGCGTCGGCAATGCCTTTCTTCCCCGACCCCTTCCCGTGCGCGTGTTCGAAATGCGCCCCCGGGACGTAGAAAACACCCAATCCATTCTCCCAGAAACGGCGCGCCCAGTCAACGTCTTCAAAATACATGAAAAAACGCTCATCCATGCCGCCCACGGCTTCCACGGCTTTGCGCGAAACC
>MEYP01000004.1:0-7398 GCA_001775835.1 Candidatus Azambacteria bacterium RIFCSPHIGHO2_02_FULL_52_12 | reverse complement strand
CGGCGTGTAGAATCGGAATGCCGTGGGCTGGAACGTGCCGTCCCGATGCGTCTGCCGCGGACCCGCCATGCCGGCACGCCGCGTCCGTTCAAGCACCAGAAAATCGCGCATAAGCGCGTCGACGGCGCCATCCGACGCAATGACATCGTAATTTAAAATAAGAAGATATGTTCCTTTGGCGGAAGCGATGCCTGCGTTCACCGCCTTGGCATAGCCGGTGTTTTCTTCAAATGAGATCCGGCGCGCTTTGGGAAAACGTTCGGCAAGCATGGCTTCGGTCGTTCCCGTCGACATCGACTCGACCACAATAAGCTCATAGGGCGTTTCATGGATGGTCATTTCAAGCGACGCAAGGCATCGGGCGAGCGCATCGGGATTTTTGTAATGCACGACGATGACAGAAAGCATAGGTGGCTCTCTTATTTAAAAATATTTTGAAACAACGCGTGTATCTGCGTGTAATCTTCCACGCCGGCCTTGGGATAGAGAACATACGCGCTATTGACGAATCCGGAGACCAATAATCCGTTTTCAGAGTCATCAAGCACCGCGCGAGCGAGCGAATCGCCGGTGATCGATTTGGCATAACCCAGCAATCTCACCATATCCAGAAAGCCGATATCCGTCTTAACGCCGGCCGCGAGCGAATCCAGCATCCTGTTCAGTTTTACCGGGTTCGCCAGGACGCCAAGACCGGTCGCTTTTTTGGCGACCGCCGTCAGGATATCGTGCTGTCTCCTTGCGCGGTCAAAATCACTGGTTGAATAGCGCGAGCGCGCGTAATAAAGCGCCGTCTCACTGTTGAAGTGGTTCCATCCTTTCGGCACTTTGAATTCATATCCCCACTGCTGGGCTTCCGAAAAATCTTTCGGCACCCAGACGTCAATGCCGCCCAGCGCGTCAATGACATTGATGAACGTCGGGAAATTGATGGCCGCCGCGTAATCGATATTGATGCCGGTCGCTTTTTCCACCGCCAGCGTGCTTAAGCTCAAACCGTCTTTATATACCGCTTCGCCATAGGCATAAGCGAAGTTGATCTTCTCCATCTTGCCATAGCGGGGAATCTGCACGTAGAGGTCTCGCGGAATGGACAGGAGCGCGGCTTTTTTGGTGTCGGTTTTGATGGAAAGCACCATGATGGTATCGGTGAGATTGTCTCCCGCTTCGACATCCCCTTCCCCGCGCAGGCCGACGATAAGGATATCGATCCTGTTCTTTTCTTCCGGCGCGTCAGCGCTGTTGATATGGATTATCTTGCCCAAGATGCCGCCATTGATGAATGAGAACGTATGCCCGACCCGAAAAACGAAGAATCCGACGAAAAGAACAATAAGCGCCGCCGCAAAAAAACCAAGCCGTTTTTTCAACGACCATTTTTTTCGTTCCAGCTTATGTGGTTGTATAATACCGGGTTCGTCCATGGATTTTTGAAAATGTCTGACTACCGAAACCACCGCTCCATATCAGACCGGGAACACCGCCGATGGCGCATGATGTACCTTCTTTTTTTGAGCATGTTTGGCAGAAAAACGATGAATTTCGGGACGGCAAGTAAAGTATACGGCTCAAAAAATAAAATGTAAATGAAGAGCTGGATCTCGCGGGAAAGAAAAAAGCGCGCGTTTTTAAGCTGTGAGAGGAAGAAATCATTTTTGATGAATGTAAAATGCGTATTTCGCCAATCAAGCATGCGTTTGCGCGCGGGAATCGTCCTGCGCAAGGCGATAAAATCCCATCTGCCCGTGCTCAACCGTTTGGTGGTGGAGCGGTCGTGCCACGCAACGACATGGGGCGCGAAAAAACTTTTCCACCCGAACAGGCGCATCCGCCACCCCAAATCAATGTCGTCGGCGTACCAGAGATAATCCTCATCGTGGCACTGTCCGTCGACCGCGCTCGCCACAATCGCCTCGCGCCGCCAAAACGGCGCCGCTCCCTCATACGAGAATATTTCTTCCGCCCTGTCGTATTGGCCTTTATCTTCTTCTCCGTGACCACGATTCACGATGCGGCGCGATTTGAAAATCATAAAACCGGTCGTATCGATGATGTTCGTTTTCACGCCCCGTTCCGTCTTGTAAATCTTTGCCTGGAGCGCTCCGATTTTTTTGTCATGCTCCATGACGGCAACGGCGTTTTTCACGAAGTCCTTATCCATGACGACATCCACGCATAGTCCCAGAAAATAGTCCCCTTTTGTCATGGCAAGGCACCGGTTCCAGGCGGGCCCGGGCGGATAATTTTCTTCGCTTTCGAACAAACGGAATTCGGGAAACTCGTTTTCTATGATTTCCCGCGTGCGGTCGGTCGAGGGGTTGTAGAAAACAATGACCTTGATGTTCTGATATGTCTGCGCGCGTACGGCGACAAGACAGTCTCTGATGTATTTCTCTCCGTTTCGCACGACAAGACTAACGGATACGAGCGGGGTTTTGTTCATCATGGGAATGAGGGCTCGAAAGCGCATACACGGAGCCAACGGCAACCATAAAAAGAAGGAATGTCCGCTCGTCGAACAGCGCAACATCCGTCATACTATACCATAAGATCCACGTAAAATAAAGGAGCCAGACCAGGGCAAAAAAGCGCACGCGCGCCTCGTCGTCGCGAACGGATAAACGCCATGTCGCTTTGAAAATTTCATACGTGATAAGCAGAAAAACGATGCCCCCCGCAATGCCCAGTTCGGCGAAAAAATTCAGGTAGAGGTTGTGCGCGGAAGCCCCCGCTTTGGTGGCAGTGGGATTCAGCTTTAAAATCGAGGGGAAATTGGCGATGCCGACACCCAAAAGCGGATTGTGCGCCATAGACGAAAGCGTTGCCTTCCATATGGCAATGCGGCCATGGTTTGACGTTTCTTCAAAATCAATGATGGATTTTATGCGTTCCGTCAGCACCTTGCGCTCCTTCAGATCGCCCGCAAGCTTAAATTGCGTTGAATTGAACACCAGCGCGGAGAGCGGCAGACTGACCAGAAAAAGCATTAGCGGAACGCTTGCCAACCGTGCGGCGACAACCATGATCTTCTTTTGGCGCCAAAGGTACACAAGAAGCGCCAGCGGAAACAGCGCACTCGCCCAAATGCCCCGCGTGCCCGAAAGCACGAGTTCGAATGATGCGAACGCCAGCCACAGGTACAGGAGAACGCGCTTCCGCCGATTTGTTTCCTCAAACAAAAGCGCCATCGCAAACAAGGAAACCATAAGCAAAAATAAGGGGAAGGAATGGCTGTCGGGGAACGACGAGAACATGCGGAAGTGGATCGTACCGCTGTAATACGCGAACCAGGTATTCGCCGCGATGGCGATGTTCGCCCATGCGTCGCCGTACAAAACCCTGTTCGCCTGGAGCGCCCAGAACTCGGAAAAATCGTCTACCGTCATCGTGTACGCCAGAATAAGCTGGATGACGCCGACCACAACGACAAGAATGCCCGATATCAGCACGTTATTCGCCAGCTTTCTGATATTCTCGCGCGATATCGCGGCGCGCACGACAAAAAACAGCATCCATAGATTGGCGAAATAGATAATGCGTTTCACGCCGATGATGGCGTCATCCGCCTTAACGAGAGACAGGAAAGAAATGAAAAAAAGGCAGGCCAGCAGGAATTCAATCTTCCAGTTCCCGTAGGCGAAAGCGATGGCGTCATGCATGCTCGTCTGCGCCTTTGCGCGGATCAAGACGAGCGTGGAAATAATGCGATTTAAGACGGCGCGCTCCGCGATGAGCCGCACGAACAAGATTAAAACGACGATGCGCCAGATATTGAACGAATCAAAGCTTTCAGTGATGGGCAATGCGACGAAAAGCGGGATGGAGCGCGCGATGAAATAGAGCGATTCTTCTTGCGAGCTGAATAAAACGAAAAAAACGATCAGCGCCGCGAGAAATAAAAATACCTCGCGCGGAAATACGCCGAGCACCGCAAGTAAAACGGCACAAAGCTCTGCGGCAAAAACGATATTCAGTTTTGTGAAATAGGCGCTCATGATGCTCCCGTTATGCGGTCAAATACAGCGAGCAGCCGCCCCACATGCTCGTTCCAGTCATAACGTTTCAGATGAGGCGCTTGTTCTTCAAGGATTTTCCGAATATTGTCGGGCCGTTTGAGGATGGCATCCATGGTTTTTGCGATTTCCGCCGGATCTTGGGCATGGTTGACGAAGAATCCGTCTTCGCCAAAGATTTCTCGGCTCAACGCGTTATCGGCCATTACTGAAGGCGTTCCACACGCAAGAGCTTCCAAAGGAGGCAGTCCAAGGGCTTCTTTGCTTGAAATATATACCAATGCTCTCGCTTCGTTCATAAGATATGGCAGATCGGTCCGATCGATGTATTGCGCGGTAAAGACAACCGCATTCCTTCCTGTTTCCTTGTTCACCCGCGAAGCGATGCCGGCCAGCACCGGCGGATCGTATTTGTCTTGACAAGCAACCAGGTATTGGACATCCGGGTATTCACGCGCGATCAGCGCGAACGCTTCCAGCGCTTCTTTCATGCGCCTGCGCGGAAATGCCTGCCCTACGGAGATAAAAAAATCTCCGGCAATGCGGAATTTTTCTTTGAGCGCGGCGATCCGTTTCCTGTAGTCCTCGTCGCGCGGTAAAACGGAAAAAATAGATTCAAGCCCCCAAGGGTTCACAAACATACGGGAATCCGGGATACGATAGACGCGTTCAAGCTCCGTCGCAGAAAACCGGGAAATAGCCATGAGCATATTTGCGCGTCGTGCCGCCCACCAACAGAACAACCGATAGGAAAACCGGTAGCGCCATGGCAGCGTACCGTGATGCGCCTCCCAGTACACGTCGTTGGTAAGCACCACAACCGCTTTTCCCGCGAAAAACGCAGGCAACATGTAGGACGGGAAAAAGAAACAATCGAGCCGATCTATGAAATATCGCATCGGCAGTACGATATGATAAAACACATTGAAACTCCTGGGGATCAACCCTCCGGTAACGATTTTTTTCTCAAACACCGAATGTGCTAAAAACACATCGCGGGGAATTTCCGACTTGAAATACAGCACGAAACGGTAACGCCTCTCAACACCGGGAACGCTGATAATCCCCTCCAGGAGCTGTGCAAGCGTGTGTCCGACGCCAAAACGCCTTCCTTCCAATTGTTCGCACTCGATGCCGATACGGATCATGGTCTGTATTGTCCGAATTTACCCTGATAAAAGTCTTCAATGCCGCGGATAATCATCCTAGCAATTGCGCGGCGCGATGGCAAGAAAGCGATTTTCACGAGCTGTTTTGCGTAAAAATACATGCTCCACGCATACATGCCGATATACGCGAGCGGCGGCGCATGCCGTTTGGCGAGTAAAAGCGCGTTGCGGACATGGTAGTAATGCAGGACAGGCTCTCCCATCTTTCGCGTCGATTGGGAAACTTTGTGCCATACATGGGAGCCGTGCGCGACCGCAATGTCATACCCGGCTTTGCGCGCGGCAAGCGACCAATCAATGTCTTCAAAATACAAGAAGTAAAGCTCGGGCATCATCTTGATGCGCTGCATGACCTCTGCCTTGATAAGCAGGGCGCACCCCGTCATGTAGCGCGTCGATGCGACGCGGGCATCTTTCGGATAGCGGTCGATTTCCCCGTGGCCCAGATGCCGCCCGCCCTGGCGCCACGAAAACTCCCCGCCCGCGTACCAGATACGGGCCGGCTCCGCATGGAAATATATTTTTGGTCCGACGATACCGATCTGTTCCTTCGATTCCGCCGCTTCAACCAATTTCGTCAAAAAATCCGGCGCGACGGTCGTATCGTTGTTTAACAGCAGGACGTAATCGCTTCGGTGCGCGAGCGCGTATTCTATGCCGACGTTATTGCCGCCCGCAAAACCCCGGTTTTGCGGCACGGTGATGATCTTCGCCGCGGGGAAGCTGAACCCGACATCGGCCACGAGCTCCTGAACGTCTTTCGAAGCATTGTCCACCACAATGATGTCATAGGCGGGATAATCGACATGGCGCAATGAATCGAGGCACGCGAGCGTGTCATTGGTGCCGTTGTAATTGACTAAGATAATGGTTACTTTTTTTATCGCTTCCATACTGATCTGGAGAGCAGGGTGAAAGGAAAAATAATCACCGCGTTCCCTATTCTGCCGATCCGCCGCGGTTCCAACGTCAGCCGCCACAACCATTCAAGCCCGATAGAACGCATAAAGTGCGACGCGCGGGGATGGATGCCGGCAATCATGTTGAACGCGCCCCCGACGCCCATCGCGATTTTTATGCCGGGAAGGCGGCTTTTGTTAGCGTCAATCCACAGCTCTTGTTTCGGCGCTCCCAAAGCGATAAAAACAATGTCGGCATTTGGCACCGAGTCTGCGTTTTCCGACCAGTCGATCATAAGCTTCGGAAATCGTTGCTTTAGCTTTTCGGCGGTTTTTTGCGCGGCGCCATTACGCCCGCCCAAAAGAAAAACAGTTTTTTCTTTTTGCTCGGCAAGACGTACGAGCTCCACCATGAAATCAACGCCGGCAATGCGTTCGCGGAAAGGGATGCCAAGCAGACGCCCCATCCACACCAGTCCGATGCCGTCGGGAAGCACCATGCTCCCTTTACGGAGCACATCGGCATAGGTTGCATCGCGATTTGCCTGAAGCAGTATTTCCGGATTGAGCGTGATAATATGATGAAACGAATCGCTTTCGAGCATCCGTTCTGCGCGCAGAACGGCTCCTTTCATATCAATGGCGTCAACGGGAATTTCAAGGATGGTATGTCTCTGCATGTTGAGTATTCTATCAAAAATGATGGTATGATGAAAGAGATGATCATGTACATCCTCGACGTTATTCCAACTATCAAAATACCAAAAACCGACCTTCAGGTTTTGAGTTATTTCTCAAGCGTTTCCCTTCCCCCGGGAGCGCTTGTGCGCATGCCGGTGGGGAAACAGCAACTCAATGCTGTCGTGCTTGGCGCACAGCCGTTAAGCGAGCAAAAATTCGCGCTTAAAAAATCAGGTTATCAGATAAAAAACATCGCAAAAGTGCTTTCGGAAAAGCCCGTGCTTAACAAACATCAAATCGCGCTTTTGCAACAGTGCGCCGACTACTACATGGTTCCCCTGCCCATTTTCCTCAAAACGTTCCTGCCCAATTATCTCATTGCCAAAAAGAATCCCCTTGCCCTGAGCTTGCCGAAAGCCGCACCGCCTTCGCAAGCGCCCCAAAAACCGTTGTTGCTCATGCAAGACAACAGAATTGAATCATATCGCCGGCTCGTTGGAGAAACCATGGCATCGGGCAAGCAAGTTCTCATTCTTGCGCCGGAAATCGCCATCGCGCGTTTTTGGATGGAACAGCTTGAAGAATATCATCCGCTCCTCCTTACCAGCGAGCTGACGCCCAAAACATTTTTCACCG
>MEYP01000003.1:55045-78723 GCA_001775835.1 Candidatus Azambacteria bacterium RIFCSPHIGHO2_02_FULL_52_12 | reverse complement strand
GCGCGCGATACTGGGAAGCGCCACGCCGTCTGTCGCGACCTATTGGCATGCTAAAAGCGGCACCTATGCATTGCAAACGGACAACCATCACAAAGAGAGAAAAACGCATATCACCGCCATTGATATGCGCAATGAGCTGCTGGATAAAAATTATTCCATTTTTTCATATCAGCTTAAAAACGCCCTTGAAGAACTGCTGGCGCGTCCCGACAAGAAAGCGCTCTTGTTCATATCGCGCAGAGGAACCGCGTCGTTCTATTTTTGTCCGGACTGCAAACGTATCGAAAAATGCGTGCGATGCGACGCCCACATGGTGTATCATAAAACGAACGGCCTTTTAGTATGCCACATGTGCGGATTTAAAACCCCTGTGCCGCTCTCGTGCCCGCACTGCAAAGGGACGCGCATGAGGATGTTCGGCGCCGGCACGCAAAAAGTCGCGGAAGAAATGAAAAAGCTTTTTGGTTACGCCCACAGCTTGGTGTTGGACGCCGACACGGCGAAAAGCAAACAGGAACAGGAGCGCATCATCAGGCAGTTTCACGACGGGACATCGCGCGTGCTCATAGCCACGCAGTCCGTGCTCAACAAGCCCGCCATGCCTTTAGTCGACCTTGTCGGCGTGGTGTCGCTCGACAATATGCTCTATATCCCCGACTACGCAATCGGCGAACGGCTGTACCACGCTATCGCCGGACTTTTGAAATATGCTTCCGCGACAACGCTATTTTTCGTGCAGAGCAACACTCCCGAAAACGAAGAGCTTCGGCTGAACCTCGCGCAAGACTACGAAGCGTTTTACGCGCATGAGATCGAAGCGCGAGAACAATTGCGCTATCCCCCATTTTCGACTATCATCAAGATCGTCGTGAAAAACAAGGTGGAATCATATGCGAAGAACGAAGCGGATAAAATCGCTGCGTTATGCGAACAGGCGGCAAAAACAACGGGTTCGCAGATCGAAGTGCTCGGCCCCGCGAGCGCGTACGTGCCGAAGGTGAAGAACCAATACATCTATCAGATTATTTTGAAAGTAATCGATGCCAAGCGTGATTTCCGCGAGCGCATCGCCGGCATTGCCATGGACAGGGCGACCATCGACGTGGATCCGGAGCATTTGGTATAGAAAAAGAAAAGCCGCCGGTTCCCATGAACCGGCGGCATGCTATTTCTGTTTTCTTTTTTTGATGAGCATCTTCAGTTCACGCGGAAACTCTATGCCGAGCGCAAGGCCGTGCTCCAGAAGAAGTTTCTTAATCTCGCGCAGTGATCTTCGCCCGAAGTTTTTTGCTACGAGCAGATCATGTCCCCTTTTTTGGACAAGCTCGCCAATCGTGCCGATGCTGGCATCACGGAGGCACCGCGCAGCGCGCACCGACAGCTCAAGCTCATCCACGCTTTTGAAAAGCCACGGGTTCACGGAAAGTTCATCAGGAACGAAATCTTCTTCGTATGGCTGTGAAGAGGAAAGCCACGCGAGACGCTCTGACCGGGACGGGTGACGGAGCTTCAAAAGCGCTTCTTCCTCGATTTGGCGGATGCGTTCCTCCGTTACTTTGAGCGTAAGGGCGATACCCTTCAGCGTCTCGCATTCGCCGCCGATGCCCAATCTCCTTTTAATGACTTCTTGTTCGCGTTTGGAGAGCGTTTCAAGCACGGCGTTAAATGCCGCCTCCACCGTTTTTTTCTCCGGCCAGACGGGAGCGATCTCCCTGCGGCGTTCTGCGGTCACATACCGGTCCAGCATATCCTGCTTGACGCCTGCTAGCGACACCGGAGCGGGAATTTCTCCGAACGCGATGCCGCGCAGATACTCTTCCCGGAAATACTTCACTTCAAAATCGGCATAACGAGAGGCAACCTGAACGTCGGGCTCCTCCCCGAAGATCGACCGTAGCAATCGCGCGTATCCCGCGTGCTCTTGCCGGTGGCACGGTACGCCCAGCTTCATCATCGTCGCAACCACGCCGCGCAGAAATTCAATGATGGCGTCTGCGCCCAGAAGTTTTCCGATGACATCACTGAGCTCCCCGTCTTTTTCCGACCCGTCACCCCGCGAACGCTTTGATTCAAGCATGGCATAGTACTCGAGCGCGCAGCCAAACGCATTCTCGCGCGCTGTACGGTCGGGAAACGCCCCTTCCCCTCCAAAGGCGCGCATGTCTTTGGTAATCGTCGCGCGGCTGACACGCATCGCCCAGGCGATCTGGGTGAAAGAAAAACCGAGGCCAAAGCACGTTTTGACGATCGGCAATCGTTCATCCCTTCCCCTCTTTTCGTTTCTCATCGTTCACCTCCTTTGAGCGGTTGAACTGCGGTTGTATTCCGTTGTAAATGTCCTGACCGAACCATACCGCATGGATTTGATTTTGTCAATCACCGTATGTTGTGTTACGATGAAAATTCATATGGCAATCCTTCCCATCCAAACGGAGCTTAAAGAGAGAAACAAGATTTTAAGAGCGATGTCCCAAGAAGTGAAAGACATCGGGGATCCGCGCATCCAAAAGCTCATCGGCGACATGCATGAGACGCTTGAAAACACCGAAAACGGCGTCGGGCTTGCCACCCCGCAAGTGGGAAAAAATCTCCGGATGTTCGTTGCTTCCCCGGCTTTGGAACTTGCTCAAACCGTGTTCATCAACCCGGTCATCGTTAAAATCTCAAAGGAAACAGATTCCATGGAGGAAGGATGCCTTTCGGTGCCCGGCAAATACGGGAAAACCAGGCGGGCGACATCGCTGAAGGTTGAAGCGTACAATGAACACGGCAAAAAATTCAAGCTGAAAGCCGAGGGGCTCATCGCGCAGCTGGTCCAGCATGAGATGGGGCACTTGGACGGCGAACTCTTCATCGACAAAGCGAAAAATATTAAAACTCACTCATGAGTAACATCATCTTCATGGGAACGCCCAAGCTCGCCGAGACGGTGCTGGCGCGGCTTATCGCGTCGGGAACGCATAAGCCAAAGCTGGTTATCACGCAACAGGACAAACCCGTCGGCAGAAAGCAGATTATGACTCCCTCGCCGGTAAAAACATTTGCGCAAGAACACGGCATCGAGGTATGGCAGCCGGCAACGCTTAAAGACCTGGCCGCAATAGAGAAGATCAGAGCGCACAAGCCCGACTGCATCGTCGTCGCCGCATATGGAAAAATCATCCCCAAAATGATCATCGATATTCCTTCGCGCGGCATCGTGAACGTCCATACTTCCCTGCTCCCGCGTTGGCGTGGCGCATCCCCCATCCAGCACGCTCTTTTAGCGGGAGATAACAAAACAGGTGCGACCATCATGCTTATTGACGAAGGGCTTGATACCGGCCCCATCATAAGTCAATCTACGTGCCCCATAGCCCGTGAAGAAACGTATGAAACGTTGTATGCAAAACTTGCCGAATTCGGCGCTGATCTGCTTGTGGAGACGCTTCCGGACTGGTTGGCGGGAAAAATAATTCCGGAAGCGCAGGACAATACGAAGGCGACCCTTGCGCCTATTTTGCGCAAACAAGACGGGGAGATAAAACCGGAGCACGACGCCGCAACCATCGAGCGCATGGTGCGGGCGCTCAACCCCTGGCCAGGAGTCGTTCTTGAAACACGAAACATGAAACATGAAACGCGAAAAATGCTCAAAATTCTCAAGGCACGTATTGCGCGGTGCGAGCAGAACCTGTCGCCATTGAGTTTATCTCTCACCGCTCAAAAAGAACTTTGTCTATACACGAAAGAAGGCTGTCTCGTGTTAGAAACCGTCCAGCCTGAAGGCAAAAAGCCGATGTCCGGCCATGATTATTATCTGGGAAATAAGAGCGCGCTCTAATCCGGCACGAATTCGGGGCCTTGGTCTATATGGGCGGCGATGAAGCCGACGATGCGGTTTTCATCGAAGTCGTTGAACTTGTCCAGATACGTCCACGCCGTAAGCGCGATATTCTTGCCGAGCTTAGGGTAGGGCGCGACGATAACTTTTGATTTATAGCGCCTCCCTATTTCTTCGAGCTTTTCTATTATATTATTACCCGTGCTTTTATCGATGCCCGGCTTATATTGGATCATAATGCCACCATGCTCCAAATTGTGTACCTGTATTTCGTCAGGAATAGGGTCTTTGCTGACGCCCCAGACATGGGAATCGGGCGTGTGCCAGCCCGACGTTGGCGGAATACTGCTGTAAGGTGGATGGTCGACACCCAAATCCAAATGATCTCTCCCTTGCTCCGCCAGATAAATTGCTTGGTCTTTGTAGGGAACTTTTATCTCTCCGGCGCCATGCATGACGAATTGCCAAACCCATCCGCCGCCAAGCAGTGCGGCGCCTACCAACCAAAAAATCATTTTCTTATTCATGTGCTTATTGGGCCATGCCAGAGATGGCTCCGTCCACCTTAACCGTAAAGAGATACCCGCTTAACATCTTTCCGTCTTCGGTGGTCTGTACGATATCAAATGAAGCGTCATACGGCCCATTCCCTGCCCCCGACAAGATGCAGTTATACGTCATGTCCACATTTTCCGGCGTTTTCCCCCATGTGGAAGAAAGACCGAGCCAGATGGGCTTGCTTCCCGTTATCTGCCACCACAAAACCGTGCTCGAATCGGGATTGGTCACGCGGAACGTTCCAATCTTCTCGCCGCACGCCGCTTTGTCGACGGCAATATCGTGGTGAAACGCGAGAGGCACAACACTAAGCCGCGTGGTCGGTAAACTCAATTTTCCTTCCTGTTTTGTCGCGGCGTCCGTAGATGTCGCGGTTAGAGAGGTGCTCGTTGCGCTTTTTTCTGAGATTTTGACGTCGTTCGCGCCAGGTTGTTTTTCCTGTTCCGGACCGGAACGAAACAGAAAAATCCCCGCAATGACCAGAAGTGCCGCAAGAGATATGATGATGTTTTTGGTATTCATGTTTCATATCCTAGCATACATATTAAAAAACAAAAACAGTCGCCTAGGGCGACTGTTTTTGAGTCCTCACGGAATTACCAGCTGTTTCTGCGTCCGCCGTCGTTTCCGCCGCCGTAACCGCCTCCTCCTCCGCCTCGATTAAAATCTCTGCGGGGTGGTCTGGCTTCCATCGGACGAGCTTCATTCACCGTCAAAGATCTTCCTTCGAATTCCTTGCCGTTGAACATCTCGATCGCTTTGTTCGCTTCCTCATCGTTGGACATTTCCACGAAACCGAATCCCTTTGACCGGCCCGTCATTTTGTCCATGATGATGGTTGCTGAGCTCACGGTGCCCGCCTGGCTGAAGGCATCTTTCAATGCGTCTTCAGTCGTGCTGTAGGGCAATCCGCCAACATATAGCTTCTTTCCCATGTTCTTCTTTGTTGTAAACTAATAATATGTAAGGCGACCTCGTTTCTCTTTACTTCTTTCACCAAAGGGAAAGAAAACTATATGAGACACTTACAAAACACAGTATACACCATACCCGGGAAAAAAGCAAGCCCCCACACCATATTGGGGATTACGCCAAAGGCGCATGCGTGCCATCTTCCTAAGTAAGCGCATAAAAAACACGATGAGTATTATACTGTTTCTCGCTTCTTTGATTATCCCCGATTGGTGTCGGGGGCAAGCCCCCTGCCATCAGTTGATTTTCAGAGGCTGTTTATGCTACAGTATTCGTTACAATGCACATTCACACAACGAGGGGGGCATGCCATGCAAGAGATCATGCATAACGGCACTTTTTGGTCAGTACGTTCGGGAGTAAGGGATTATAAGCTTAATAAGGAACATTATCGGGTTGAGTATAAGTATATCATCATCCCCGATACGACATTACGGTGCTTGCATAACGAGAAATGCGGCGAACCCGTACATGAAGCGTACATCAAACAGCTCATTTCCATTCAACAAATCATCAGGGTTGGAACTCCAAAACACAATCTCGTCGGTAATGAGGATGTTCGCGCGTGTATCATGGCCGTGCTTAAGAAGTATTTCAAATCAGAGCAGGATAGTTCACTGGTCACTCGCCTTTGTCAAAAACACCATGAAGAGTTTTGTTGCACACATTCCTAAGGCAACGATCCGCGTCCGGAGGTGATTTCACCCTCCGGACGTTTTTTAAAACTTTATTTCAATGCATGCCCGCCGAAACGGGCGCGCAAGGCGGAAAGGATCTTGCCGGTATAGCTCGGATTTTTCTCTGATCGTTTTCGAAATGCGAGCGCCTCTTCTATCACTTTTGTTTTTACCTTAAGCTCTCCAGCCGTTTGAACCATCCAGGCACCCTCGCCGGTGTGCGCGACCGAACCAGAAACATTTTTCAGATCTTCGCCGTACAGCGTGAACGCTTCTTTGAGCCACCCGACAAGCCGCGACTCGACAACACTGCCATGATTGTAGATATCGGCGACGCGTGAAAGGTCGAACTCATAACGCGATTTTTTCATGATCGCGAACCCTTCGGCGAGCGCCTGCATCATGCCGTATTCGATGCCATTGTGGATCATTTTCACGAAATGCCCGGCTCCGGCGCCTTCAAAAAATTGGTAACCGTTGAAAACGGCCATGTCGGCAAAGAGCGGCTCGAGCATCTTAAATGTTTTTTGGTCTCCGCCGACCATCAGCGACGCGCCGCGCAATGCGCCGCCGGGTCCGCCTGAAACGCCGACATCAATGAATGCGATGCCGTATTTGGCAAGTTTTTTACTCCGCGCGGCTGAATCTTTATAAAACGAATTGCCGCCGTCAATGAGGATATCCCCCTTGCCGAGAAACGAGACAAGTCCCTGCTTGCCGAAGATGACTTCATCAACCGCCTTGCCCGCGGGCACCATAAGGAACACGATGCGTGGCGCTACAATAAACGTACCCACGAGCGCCCCGAGAGAATCCGCCGTGCGGAACGCGCTCCCCTCTTTTTGGTCGAACCCGTGCACCCGCCAGCCACGAGCCGCAAGCCGCTGCGCGATGTTCTCTCCCATTTTCCCCAATCCGATAATACCTATCTCCTTGCGGATGGCCGGCTGTTTTTGGACGGCAGAAATACTGTCGATTTTTTGCGCCTCTTCGTGCGCTTGCATGGTATCGGGAGCATATGATGCAAGCGGCACGACACCCTTCTCCCACGCCGTGGTGATAGGATCGATGAACGCCCACATGGCGCTCACTTCAGCGGTGCTCAAAAAAAGCATCTGGTCGCCCGCGATGGCGTCCAAAAGCAATTTTTCGTATTCTTCCACGTATTGCGCCCTTTGATTCTCCGCGCGCAGAAAGAAATTAAAATCGCGCTCTTCCATGGCAAATTCGAGTCCCGGCTTTTTGGACCAAAACTGAATGGTGATGCCCTCGCGCGGCTCCAGTGAGAATATCACTTTATTCTTATAATGCTCCACGGTTCCTTTGGGGCACAGGCACGGCATCGGATGCTTGAGCGTTACGACGATCTCTTTTCGCGCCGCGCCCATGCGCTTGCCGCTTTCGAGCGTGATGGGCACCCCTTCCCAGCGCGGCGTATGCAGAAATGTCTTGATGTTGAAATAGGTCTCCGCATTCGAATCCGGATGAACGCCGGCGATGGCCCGGTATCCTTCGTATTGGGCGCGGAAGGTCCGCGCGGCGACGTCGCGAGCCGAAAACCGCTCCAGATGCGCGAGTAATTGCGCCCGCTCTTTTCTGATGGCATCGCCCTCGAGATTCTGCGGGTGTTCCATGGTGACCAGGGCGAGCATCTGCAAAAGATGGTTTTGCCCGACGTCGCGCAGGGCGCCGAGCCCGTCGTAAAAGCTCCCCCGGTGCTCCACGCCGATACTTTCCCGCAAAGAGATCTTTATGCTTTCGATGTGCTCATTGCTCCAGATCTCTTCAAAGAGATTATTGGAAAACCGGAAGCTCAAGATGCTTTGGATCATCTCTTTCGCCAGATAGTGGTCGATGCGGTACACCTGCTCCTCGCGGAAAAGTTTCCCTAAAAGTTTGTCGATGTCTTCCGCCGTTTTCGCGTCTTTGCCAAACGGTTTTTCCACCAGCACGCGCGTCCACCCCTCTTCCGGGCTGCACGGGGCGGTCAGGCCCGAAGCGGAAAGATGCCCAAAAATGGTTTTATAGAATTCGGGCGGAACGGCAAGATAAAAAAGCTTGTTGGTGCACATGCCCCAGGCATCGTCGATGTTTTGCAATTCTTTCTGCAGATGCTCATAGTGCGCGCGCCCGTCGAAAAAACCCTGCTGATAGGAGAAAAACCGCAAAAACGGCGCGATTGCGGCGCGGTGTTCGCGCGCGGCCGCGTGCGATTCCAGCAGGCGTGCGATATGCTCGTGAAACTGCTCGTCGGTCATCTCGCGCCGCGCGAACCCGACGATCTTGAAATGGCTCGGCAGTTTTTGTTTTATGAAAAGATGGAACAGCGCCGGCACGATCTTTTTTGCCATCAAGTCGCCCGTCGCGCCAAATAAAACGAGAATACTGGGAATGTCTTTCATAAACTAAATCCTAGCATATGGAACATAAAACATGAAGCATGAAACTTGTAACGTAAAACACAAATTTTGGAACTATGTTTTTAATGTTTCAAGTTGCGTGTTTCACGTTTCATGCTGTTAGTTTACCGCCGTCTGCGACCGGAGAATCCGCCGCGGCCCCCGAAACCGCTTTTTTGCAGGCCGAATGACCGGGTGTGCCTGCCAAATCCCGAGCGCGAGCTTGACATGACTTTCCCCTGATACAGGTCGGCGCCTTCGTGCTTGACGACCGGGAGCGTCTTGCGGATAAGCCGTTCGATATCGCGGATGTCGCTTCCCTGGTCGGGCATGGCAAAAGAAACAGCCCTGCCACTGATTCCCGCTCTTCCTGTGCGGCCGATGCGGTGCACGTAGTCTTCCGAGTTGTCGGGCAGGTCAAAGTTAAGGACAAGTTCGATCCCCGTAACGTCAATGCCGCGCGCCGCAATGTCAGTTGCTATCAATACGCGGTATTTTCCCGATTTGAAACCGGCAAGCGCCTCTTTGCGCTGGATCAAAGAACGGTCGGAATGGATCTCGGCGACGGCATGCCCCATGTCCCGCACGTTCACGCAGAGCTTCCGCGCGCCATGTTTGGTCCGCGAAAACACCAGCACGGTGCCATGATATTCTTTCAGCAGTTTTTCAAACAGAGACAATTTCGCATCTTTTTTGACGATAAAAATTTCCTGCTCGACAAGATGAGAAGACGTTCCGGCGGGAGCAACTTCAATACGCACCGGCATAGCCATGTGCTGCGCGGCAATCTGCATGATGGCGGGCGGCATGGTCGCTGAAAAAAGCATCGTTTGGCGTTCTTTAGGGAGAGCTTTCAAAATCTCATTGATCTGCGGCATAAAGCCCATGTCAAACATCCGGTCCGCTTCGTCAAGCACCAAAATATGCGCGTCGCTCACATCCACATTCCGCTGGCGCATATGGTCGAGCAAGCGCCCCGGCGTCGCGATAACGATATGCGGATTTCTTTTGAGCATCATTTTTTGCTGGTAAAGCGACGCGCCTCCAATGAGCACCACCGTTTGCAGTCCCATGGCACGCCCGATTTTCTGAAGCATTTCATCAACCTGCAGAGCCAATTCACGAGTCGGCAAGACCACCAGACCTTTTCCGCTTTTCCCCAGTCGCTGGATCATGGGAATGCCGAATGCAAGAGTCTTACCTGTGCCCGTTTGGGCGATACCGACGATATCTTTGCCTTCAAGCGCCACGGGAATAGATTGGTGCTGAATGGGCGTGGGTACGGTGAACTTCAGCGCGTCGAGCGCCTTCAAAAGCTGGGGCATGATCCCTAGATGATGGAATTCCGACCCTGGCTGAGAAACGTCTGCATGCTTTTCCAGAGCACGCGGTGTGTGTTGTGTTGTCATATAATAAAATAACGCGACCCGGTTCCTTTAGGGTCACGTTACATCAATGACACACAAGAGGTTCGAGTCTTAAATAATGCCTCCATCATACACGAAGGCGTTAATTATGTCAACCCCTCACCGGATTCCCGTATCGATGTCGATATCCATCCGCGTGGTTTTACCCGCTTCAAGAGTAATGTTTTTGGGCAACGCATACGCGCATCCCATGAACACGCAATTGGAAAGATTCATCGTATAAGCGCCGGCCGGCGCGTTGAGCTTGAAATTGCCTTCGTCGTCAAGCGCCGCCGCGAACACCCTGCCATCCTGCGACCGGAGGACTATCTCGCGCCCGATATAGGGGTTTTGCATCATGCCTCCGCGGCACGGCTCCACCGGACAGAGAGGCCTGATGCTCACTCTGCCCGACACCCGTCCGACCGGGTCATCCGGGCGGAAAACTCCTTCTCCCGCGCTCGCGCCGTCTTGCGTGCCGGGGCACGGCGCGAATTCGCACGAAGACCCGACCCGCCCGACCGCGGAACCGTCGGGACACAGCTTCGCTTCCATCGTGCAGGCGATCTCGTTGCCGATGGCGCGATAGCCTTTTTCAAGCCGGGAGGATTCCTGTATGACATATACGACAGCCAACGCTAAAAAGAGAAAATATCCTCCTATGATCGCATTTTTCGTGAATGTTGTCATGCTGTTTTTTTCTTTCTCATGAGGAACAGATACATAACAAGAAGCATACCATAGTTGAGGAACATGAACCACGGCTCGCTCCAGGCAATGCCGCTGAACGTAATGCCGGAAAGGGGCCAGAACACGGGCGTGGGAAAAAACTGATAGGTATGCGTGGGAACGTCGATAAGGATATGCAAAAGCCACCCGCCAAGCTCCCAAACGGGCCTTTTGAGGATAAACCAGACGCCGAAAAACACCGCAAAAAACACGACGGCGCTGTGGCTGATGCTGTAGAGAGAATTCGCCAGCGCGAATATCCACAAGGTGTCTTGCGCGGGCGGCTCTCCCACCGCGGGATGATGGGAAAAGTCGGATGTCTGGATGTTGCCCAGCAAGAGCTGAACGGTCATCCACGTTAAGGGGATGCTGAATGCGAAAATATCGGGAAATATGCCCCAGAAAGCGGCGATTTTAACGTTGAGCTTTGTGCCGTATTTTCTGTTGAGGGCTTTATACCCCGCTCCCGCCCACAACCCATGCGCAAAAATATCCATTTTATTGAATGTTGCAATGCGCTTTGAGCGCCGTAATGTCGTCTTCGGTAAGTTTCTCGTTCACGCCGCTGTTGAGCCGGTACATGATGGCTTTTTGGTTTTCCAGGTGGTCAAGCCCTAAAGCATGCCCGAATTCATGCGCCAGCACCCTCACCAGCTTCCCCTTGTCGTCGAATTGATAGATATCGATGCTCTCGCCCTCCGGACCGCTTTGGTACGTCCCCTCTTCGAATTCACCGCCGTGTTGCCCGCCGATGCGGTTGAATTCTTCCACTTTCAGGTTGAGCGCCGCCGCGATGCGCGTCAGCGCTTCCGCCAGAGCGTTGATATCGTCCACGTTGGCATTGATATCGTTTTGCATTTCGTTTATCGCCTCGGCTTCCGCGTCCAGCGCCACCCGTTCTTCGTTGAGTTTTGCATACACGTCCGGCGGCGCTCCGCGGCGTTTGTTCCAATACGCGACTTCTTTGTTGTACGCATCAGAGCGCATCTTGAACGCGGCCATGCGCGACTTCAAAAGCTCTAGGTCTTTAACGTACCGGGCTTTCAGGGCGTCGTATTTTTTCTTGACCGCGTCGTAAGACGCCTTGTCGTCTTTTATGACAAGGCCTGATTGTTGCAATTTAATC
The DNA here is from genome assembly GCA_001775835.1 of Candidatus Azambacteria bacterium RIFCSPHIGHO2_02_FULL_52_12. Classification (GTDB taxonomy): domain Bacteria; phylum Patescibacteriota; class Minisyncoccia; order GWC2-36-17; family WO2-46-25; genus WO2-46-25. The sequence continues at coordinate 67,033 of MEYP01000003.1, read as the reverse complement.
GTCGCTTCCTGGCGTGAGTCAAAAATAAGATTGACGGTCACCCGGCCTCCCGAAGGCGCGAGGGAAAATAATTCTTTGCCCGCCGCAGCTTCCCAGACCTGCTCCGCTTTAGCAATAGCGGCCAGAAATTCCTCGCGCGATATGCCAAAACGCGCGTCGAACGAGCCGATGGAATACGTGATGGGATTTTGGCACGGGAAATACGCATCTTGCACTTGTACGGCGGCATTGCGCAACGGCCCCCACAGCGCGAAAGCAAAAACACCAAGAGCTGCCAGAACCAAAACGGTTTTAATGAATTTCACCATGAATAATTCATTTTACCGTATTTTAAGATAAAACAAAAAGAAAAAGGCGTCGTACCTGTTAGGTCGTGCGCCCCTTTTATTTTTTTTCACTCGAGCGGAAACAGTGCTGTGGGGAATCTTTCGCGAATGTCATTGAGGTGACCGCATCCTGTGACAACAACAACCGTGCCGCCACGCGCTATGACGCGCTCCAAGTTAGCGAGCATCTCTTCCGTACGCGCCTTTTCCTTTTCGGGGTCGATTAACCATGCATCAATCGGCTCAAACACTTTTTGGTTCGCTTCCTTGTTCAAATCCTTCCACGTCATCCCTTTCATCGCCGCTTTTGATTCTTCTATCGCCCGTTGGTTATCTTTCTCCGTCAGTCCCTCTTTCAACGTATCAATACCGGAATCAAAACCGCGCACATTGATTCCCTTGTTTTTCGCCCATTGATAAGCAAAAAGCATCTCGGGAGGATATGATGAAGCCATCTTCTCGGTTCCCAATTTATTATCGCCTATTTCTACCAGTAATTGGGTCGGCGAATACTTCTCAAGAAGTTTCAATAATTCATGTTCCGGCGTAAGTCCCGCATGCAGTGTGCCGATTACTATCAGGTTGGCGGCAGTTTTCATTTCGCTTGTTTCGTAATAAACTCCTTCCGCAGACGCATCCAGACTTTACCGAGCTCGTTGCGGCCGTCTTTGCTCGGCCCCCAACCCCAGAAGTCGTCTTTGGGAGAATCTTCTACCATATCCAGCTCTCCCGTTTCAAGAAGTTTCTTTTGGACATACGGATGTTGCTTGAGCTTATGGCGACAAATATCTTCCATCACTCCGGCTTTGCGTTCGTCCCAATCGGTGGGGGCTTTGTCCTTGTTCGCTTGCGCGAGCTTCATCGCTTCGTGCGCCGAGCGCGCGCTGAATATCCGCTCCACCAAATCCTTATCCGTTTCAAAGAACTTGGAGGCCTGATACGCATGCTCGGACGTCTGCCACAACCTCCCCTTCCATTCAACGGAAAAAGACGAGAAGTTGGAAAACACATAAAACTCCCGCTCATAAAACCCTATCACCTTCCCCGATGTCTCTAAAATTGGATCGCGCATGGTTGTGTTGCTTATTATGATAGCATGTTATCTTATTTACATACAGATTTTCCCGTCTTTACTGATCGCTCGATGTATTGATACAACATCTTTTTATTCTCCATAACTTCTAGAGGCAACGACCAATATGATAACGCAACTCGTTTGCTGTCCTTGCGGGAATAGGTAAACGGATGGCTTCCTGCTTTTTCAAAATCAGCCCGGCTGGTGTCGTCTGTTTTAAAATAAAGCTCTCCTTCAACAAGAATGGCAAAAATCACGCCATCCTTATAAATCCCCCATCCGCCGAACATGCTGCGTGAAGTGATGCCGGCAACATCTCTCAAGATATCGTAGATGATATAATCATGAAATGATGTATCTTTCGCCATGTTGAGTGCGACTTTATAAATTTATAATTTGAGGGAGAAAACAACGGATATCGGCAGGAGCGCGGCGACAATCTGGAGCGCTAAAATAAACAGTGCCTGTTTTGGCGCGCGCGACAGCCATGTGACGGCGAAAAATCCGACCGCGAGCGGCTCAAGCACCAGCCACAACTGAAAGAGGTGCGCGCCTATTCCCTCGTCCTCCTCTCGGACAATGCCGAAGGCGGTGACGTAAATAACCAGGTACGCAAAAAAGATGAGTGGAATTGCTATGGGAATCCATGCGCTTGGTTTTTTAAGCAGTGAATTCATGCTCCCGACATTTTTTATATTCAGGCAAGGCGGAGAGGGCGGGATTCGAACTCGCGGTACGATTTCTCGTACACAGTCTTTCCAGGACTGCTAGTTAAACCGCTCCTACACCTCTCCTTTATTGAAGTATTAATTATTTAACAAATTCTCCAAAGAATTTCGGTTTAGCCTGACTTCTCCGCGAGATTTGCTAGCTAAGAATGACAAACTATAAGATATCAAGTCTGGTAAAAAGATTAATTTTTAGTATAAGAAGAACTAGATATCGCGGTAAAAATTACCAGAGAACCATTCTCATTTTAACACCGAAGTCATTTTTCTCTGTTGTAGTTTGGTTATACTCGTCCCTACTTTTTGAACCGTAAATTACAATTTCACCGACTGGCTGTCTAAATCCAGCCTCAATGCTAATTTTTTCGCTGGAGGGAGCAAATTTATCATATTTTGAATCAATTTTTTCAATCTCCGCGTTGCCAAAAGATTTTCCAAAATCCGCCCCAACTCCGACTCCGTATTTTCTGCCATATTCTATATTTGAAATTTTAGCGTCTAAATTCAAAATACTCCCGTTATTCACTCCAACTTTGGCGCCAACTCTAAGACTATCGCCTATATTTTTTAAAGATATTTTCTGTTCTTCAAAATTATCGCTCTGAACTCTTCCCGTCTCAGCCGCCTCTATAAAAAATTCTTTTGGTTTCGCTGGATCAATATAGGCAAACCTGACTCCGCCGGATACTTCAGAAAGACCGCCGGCAGATTTGAAAATATATTTTGTCGGCTTATTTAAGATTTGACGCATAGCGGTTTCTATGCTTAATCCATAAGACAAGACAAATCTGTCAAAATCTTTTTTTCTAAAATCATGGCTATTTATAAAATTAACTCCAAGCCTTGTGATGATTTCATTTTGAGAGATTACCCCATTCTCCAAATCCTTGATATCGAGATGTAATACGGCGGTATCTATCTTTATTCCAAAATTTTCATTATGAAGCCCCAGTCCAAGACGCAAAGCATCCATATTTTTTATAGACTGAAAATCGTTATTATCTAAATCCTCATACTTTATATACGTGAGTGAAATTATATCTTTGGTAATCTTCAGCTCATTTATGTCGGTGCCGAGCCGAACCTCTAAACCATTCTCCCTTATAATTTCTCCGGCTTCCAAGTTATTTTCTAAAATTTTTTCGGTGCCGATAATTCCGCTCGCGTACTCGATCTTCTCCTGCGCTAGGCTTTTAATTGGAATGATTACTTCTTCAGTACTGCCAATATATGAATTAAATACCGAGATTTGTTTATGGTATCTTTCCATAATCCCCCTCGCGAGAGTCGGATCAAGAGTTCCAGTTGGAATTAGAATATTGTAGTCGAGATATATTATCTGACTTTCACCGCTCATGTCTTTAATTATCGCTCCCATCCATACATGTCCGTTTGGCAAACCATCGCGCTCGACAATGCCGCTTTGAAGCCATGTATCAACTCCCATTTTAGCCGCGACTCTCGACATAAAGGTGTGAATATTTCCACATATTCCGGCTCCATCTGAATTATATGTCGTCATGTATTTTCTTAACTCTTGAAACATGTCTTCTTCCGAAACTTTTATAAGTTCATTATTTTCCAGCATCTCATAATCATAAATCTTGCTACTGTAATATCCCAGACCCTGTAAAAATATTAATTTTTGCGCGTCAGACAGATCTTTTAATTTTGATATTTTATCTTCAAACGATTTGTAGTCTTTAGATTTATATACGGAAGAATATAGAGAATTCATGGCTTCGTTATAATCTTTTTTTTCAAGGCGGTTATAAAACCTGGTCTCCTTGATTTTACTATCCCAAAATGACGGATTTATATCAATAGATTCTGTTTCTTCAGTTTTATCCACGCGAGGCGCGTCAACTTCTTTCACAATCCTTCTCCAGTCAAAACCAATATCATTTTCTAAATTCCTCTCTTCTTCGCCCTCATTAAAAATATTTTCGATTTTAGGTTCGCTATCAATCAAATGTTTTTCGGGAGTATCTTCGGCAAATGATTTTTCGGCAAAATGACTCGATCCGGAAAGAAAAACCAAAAACGCCGCGAGCGCCCTAAATCCAGATTTTTTCAGTTTATCCTTTTGGGCTTCAAGAAGAACCTCTCCGGCATCGCCTATAATCTTACGTTCATCGTCAAAAATTTTTTTTTCTAAAGATTCAGAGGAGGATTCTAATTCTCCTATATTTAATTCCTTAGGTTGTTCAAATTTCATGCAATTAAATCTTTAATTTGCTCTTTTTCTAAAGACAGTAATTCTTCTGATAATCCACTGCCGCTATTTCCCGCAATTTCCAATTTCGTCTTTAAAATTTTGACGAATAAATCGATCTTTTCCGGATAAGATCTGAAAATAATAAACATCCTCTCCCTTTGTGGCTTGGATAAAAAAAGAAAAAATTTAAAAACAAGCTCTTTCTCTTTTTCGTCAATAGATTTTTTATTTAATAACTCTTCGAGATCCTCTCTCATTGTAGATTTTTTACATATTCATCTCCCGCAACGCTTTCATTCTTTCTTCTATTGGAGGATGAGCCCCGTCCTCGTTTGCCTTTGCGCCTGCCGCCGAAGTATGCATCGTCAATCTCAATCTCGCCCTTGAGCTTGCCCGCTTCAAGTTCCGCCACATGGTAGACGGCCTCGCGCAGGCGCTGGTACGCTCTGCTGACGGTTTGATAATCGGTGCCCAGATCGGCTGCGACGCGATATGCCGGCTTGCTGTTGGCAGAAGCCGGTGAGGATGGCAATTCCTTTACGCAACTGCCGGAGCGACTTCTGTTTTCCACAGGGCTTGTTTCTGCACCGCACATAGCCGCGCGCGGTTCTGCACGCCTTGAACGAACCGCAGAAAATACACTTTCTGCCCCTCAAAAAGTTGGCCGCACAGTTAAAAACGTTCTTTTGACCTGTAACCATAAGGGTATGTTAACACCTCATGGTTACGTTTCCCACTAATTACCTTGGATTATTATTAGCTATTTACACGACTTAAATAGTATAACATAATTTACAGAGTTAAAACAGTAAAGGAGGAGTGGCCGGGCGGTTGAAGGCGCATCTCTCGAAAAGATGTATATCCGAAAGGATATCGTGAGTTCGAATCTCTGAGTCGCCTTAGGCGACTACCCGCTTTCTCCCGACATTATATCATATTCAGGCAAGGCGGAGGGTGAGGGATTCGAACCCTCGATACCTTGCGGTATACCCGCTTTCCAAGCGAGCGCACTCGGCCTCTATGCGAACCCTCCGCTCTGCCAAATTATGAATGTCGGGATTGCGTTTTGTAACTTCGCTACGCTCCAGACAAAACAGGAACAAGCAAGCGCACTCGGCCTCTATGCGACGCCTCCGCTTTGGGAATATCAATGCAACCCGTTCAAAGTAAAATCGTTTCTCATATACCTTCTTATATCTTGAAATTTTTTCTGAACTATACATATACAGCTTACTATTTTCTGCTCTTTTGGCAACTCATCCCATATTCGATCAAGAAATCGGCAGTCATAGTTGAAAAAAATTTATTAAACAACTAGACTACAACAAAGTCAAAAATATCCAAAGATTTGACAATATAATCATTCCTGTGATATAAGTCTTATGGCTCTTTGTCAATAATGTACCACTAACGAGGAGGAACGCATGAAAAAATCTGCGATTGTCGCGGTGCTGTTTTGGGGGGTTCTTGTTCTTGGATGTGGAAAGAGGAATGAAGTGGTGGTGGAAAAACCGGTCGAAAGGGTAGTATTTGTCGACCGGCCGGTTGAGGTGGAAAGGATTACCCACGAACATCACGGTCATGGCATGGTGTTCGGTGAAACGGAAAAGGCGGGGGAAAACGGGATCGTGATTCCGAAAGGAAAACCGATCCTTAGTCTCCCTGTGAGTATCATCGCTTCCACAGAGAATTCCGTCACTATTGAGGCGACTTGTACGGGCACTCTCTGCGGAAAGGACGATCAGTCTGTGGAAGTCTTTAATGTAACGGAAAAAGACATTGTCGATGTCTCCACTGAAACTCCCATCGCGGAAGGCGCATTTTCAGGAGGCACCTTTAACTTTACTATCTCACCCGGAGATGCGAAGCAGGAGTTTTGGATCGTCAGCACGATCAATCCCGCCGCTGCTTTCACGGATGGCGAAAACAGCAAATATTTTCAAATCGCCATTCATGAGGGAGGCATCACCGCGCAAGATGCGGTGATCAAAGGGGCTTTTCCTTTGAAAGGAATCACCCTTTGGTGGGAGCGCGGGGTGGCGTTGGGAGTGAAAGATTGCGATATCGTTACTCGTGATATCGCGACCGACGCGGAAACGAACATTACCGCGACCCCGTTCGCATGCGAGCAATATCCGGCGGTATCGCCGGACGGAACAGAAGTGGCGTACCAGATGTGGGATGCGTCCACGAACACTCCAAATGTCTTTTTGAGCGATAGGGGCGGCAATGCTCCTGTCGCCGTTACGATGTTCAGGAATGATCCGGTAACATCGTATTACATCCAAGACATTGCGTTCGTTTCCAATGATAGGATTGTCTTCACGCTTACGTCGAACATATCCGATTTCGCGAATGGCATCGTCGATTGGAGGGCTGATATCCATGCCGTGAATACGGATGGAAGCGGCCTCGTTAATCTGACTGGAAACGAAGGGTTAGATTACCCCGATTGGAGTCCGGCGGCGCTTGATGCGACGCATGTCGTGTTTTCCTCGGCTCGGCCAACAAACGCATCTGCCACAAAGCTTCTCGCGGTTGATGTGAATACAAAAGAGGTCGTTCCGTTTCTCGTGGCGGACGACCCAATGAGTGCGGAATATTATCCACGCGTTCATCCCCAAGCGGGCGTCGTATTCGTGAGTGAAAAAAATATATTCAACGACGCCACGAGTTCTTACACGGTGGAAGGAGGAATCTTCAAGGCTGATCTTGACGGAAATAATAAAGCCAAGCTTACAAGCTATAGCTTTAATCCGTCAGATTATCTTAACTTCCGGCGGGATATTTTCCCGGCTTTTACGGCGGACGGCGGAAGAGTTTTATTCCAGCGCATTGAGGTGAGTTCGGTGGTGTTCGTCATGATGAATGCTGACGGCACCATGCCGAGAGAGGTTCCAGGGCTCCACCAGAATGTGTGGAATTCAATCTCGTTTCTTGAATAATTCCTCTTATTGAGGAGGGGGGTCTTTTATTTAGACCCCCCTTTTTTATTTTGTAGATTTATTGCTGTGTTCATAGATGTCATTCGCTCATTGACTGTGCTGTTTTAATAATCCCGTCCGCGTACGATGTAGTTTTGAAATCAAAAGTTTTGTCAAATTTACTGCTGTCAAAAAGATAGTTTGATTCATTTTGATAGAGCATCTCAATACTCTCTCTGGCGACGCTCATAAAGAGTCCTATTACACGCAGCATCCATCTCGATAACACAGTATAGCGGGCGGGGGCATTGAGAGCCTTCGCCGCAAGTTCAATCAATTCTTTGCCGGTCAGAGCATTTTTGTCAGTTGGCAAGTGCCAGACTTGGTTGTATGCGGCATCCGTGTTCCCCAAAAGCGCCATTGCTCGCGCGGCATCGGGAACATAGGTAAATGTGTGTTTTACTTTTTCGTTTAGCATCCATTGCGCTTTCTTGCTTTTTTTCAAATTGTCAAAAACCATAACTGACAAAACGCTCGTTGGCGTATTAGGTCCGTAAAAATCAGCTGAGCGAGCGATAAGAGCGGTGAGTTTGCCATTCCGCACTTCCTCCATAAGCATTTCTGCTATCTGTGCCCGCACTTCACCCTTTTTGCTTATAGGTTTAATCGGCGTCTGTTCAGTCATCCATCCATCGACTTTTCCATACATGTAGACATTATCAAAAAAAACCAGCTTTGCGTTATGTTTTTTACAGGCCGCTATCGCGTTTTGCATCACGAGCGGCCACTGTGCCTGCCATATTTTTGCGTTATAAGATATTCCAACTGTTAAATATACCACTTCGGAATTTTCAACCGCCTGCACGGTCTGCTCAAGATTCATAAGATCAGCGGAAAAGAGTTCATCGTTTTGATTTATTTTTTTTGGGTTTCGGCCGACTAAGCGTATCTTATTGGTGTATTTTGTAAGCGCTTTAGCAAGTTCTGTTCCCACCGTTCCAACTCCAAGTATTGTTTGCATAAGGTTATTTTTAGTTGTTATGAATGTCGAGATACGGCACTCTTATTTCCGCCGCGCGGCAATGGCAAAATACATATATAATCGGTGTTTCCATATGCTATACTTTTTTCCTCTTACCTAAGTCCTGCGAGCGCACGACCATGTTCCGGCCGTCTTGTTTTGCTTTGTAGAGGGCTTTGTCGGCGAGGCGGAAAAGGTCGTCGAAGGTGTCGACTTTGTCGAAGCCGGCGACGCCTCCGCTTACGGTAACATGAAGCTTTTTCCTTTTCCAGACCAGGTCGGTGTGCATGACGCGCTTGCGGATGCTGTCGGCGATGTTGAACGCGTCGTTTTCGTTCGCGCCCACGAGCCCCAGCACCATCTCTTCCCCGCCCCAGCGCGCCGCCAGATCGATGTCTCTCACAGAGTCCTGCATGATGCGGCTGACTTTTTTGAGCACCTCGTCCCCCGCCTGATGACCGTACGCGTCGTTGAATTTTTTGAAGTTGTCGATGTCGAACACGATGATGCTGAAATTTTTGATGCTGAACGACTCTCGCCGTTCAGGGTCTTTTTTAAAGACGACTATCTCTTTCAGAAATTTCTTCGCTTCTTCCGAAAACCCGCGGCGGTTGTAGAGCGCCGTCAGCTCGTCTTTGTACGCGAGCTCGCGGAGCCGTTTTATCTCATCCTTCAGTTTTCTCAGTTCTTCTTTCATGCGTCCATTTCCCGCAGGGCTTTCACGCGTTCCTCTACGGGCGGATGCGTCATGAAAAGCTTTGTAATGAAACCGACGCCGTTTTTCGATTTGAACGGATTCGCAATGAACAGATGCGCCGTGGCGTTGTGAACCATTTTCATTTGGCGCGGGTCTTGCGAAATTTTCAGAAGTGCGCTGGCAAGACCCTCCGGATTGCGCGTAAGCAATGCTCCCGAAGCATCCGCGAGCAATTCGCGTTTGCGCGACACCGCAAGCCGCATGAGCGAGGCGATGACGGGCGCGAGAATGGCGAGAATGATGCCGACGATCATGAAAATGCCCTGCACCCTGCCGTCGCCGCGATCATTGCTTCGTCCATGCCCGCCAAACATCGTAAAACGCATGAAAAAGTCGGAAAGCAGGGCAACAAACCCGACGAGCACCACGGCAATGGTGGAAACCAGCATATCCCTGTTGCCGATATGTGAAAGTTCGTGCGCCAGAACGCCTTCAAGCTCCTGCTTGTCCAGCCGCTCCAGAATGCCAGTCGTCACCGCGACCACGGCATGGTCTTTGTTCCTCCCCGTCGCAAACGCATTGGGCGCCGGGTCGTTCATGATGTACACTTTCGGCATCGGCAGGCCGGCGGTGATGGCGAGATTTTCTATGATACGATAGAGCTCGGGCGCGTCGCGCTTCTGGACCGGCTTGGCGCCCGACATGGCAAGTACCAGCTTGTCGGAGAACCAATAGCTCCCGACGTTCATGACGAGCGAAAATATGACGGCGGCGTATAAAATGCCCGGCGACTGCATCGCCTGCGCGAACACAAACCCGACCGCGATGACAAGCGCCAAAAACGCGGCCATGATAGCCCACGTTTTTGCTACGTTTGATGACTGGTGCGTATAAATAGTAGACATAGCTTCGTTAGCTTGTTAGCTTCATTAGCTTTCAGAGTAAAATACAAAGTCAAAAAAGAGAAATTTCTCTAAAAGCTGAAAGCTAATGAAGCTAAAAGCTTACCCGTACCGGCTGTTTTGCGGCGGCTTCGCCTTCTTCGAGTTCAAAGAATTCTTTCTGTGTGAAGTTGAACATTCTCGCAATCATGTTCGAAGGGAACAGTTCAATCGTCGTATTCATATCTCTCACATTGCCGTTGTAGAACCGGCGCGCCGCCTGAATCTTGTCTTCCGTGTCGGTCAGTTCACGCTGGAGTTCAAGGAAATTTTCATTTGCCCGAAGCTGGGGGTACGCCTCGGCGACGGCAAAGAGCGACTTCAAAGCTCCCGAAAGCATGTTTTCCGCCTGCGCGTGGCCTTTCATGTCGGTTGCGCCCATCGCCGCCGTGCGGGCTTTCGTGACGCTTTCAAACACGCCTTTTTCGTGCGCCGCGTATCCTTTAACCGTCTCAAGCAGATTCGGGATAAGGTCGTAGCGCCGCTTCATCTGCACTTCGATGTCGGACCACGCCTCTTTCACCCGATTGGCAAGCGAGACGAGCCCGTTGTACATCGTGATAGCCCATACGACAAGAGCGATGACGATGGCGGGGACGATAAGCCCTCCCGCGATCATGTGGAAAAAACCGCTCACCACCAGCACGACGATAATAATGAGAAATAAGGCATTCATGGGATTAGATATTATGAATAATGCATGCATTATAAAACAAGAATAGAAAAAAAACAACCCCCGGATTTGGGGGTTGTCTACTGCAAAAAAACATAGTATCTACCGCAACGACGACGCCATCTGCTCTAGAGCACCGTGTATGGTATCGCCGTACCGCGCCCGCCAGGAAAGAAAATCACTGCACCGGATATGGGAAATCCTCCTCCTTTCGCCGTCCGTTATCTGAAGGAAGCAGGCAACGGTTATGTCGCTGATGCCTTCTTTTTTCTTGATGCGGTCCTTCGCATGCATGAGCGAATCGATAATATGCAAAGGACGCACATTATGATCTCGCGCCATCGAACACGGGAAGTGGTTGATAAGACAACCCGCCTTGTATCCGTTCTTCACTGCGAACTTAATGTCGCAAATGAGGTCCTTGTCCGTAGTGTGGCCGGGAAGGATAAGCGGCGAGCATTCGTCAAGCAAAAGCGTGCCTCCATGCCGGGGAATCGGATGAAACTGGATCTTGTGCGCTTTTTCATACATCTCCATAAATGGGTTCACGATACTGCGCACAAAATGGCGTCCATCGGGACAGCACACCACGAACACATCTTCCTTCCCATGGAAATGTCCTTTATCCATGTCGTGCAGCAATCCCTCGCTGTCCAGCAATTTCTCGACGGCCTGTTCTTCGGGCGACAAATCCATTGATGGAATCATTCTCTCCTCCCTGTGAGTGTGTGGTTGTTATTCTGAGAATTCTTTTAGATTTTATGCTTGGAACCAAGGCCTTTTATGATGGCATTAGTTGAAAGGATAAAATCATCTCCATTGAAATGGAGACAAAAGAGCAAAATATTTCAATGTACAAAATAACTGCCTTTGAGTATACTCTTAATCTGCAAAAATGTCAATCCCACACATAGTATACTATGTGTGGGATCAACCCCGTTATCCACCCTGAAAGTTAAAAGAAGAGGGCGCATTCCGTCAATGAAAATGTCAAGACCTACAGGTCATTCCCCGCGTAGGACATGTTGTAGCTTTTGTTGCAAATGGGGAAATCGGGAACGATGTTGTTGAGGATCGCACGGGAAAGCGTCGGCCAGTTCAGGAATGACGCGTCGCGCACTTTCACGCGGTAGAGCGAGTTGTTGGCGCCCGCGATGACCATGTGCACCAGCTCGCCGCGCCACCCTTCCACGATGCTGATGGCTACATCCCCTTCTTTAAGCGCGATGGGCCGGGTGCTCAAAATCGGCTCTCCTTCGGGCAACTGGGCAAGTGTCGTCCTGATGATCTTCACGGACTGGCGCACTTCCTCGACGCGCACCTGAAAACGCGCAAACACGTCGCCGGTCTCAAACGTCGGCACGCTCATATGCGTATGACGCCAC
>MEYP01000003.1:50278-55014 GCA_001775835.1 Candidatus Azambacteria bacterium RIFCSPHIGHO2_02_FULL_52_12 | reverse complement strand
TTTTCAGGCCCGATGCGCGGGCGACCACCCCGACCGTATTGTAATCGAACGCGGTTTTCTGTTTGAGCCGTCCCGTCGTCTCCAGACGGTCCAAAAGCGACGATGTGGAAAAAAGTACATTGACGAATTCCTCGAAGTCCTGCTCGAATGATGCTAAAAATTTCTCCAGAAATTCCGCGTTTTCTCCCGTAATATCCTTTGTAACGCCGCCAATGGCGTTTACGCCCCGTAAAATCCTGCTACCGGTCAACTTGTCGTTGAGCTGCATCGCAAGCTCCTTTAGGCGCGAACCGTTCGAACCCGCGAACGCGAACGCCGCGTCAAGCCCTATCATGCCGATATCCCCCACATGGTTATAGATGCGCTCCAGCTCAAGAAAGATGATGCGCAACAGCCCCGCGCGCTTGCTGACAGGCATTCCTGCAAGCTCTTCCGCGGCTTCGCAAAAAGCCAGCGAATGCGCGAACGACGTATCGCCCGAAATATGTTCGGCAAGCACAACGGCATCAGTTAGATTTTTTTGTTCGAATAACTTTTCAATGCCGCGATGGCTGTACCACAGCCGAATCTCAAGATTCAAGATCATCTCCCCCACCGCCGTAAAGCGAAAATGTCCCGGCTCGATGACGCCCGCGTGAATGGGACCGACGGGAATCTCGAAAACGCCTTCTCCCTCGCCGTAACGGAAAGGAAACGGCACATCCACCTCGGGAGGCCTTTTGTTCCACGGGAAATCTTTGCGCAGAGGATACGTGTTTTCCGGCCAATTGTGGTGATGCGCGAGGCGACGCATCCGGCCTTTCCCGTGGTCGTCTTCCACGGTCAACTCCGGATTCCCTTCCGGCGTCAACCCGAACATATCGCGGATCTCAAGCTCGAACAAAAGCGCGCTCTCCGTAAGTTCAAAGATAGACGGGAAAACCGGCTTGTGCTGGTCCACCGGCAACACCAGCCGCATGATCTTGTTCTCCTTGGCAAGTCCGAACACCCACGAAACGGTGAATGTGCCCGCCTGCGCGCGCTCATCGTTGCCCGCCATGGTTAAAAGCCGCCAGTGTTTGCTCATCAGCAATGCTACGATCGGTTTGAGCGTTTCCGTGCTGATGCGCATGGTATGCACCCTCCCCTTTTCTTCGCCCGCAAGCGCGGGAAACTCTTTGTGGATGGCCTGCATTGTTCCTTGAAGTGTCAGCATGTTATTTTTTCTTAGCTTTTGTTTTGGCCGTTTTTCGTTTTTCGCTTTGCATTTTTAGTTTCCGGTTGACCCACTCATGGTCGTGCCCGTTCACGTCCGCCACGCTCAAACCCTGCCGTGCAAGCAGTTTTTCGTTGAATGCGTAGTCCTCGCCAAGCAGTCGTGCGCCATCGGCAAGCCCGGCGCTTTCCAGACGGGTTTTGAGCGCCAGCAGGTCTTTGGGCAGGCAGAACCCGCCAAAGCCCCGGTAGCCGCCATGTGCGACGTCCAAATGCGAGTCGCCGATGCGGAAGTCGGCGGACATTCCCGCGCGGACGTTTTCGTAATCGGCTCCCAGCGTATCGGAAAGGCCGGCCAATATATTCGCAAAATTGATCTTGCGCGCGAAATGGACGTTGCCGCCGTATTTTATGATTTCCGCTTCCGTTGCCGTGATCATGACCGGCCGGTAGGTGTTCACGCCCCACGGCGACATGAACGGCGCCTTGGGCAGAAGCGCGAGCACGGGATGCGCCGCATCGATGCTAACCGCCGTAAATCCGACTATCTGGCGGTCCGGCTTCATGAAATCTTCCCACGCCTTGCGTTCGGTCAAAAACTCGGGATTGAACAGAATCTTATGGTGGGGATATTTTTTCTGGAAATGCTCCGTGGTTCCCGGCGGAACGGTTGATTTCAGCACGATGATCTTTTCGCCCCGTATGCTCGCGAACGCGTGCTCCACCGCGGAAAGATCCGCAAACCCGTCTTTGCTTCCGGGCGTGGGCACGGAAATAAAAATGATGTCCGCCTTATTGATGTCGTCGCCGTATCCTTTTTTCGGGTCGATATCGAACAAGTGCAGTTGCTTCCCTCGGACGTATCCTTTTTCTTTTTCAAAATAACGCATCAGGGGCGTGCCGACCATTCCGATGCCGATGATCCCGATGGTAGATGTGTTGTTTTTCATGTCGTTCGTACGCATAGCTATTGTATGATCGCGCGCATTTGTTCAAGCAGGCGCATGAAATCGGCGGGCGGCGCGATGCTGAAAACAAGCAGCAGCGCTATCGTAAATAAAATGGGGATAATGGTCAATGGGCGCGCTTCGCCTTTTTCTAATTCTTGGGGAGGTTCGCCAAAAAGCATCGCGCCCGCGTGCCGGAAGAATCCGGCGAACACCACCGCAAGCGGTAGAAGCATCAGGAACGCGAGAATGCCGTAGGAACTTGCGAATCCGCCCGAAAAGATAAGAAGCTTGCTGAAAAATATGGAGAAGGGAGGAACGCCGACGATGGCGAGAATGCCGCATATGAAGAAAAAGGATGTCCAGGGGATGACGGTGAGCATGCCCCTCACGTTTCCGATCTTCCCGCTGTGGTATTTTAAAAAGACGTTGCCGGCGGTGAAAAACAAAAGCGATTTGGCGAGCGCGTGATTGACGATGTGCCACAGCGCTCCCATGACGGCCAACGGATGCCCGAAGCCGATGCCCAGCGAGATCAGCCCCATATTTTCGATGCTTGAATACGCGAGCATGCGCTTGTATTTGCGCGCGACCAGGATGATGAACGCCGCGGCCACCACCGACGTGACGCCAAAGATCAAGAACAGCCGGTTGGTGAAATCGGCGGCGCCCAGCGCCGCGTCGGTGATGACTTTAAACCGCAGGATGCTGTAGAGCGCGACATTGAGCAATACGCCCGACATGAGCGCTGAAATGGGAGAAGGGGCCCTGGTGTGCGCGTCGGGCAGCCACGTGTGCATGGGAACCAAGCCGACCTTAGTGCCATAACCGACGAAAATAAAAATAAAGGCGATCTTCATGAGCTCGGGACCGAATGCGTGGGCTTGCGCCGCGATGGACGACCACAACAGCACGTCGACGGCCGGCATACCGCTTTTAAGCGACGCGTAGTACGTCAAGATGGTGCCAAAAAGCGCGAGCGTGATGCCGACCGTGCAGATGATGATGTATTTCCACGCGGCCTCAAGCGTCTTTTCGTTATTATAAAAGCTGATGAGGAACGCCGTGGCCAGCGTCGTCCCTTCGATGGCGATCCACATCACGGCAAGATTGTCGGAAAGCACCGCGAGAAGCATGGTGAAGATGAACAGCTGCAACAGGGCGAAATACTGCCTGAATCTCCGCATGCCGATGATCTCGTTTCTCATCTCTTCGCTCAAGTAGAATACCGAGTACACGATCACCACGAAGCTTATCGTGCCGATTATGGCGGCCATGTATGCCGAAAGCGCATCCGCCATGAGAAATCCCCCCGGGGAAAAAAGAGCTCCGTCGCGCGCCACCCAGACGGCGAGCACCACGGATAAGACCATGACGACCGCCTGGGAGCAGACATTCAACAGCTCGATATTTCGCTTTTCACGGGTGAAAAATGAAGCGACAGCCGCAAAAAATGGAATGGCTAAAATAATGGATAGCATGGTTTTTATTCTTTATTCTTCTGCAACCTGCTTACGTCAATATGATGGAACGTCTGATTTATCTTGAATATAAAAATACCCATGATCAGAAGCGCGATGAGCACGTCGAATGAAATGCCTATCTCAAGCACCAGCGGAATGCCGAACGTCGTGACGCTTGCGAGCAAAAACAGGCTGTTTTCCACGATAAGGAGGCCCAACATCTGGTTGAGCGCCTGCGTGCGCGAGATCATGATAAAAAACCCAATGAACAGCATCGCCAGAGAAAGCGTGATGGCCGTTTCGGAAACCGCGAAGTGCGCGAAATCGAATACCCGATGCGTGATATCGAACGCGAACAGCACGAGCGCCGCCGCGATGATGAGCGACGTCGAGGTGTTGATGTAAAACTGCACCTCGCGCTTAATATCTATCTGTTTGATGAGCCAGAAGAACATGCCGGGGATCAAAACCACTTTCAGCAAAAAGGTAATGGCGGCGCCGGCGTATAAATGCGTTTCCCCCATGCCGAATGCAATGACGATTAAAATAAGCACGAGAAAAAACGAATGCAGCATGTAGAGGTTGATGCACGCGAGCAAGCCTTTTTGCGTGAGAAATACAAGCGTCCCTAAAAGCATCAGACCGGCGAAAAGACTAACGATATGGGGAAGCTGGGGGATGAACGAATGGGCATCCATATTACAAAAAGAAGCTTGAAAATAATGCTATCACCGATAACACGACGGCAATACCGAGGAAATCCGGCAACCGGAACAGGCGGAGCTTGGCGATTGTGCTTTCCACGAACGCGATCGCGACTATTGCAAACCCTATTTTAACGGCAAATAACACGAATGCCAGGATGATTGCTGGGCCGGCGAATTCCGTCGCGATGCCGAAGGGGAAGAAAACGGTGACCAACAGCGCCAAAAACACCGTAAGTTTGATGGCGGACGCCCATTCGATGAACGCAAGCTGTCTGCCCGAATACTCCAGGATCATCGCCTCATGCACCATGGTCAGCTCAAGATGCGTCGCCGGATTGTCCACGGGGATGCGCGCGTTTTCAGCGAGCGCCACGATGAAAAAAGCGAAAAACGCGAATACGTTGCTAATAAGGAAAATGGCTTGC
>MEYP01000003.1:44237-50251 GCA_001775835.1 Candidatus Azambacteria bacterium RIFCSPHIGHO2_02_FULL_52_12 | reverse complement strand
GACGGCAAGCGTAAAAATGACCAGCATCATGGCGGGTTCCGACAGCGAATAGATCATCATCTCCCGCGCGGAACCCATGCCGCCGAACGCCGACCCGGTATCAAGACCGGCAAGCACCAGGAAAAACACCGAAAGCCCCAGAAGGTACACGATGAAAATGATATCGCCGAACGAAGCGAAGGGAGAGAACGAAAACAGCACGGGAACGAGCAGGGCGACCGTCACAGACACCCCGAAAACGACCAATGGCGTCATCTGAAAAATGAATGACGAATGCACCGATGCCATGGATTCTTTTTGGAATAATTTCACGAGGTCGTAATATCCCTGCAGAAGCGGCGGACCGACCCTGTTCTGCAGGCGCGCCTTTATTTTTTTAATGGCGCCTCTCACCAGCGGCGCGCCAAGCACCAGCAGTCCTCCTTGTAAAACAATGACTATGACAGAAGAAGCGTTCATGTTATACGAAAAGATACAGTAAAGCGATGAGCGTGCCGAAAATATACAACAGATACATGTTCAGATTCCCCGTTTGGATCTTTCTCATCTTGTCCCCCACCCACACCACCGCCGCCACGAACGGGTCATACAGATATTTCTCGAACAGCGGCGTGATCTCTTCCCGATATTTCACCGAGGTGATCAGATAGGTGGATCCCCGCAATGTTTCCTGCTCGATGTTCTGCGTCGGACGATAGAGCCCGGAAAAAAGCAGTTTGAAAGGCATGGCAAGCCCGCTGCCGGTATATTCCATACTCGGCTCGACATGGCGCCCGCACGCCCAGGTGGGGACTTTTCGCTTCTTGTGCCTTCCCCACGCGACCGCCGCGAACACCATTCCCATGAGTACGGTCCCGGCAAATAACAGCGTAATCCATGCCGGCGCGATGCTTGCGTGCGTGAAACCGCCGGGGTTCTGGAGCGAAAGAGACATCGCATCGCTTGCCACGGCAAACGGGACCGCGAGCTCCGCCGTGACGGGTTCCGCAAGAGCCGCCGCCAAAGACGGCACAACGCCCAAGACAATGCAGGGCGCGGCAAGCAGAAGCATCCCGGCAAGCATCGACCAGTGGGGTTCTTTCGCGTTGGCGGCTTGGTCGCTTCGCGGCAAAGCCAGGAAAGTGATGCTGAACGCCTTTGCGAAACATGCAAGCGCAAGTGCGCCGGTGAGCGCCAGGAATGCGACGCTCAAGCCGACGATGACTTGCGTGGCAACGGAGTCCAGTGTAATGAGATTGCCGAGCAACCCCTGGAAAACAAGCCATTCGGAAGCGAACCCGTTTAAGGGAGGTAAAGCGGATATCGCCATGGATCCGATGAGAAAACTCACCGCCACCAACGGCATTCTCGCGGCCAATCCTCCCAATTTTTCTATGTTCAGGATGCCGGTAGCGTTATGGACCGCCCCGGCGCCCAGAAAAAGCAGGCTTTTGAACAGCGCGTGGTTAAGGGTGTGGAATAAGCCGGCGAACAGCGCGATCCCCGCGTATTCGTTATGGCCGGACGCGACGAATAACATCGCCGATCCGACACCGATGAGAATGATGCCGATGTTTTCCACGCTGGAATAGGCGAGCAAGCGCTTCAGATCGTGCTGCATGAGCGCATAAAGAACCCCGACGAGCGCGGACACGGTGCCCAACACCAGTACGAGCACCCCCCACCACCATTCCATCGGTCCGCCCAAGAGATAGAACACGACGCGTATGATGCCGTAAATCGCGATTTTGATCATGGCGCCCGACATGAGCGCGGACACATGGCTGGGAGCCGCCGGATGCGCTTCGGGAAGCCAGATATGGAAAGGAACGATGCCCGCCTTGGAACCGAATCCGATGAATGCGAGCATGAAAATAATATCGCGCATCAGCGCGGAAATGTTTCCGCCCGCGCCATGAAAATCAGCAAACACAAACGAGCCGGTTTCGCGGAACAATAGGAAAAAGGCGACTGTCAAAAATACCGTTCCTAAATGGGTCATGACCACGTACAGCAATCCAGCCTTGCGCGCGCTTTCTTTCCGGTGCTCGTACGTCACCAGAAAATAAGAAAGAAGCGACATGAGCTCCCAGAAAACAAGGAATGCGATCACGTTGCTTGCCGCGACGACCAACAGCATGGAACAGAGGAAAAGATTATAGAGAGCTCCCAAAAGTCCCGTGCTGTATCTTTTTTCATAATGCTCGGCATACGAAAAAGAAAAAAGCGACACCGCGATGCCGATGCCGCACACCAACAGCATGAAGAACGCGGCGAGCGCGTCAATCGAAAATGAGAACAGCGGATAAGAAAAAAGCGTCAGAAACGAAACTTCCGTGCGCGCGTCCGTCAGCAATACGTTAAGCGCGAAAACCAGGCCGGACACGGAACCCGCAAGCGCGAAGCCATAACCCAAAAGGCGCGAAACGCGCGCCGTACCCGAAAAGACAAGAGCAAAGAACGCTCCCGACAAAAACAAAATAATACCGGCAAAAAAGAAAGTTGCCATATGTATGAATAAATCCTATCTACTTACGGTTTCGCTACGCCCGTCCTTTGCTCAAATGCCGAGAGCAATGCCCCTAATATGATTTTCGGGGTCGGCGGGCACCCCGGAATATATACGTCCACGGGTATCACCTTGTCGACGCCGTCCAGCGTCGCGTAACTTCCTTTATACACTCCCCCGTCGCACGCGCATGAGCCGCACGCGATGACGATCTTCGGATCGGGCGTCGCTTCATAGGTCCGGAGCACCGCGTCTTTAAGCGCGCGCGTCACCGGACCCGTCACCAGGAGCGCGTCGGCATGGCGCGGCGAAGCAACGATGGAAATGCCGAACCGCTCCATGTCATAGTATGGGTTGCCGAGCGCGTTGATCTCTATCTCGCACGCATTGCACGAGCCAGCGCTGACCTGGCGGATGGCGAGCGACCGTCCGAACAGCTTTTTAATCTGTTCTTTCAACCGGCCTCCGGTGAGCTCGATCTCGCCGTCATCAAATCCCTTCATGATCTCCTCCGTGCGGAGCGTTACGGTGCCCGTCTTGAATATTTTTCGGTATAAATCGAGCATTGCAGTATGAAAGAAATGAACTGTAAAATCATATTCCTATGCTCCAAAAAAGTCAACAAAATTACGCACAACCGAGCCACACATACCGTTGACACTCCCAATGAAAAAATGTATGATACGAGCCTTTGATGGTATCGTTCTTTCTTACATATAATACTACGAGGAAAGGAGGGATTCATGGGACTAGATGAAGGTATCTTAAACATTGAATTATCATCTGATGATGATTATACCACCGAACCGGTTCTCGATGAATACACCTTTAAAATGGCGGCGGCTCTCCGTCAAGCAAAGATCGCCAGTCCGGCAAAAAGCAAAACAGTTCAGTGCGCATGCGGCATGCTCGTCGTTAAGAGCAACTGTATCCTGCCTGACGGCACGCCTACCAACAGTCTCGCGGTGCATTATCTTGCGCACCACCGGAGCAAGATCTCGCTCGAAGAGCTTGAAAAAATATCGCGGCTTAAGCTTGTCTACAATCCGGAGGAAGAACCTCCGCTGACACAGAAAGTGCTTACGCCGCGAAAGAGATAAAAATCCCCCGTTGAATATGATGTTCAACGGGGGATTTTCAATTACTTAAGAAACGAGTTCTAACGTATTTCGTATTTGAGCGTGACGCTCACATTCATTTCTTGGGAACCCGGTTCGATGGACGGCGCCGGTGCGACACCGCCGCCTCCCATTCCGTATTTTGCCGCCTCCATCGAATAATACACCGGCGGCTGGCCGACAGCTCCCTCTTCGATGGACAACAATTTTCCCAATTTGAACCCGCCCGCTTTGGCAAGCGATTCGGCTTTCGCCTTTGCTTTTGCGATGGCCTCCGCCCGCGCTTCGTTCTGTACCATGGTCGGGTCATCCAGGGTGAACGAAAGGTCTGATACGGAGTTCGCGCCGCTTTGCACTACGCCGGACAGCAAGTCGCCGATCTTGGCAAAATCGCGGACCTTCACCAGCACGCTCTGCGTAACGGTATAGCCGACGATCTCGGGCGGCGGGCACGCCCCGCCGTCGCGCGGACAGTTGAAATATTGATACCGCGGCTGAACGTTATAGCTTTGCGTTTTGACGTCCTTTTCATCAATGGATTTTGATTTGACGAACAGGATCGCCTTGTTGACCTTTGTGGTATTTTCCTGCTGCAATGCGCCGACCTGTTTGCCGCCTTCCGTTATGACCATGAATGAGAACTGCGCGATATCGGGAATAGCGACCGCTTTGCCGTCTCCTGAAACGGAAAAGCTCCGGAATGACGCCGGGTCGACGGCTTTTTGATATACGCCGGCATACTGGGTCGCCGCGTAAGTGAACCCTAAAACCGTAATGACAAGCGCCGCACCCAAAACGTTTTTGATGATAGCATTCATAAGATATGGCTATTATTGACTTTTTGCTTCATTATACTATATTGAGGAAAGAGTGTACAGCAAGTCAGCACTTTACCAAGGAGGAACGCATGCATAAATATAGCGAGCACTCTCTCCGCCATCGGATAGAAATGATTGAGGGGGAGATAAAATTTCTTGATTTCCTTGAGAAAAATGGCATAGAGGAAAAGGGAGCTTATTATCTTTCGGGCATCTCATTTCTTGTACAATCATTCGGGAATCCGCAAAAAATAATCGGGGAAATGATCTTTGAAAAGATTTTGGAAAAAAAGGGAAGGGTGCATCTGATAAAAGATAAAGGGATCAGGAATGCATGCCTGCAGGGAAAACCATATAACAGTATGATACGCCATATGATCGGCTGGAGAGTGCATCGTGAAAAAATCGCGGCGTTACACGCAAAAAAAACACAAGAGCTGCGTAATCTTCTTGCCAAAAAACAGACCCCCTAGGGTCTGTTTTTCTTTACATGTATTGTCTGAACACTGCTTCCAGCGCGGCTATTTTTTCTTCGGACAAAATATGCTTATCCATATTCGTCTTTAACCATTCAATCTTTCGCGCAAGCTCCCCCGCGTCTATGCCGATATCGACTTCTTTGTCCTCGTACATATCGCCGGCGAACAGCTCCTCCACTTCGTTGCGCTCTTTTTGGGAGAACCCGTGCACGTACAATTGTGAAACGACTTTATTTTTGAATTCCTCCGGCGTTACGCGCGGGGGAGGCGTCGGTCCGAAAAGTCCCATAGATTTAGAAATTACTTGATGAGAGACCCTATCGCCTGGCCCTTGGCCGCTTTGACGATATTGTCTTTCTTGAAGATATTGAACACCAAAATGGGAAGGTTGTTTTCCATCGCGAGCGTCACGGCGGGCATGTCCATCACCTTCAGTTTCTTGACCACCACGTCGTGATACGAAAGCCTGCTTATTTTTTTGGCGGTTTTGTCGCGCTGGGGATCTTTGTCGTATACCCCGTCCACCTTCGTCGCTTTCAGGAGAATATCGGCGTTGATCTCGAGCGCGCGGAGCGTGGCGGCCGTGTCAGTGGAAAAATACGGATTGCCCGTGCCGCACGCGAAAATGACCACCCTTCCTTTTTCAAGATGCCTGATGGCTTTTTTGCGCACATAATTCTCGGCGATTTTCGGCATTTCGATGGCGCTTTGCACCCGTGTGTACATCCTCTCTCTCTTGAACGCGTCTTCCATCGCCAAAGCGTTCATGGCGGTGGCGAGCATCCCCATATAGTCTGCCGTCGCCCTGTCCATGCCTTCCGTCGAGGCCGTGTCCCCCCGGAAAATATTCCCCCCGCCGATGACCACGGCGACTTGTACGCCCAGTTCCGTCACTTTTTTTATCTGCTTGGCGATAACGGCGGCGATGGCCGGATCGATGCCGTATTCATGCGAACCCAACAGCGCCTCGCCCGACAGTTTGAGCAAAATCCGTTTATATTTATTCATGGCTTCCTGACAAGTATATTACGTAAGATCGGTAACGGTCAAACTGATCGTATCGCCTTCTTTGTATTCTCCTTTGATGATCCTGTCGGCAATGACGTTTTCC
>MEYP01000003.1:38429-44222 GCA_001775835.1 Candidatus Azambacteria bacterium RIFCSPHIGHO2_02_FULL_52_12 | reverse complement strand
AATCTCCGCAATTCCCGGGCGCAAAATATTTGATCGAATCCCCGTTTTGCCGCCTCGTCCGCCAGCGCGTCTTCCATGGTGACCACATATCCTTTGTTTTCAAGCCGCGCCGCGAGGCCGCGCAGCATGAGCGCCGCGATCTGCTTCACTTCATCCATCGTCAGCGGCGAAAACACGATGGTCGCGTCAAAGCGGTTGAGAAATTCCGGCTTGAAGATGCTCGACTTCATGAGATGTTCCAGAAGCCGCGTGGCGATGGAAGAAAGGTTCTGCCCCGTTTTGACGTATTCGCGGATGAACTCCGCGCCCGCGTTGGACGTGGCGATGATGATGGTGTTCTTAAACGAGACTTTTTTCTCAAACGCGTCCGTCAAACGCCCTTCGTCCAGGATCTGCAAAAACAGGTTCATCACGTTGGGATGCGCCTTTTCAAGCTCGTCCAGCACTACGAGCGAAAACGGATTTTCCCTGATGGCGTTCGCAAACTGCGCTTCGGCCGCCGTATCGGCGTTGCCGATGAGCCGGTTGATGGACGCCGCCTCCTGATACTCGGTCATGTCGAGGCGGATCATGCGCTCATCCGACCCGAAATACACCGCGGCCAGCGCCTTCGCCGTTTCGGTCTTCCCCACGCCCGTCGGCCCCAGAAACAAAAACGTGCCGATGGGGCGCTTGCGCTCGGTGATGCCCGACCGGATGCGGCGCAAAGCGGCGGCGACGTGCTTGACCGCCTGATCCTGGCCGATGATGCGGTTGTGCAGAAGCTCTTCCATATTGAGCAGTTTCGCTTTCTCTTCCCCTTCTATCCTGCCAAGCGGTATGCCGGTCTTTTTGGAAATGACCTCAGTCACATGGTCCTGCGTCACCACGTTGCCGATGAGCGCGTGGGAACTGACATAGGAAAGCACTTCGGACAACAGCGATATCGCTTTTTCCGGGAACGGCACATTCTGGATGAACGAACCGGCGGCGCTCACGACTTCCGCGAGCGCGAAATAAGAAATGAAAAGGCCCGACCGGCGCTCCAGCTTGGGCGCGATGTCTTCCAAGATCTCAAGCGTCTCTGCTTCGTTGAGCTCCGGCACTTCCACTTTGGAAAGCAGAACCGCCACGGAGGGCACCGCTTCGATGTGGGCATGGAACGACCCGGGGTCGGTCAGTGCGATGAGCTGAAAATGTTCCGACTGCAAATGCGGGATCAATACGCTTGAGAAATCAACCGCGCCAAGCTGTTCCCTGCGCTGGGGGCCAATGACATGGTCAAGGTTGTCTATCACTAAAATAACGTTGCCCGCCCGTTCGCATTCGGCAAGGATCTTCTCGAACAGAGCGATGGCGGACGCGGCGTCGCGGGAACGCGCGAGCACCCTGTTCACGTCAAGCTCGACCAGGCGTTTGTGCTTGAGCGGCGGCAGGGTCGTGCCGTAGAGAATTCGCTGGGCGAATCCCGCCACGACGCTTTTTTTCCCCACGCCCGCTTCGCCAATAAGCACGACGTTGTTGCGGCCCGACTGCGCCAGGATCGTTTCCACCTGGCCGATCTCATCTTCTTTGGCGTGGATATGCGTGTGTTCCGCGGACTCCAACGAATGCACCGCGATATCGTGCGCGTACGCGTCCAGAGTCAGCGTGTATCCGTATACCCAGTCGTCCGCGAGCCCCTTCACACCCCTGAAATTAAACAGAAACGGCTTGGCGACTTCGTGCTCGAAATGATAATGCTCTTCCCATTCTGACACGTTCATCACATCGTCTTTTTTCACGCCAAAATCAAAAAAGATCTTTTGAATGGTCATATCCCGGGCGACTATGGCGCGCACGACGACGTCCAGCGTGATGAAATGATATTTTTTTTGGGCGGCGTCCTCGAGCGCGGCAAGCACCACGGCGTCAAACGCCGCGCCATGCATCGTTTCGTCCGGCTTTCGCTGGAACTGCGAATTGACGATGATCTCGACGCTTTTTTCAAAATCGGTTTTGTTGATGAGCATGCGCGAGAACATGAAATCGGAACGCCTGGTTTTCAGATACCCATGCAACAGCACGATGGGGTCGACAGCGATGTTCTTGCGCCGCGCGTACAAGTCGGCTTTGTAAAAGAGCTCCACCGCCGCGAGGTCAAGATAATTGGCGGCATTCACCTGTCCGCCTTTTTGGACATACTGCCAGACTTCGTCCAGACGCAACGGTTCGGGAACGTGCCGCAGGCGCAAAAGGTAGAACATCCAGAAAAACAAAAACCATACATTCACGGATATGCACACCAAAAAAAGCCCGAGCGCGTCGGCCGGAGAAAAATCCGTGGGAGAAAGGTTTGGTTTAGGGAACAGGAAAAAAAGAAAAAACAGGACCGACAGCAGGGTAAATACGATCTGCCCGGGAACGACGACGCGCACGGGATACTTCACCGCCTTATACGCTTCCGATGTATGGAGATCGAATATATTAGACATGCCCGAGAAAATATATCTTCATGCCGGCCCAGATCATGTATAAGGAAAGAAACGGCGCGGCGACCCACAGCGCGAGCGCCGCCAGCCCGAAGACGAAAATAAACGCGTCAAAGATAATGCCGAGCAGAATAAAGAATGTCCGCAATATCATGCCGATGCCGCGCGACATGATGTTGCCGAACAGCGACTCGAATAAGATCTTCGGGTCAATCGTCCTGGGATACCCCGTCATGTAACGGCGCCAAGGATACCAGAATGTCCGTAGGGAAAGCGGCACCGAAAAAATATCCATGCCGAATTTCAAAAAAAACAGCCACGTCTTCGCCACATGTAAAGTAGAGTCCACAAAAAGCCAGCGCACAAACAAAACCATCGTGCTTTGTTCCATCCTCTTATTTTATCAGGGAATGCCGTTTGCCACAAATGAACGAGTATAAATAAAAGACCCTTACGCAACGTTATGTCGCGTAAGGGTCTTCAGTTCAAAAGAACTTCGCTATCTAATTAGGCGAAGGAAGCTCGTTCCCTTCTTTATCGAGAAGCTTGTAGTCGTTCAAATCCTTGTCGCTCTCATCGAAGGGGGCGCTCGCCATGCCGATCATGGCGCTTCCCGGTTCGAAGATGAAAGCGTGGGACACGCCCACAGGCACGGAGATGAGCGTTCCGGACGGGAGGTTTCGGACGCTGACGCGCTTCTTGTTCACGACATCTTCCAGAACGGCGACGCGGAGCGTTCCCTTGGTGACCAAGAAAAGCTCGGTGCCGTATCGATGGAAATGGTTGCCGACAGGCAATGCCTCTTGGAATTCAAAGAAATTGACCCGTCTCATCCCCGGACCATTGAGCGGCTCCCAGATGGTCCGGCGGTGGTCGGCACTGACCGGCTTTGTCTGCGTAATGAGCGCTTGCATGTCCACTCCACTCCTCCTTGTTATAGGTTGGATTCTGAACTCTGGTTTTCAATGATCCTATTTACCGTCATAAACTAGCATATACCTATGAATCTGTCAACTCCCTGAGCTGGGAACTCCCTCCTGGCGGTATCGGCAAGATTTTGCCAACCGCAACGGCGGAAGAGATTCTCGCCAGGACGAAAGAATCCTACCTGAAAGAAACCGGGTACGGCGAGGGTAATTGGTCCTATCTCGGCCATGTCATGATCGAGACAGGCAAGTACCGCGGAGCGGGACCCGACGACCACGGCCTTCCGGCACACATGTTCCTGGCAACCGAACTCGAAAAGGAAGCGGGCGCTCGCAACCCCAACAAAAACGAGATCATGGAAACGGTTTTCGTACCGCTCGATGAGTTCAACGACGTCATCGACTCCGGGCTCTTCATGGAGGCAAGCGCGCTCCCCTGCGCGCTCCTGGCCCTTCGGAAACTGAAGGGGTTCAAATCCATGCCGACAAGCCGTATGGAAACGGCGCCCGAGATCATGGACGAGCTGGGAAGACGCTGACACCGCACAACAAGTACGCACGCATACGGGAAAACATTCCCCTTATGCGTATTTTTTATCCACATGACACTTTTTGACACCTATTGACACCTTTTAATGCTATTTAGTATACTTATTTATATGGCACAGCAAGAAGAGGTACAGCACAATACGATATATACCACGAGCGAAACGCAAAAGCTTTTGAAGGTAAGCCCCAGCACCATGAAGCGGCTTCTGAAAAAAGGGCTTTTAAAGGCGAATAAAGTGGGCGGGCAGTACCGAATACTGGGTAAAGAGATTTTGCGCATGGTTTCGCCGGAGCTTGAAAAAGAAGCGGTGAAGTCATACCTGACGCTCAAGAAAAAAGTGGTGGAGAAAATTAACAAGTGGTAAGTATGAACCCCGTTAGAGGCCGCAATCGCGGAGAACAAAACATGCGATATGAAAAACCACAATAACAATGTAGGAAGTGCTGAGCGCGACGGTTCTGTCCGATCGCGATCTGCCTCTAACGGGGTGAAAAAAGCATTCATCACCGGCATCACAGGGCAGGACGGCTCGTATCTGGCGGAACTCCTTTTGGAAAAAGGGTACGAAGTGCACGGTATGATCCGTCGCGCAAGCACGCTCAACACGTCCCGCGTTGATCATCTATACCAGGACCTGCATTCACGCGGGGTCAGGTTCATCTTGCACCACGGAGACCTCGCCGACGCAAGCAACATCAACCGTCTCTTGGAAAAAATCAAGCCTGACGAAATCTATAACCTGGGAGCCCAAAGCCATGTGCGGGTGAGCTTTGACATTCCCGAATACACGGCGGACGTGACGGGACTGGGGGCGCTGCGCATCCTGGACGCCATCAAAGAGACGGGCATCCCCACCAGGTTTTACCAGGCATCGTCCAGCGAGGTGTTTGGTAAGGCACATGAAATCCCTTTAAGAGAAACCAGCGTCTTTCACCCCCGCTCCCCTTATGGCTGTGCGAAAGCATACGCCTACTACATAACGAAAAATTACCGCGAAAGCTATGGCATGTTCGCCGTCAACGGCATCCTGTTCAACCACGAATCTCCCCGCAGAGGCGAAACATTCGTGACAAGAAAGATAACGAAAGGTCTCGCGCGAATAAAGCTCGGAAAACAAGACAAGCTCCACATTGGAAATCTGGACGCCCAGCGCGACTGGGGATACGCCAAAGATTACGTGGAAGGCATGTGGCTCATGCTCCAACAGGACACACCGGACGATTATATCCTGGCGACGAATGAATCCCACAGCGTGCGGGAATTCGCGGAGCATGCCGCGCGGCATCTTGGCTTCGACCTCGCGTGGAAAGGGTCCGGCTTGAAAGAGCAGGGGTTTGACCGAAAGACAGGAAAAACCCTTATCGAGATCGACCCGAAATATTTCCGCCCGGCTGAAGTGGACGAATTGCGCGGCGATTACAGTAAAGCGAAGAAACATTTGGGATGGGAACCGAAAGTCACGTTCGCCAAGCTGGTCGAGCTTATGGTGAAAGCCGATCACGAGCACGAATCCCGCAATACATAAACCTTATCTATGGAAAAAGACGCAAAAATCTTTGTCGCCGGGCACCGAGGATTGGTGGGGTCGGCAATCGTGCGTAATCTCACGAAACAGGGTTATAGCAATATCATCGTCAGGACCCGCCAAGAGCTTGACTTGCTCGACGCGACTAAAGTCGCAGAATTCTTTACAACAGAAAAGCCGGAATATGTATTTCTGGCCGCCGCGAAAGTCGGCGGCATCATGGCAAACAAGACGTACCCCGCCGAATTCATCTACCAGAATCTGGCCATTGAAACCAATATCATTCATAATGCTTATCTCAATAAGGTCAAAAAACTTCTGTTTCTGGGAAGCTCCTGCATC
>MEYP01000003.1:17246-38417 GCA_001775835.1 Candidatus Azambacteria bacterium RIFCSPHIGHO2_02_FULL_52_12 | reverse complement strand
TATGCCGTCGCCAAAATCGCAGGCATCACCATGTGCCAATCATACAACAAGCAATACGGCACGAATTTCATCTCCGTCATGCCCACCAACCTGTACGGCCCGGGCGACAATTTCGACCTGCAGAATTCCCACGTGCTTCCCGCCATGCTGAGAAAATTCCACGAAGCGAAACAGGACAATAAACCCGAGCTCGCCATGTGGGGAACGGGCAGCGCAAAACGGGAATTTCTCCATGTGGACGACCTTGCCGATGCGTGCGTTTTCCTGATGAATACGTACGACGATTCAAAGATCGTCAATATCGGCACCGGAGAAGACGTTTCTATTAAAGAACTTGCGGGAAAAATACAAAAATTGGTCGGCTTTACGGGAACGCTCGCGTGGGACGCGACGAAACCCGATGGCACCCCGCGCAAATGGCTCGATGTGAGCGTCCTGCACGGCTTGGGATGGCATCATACCATCAGTCTGGACGAAGGACTCCGCACGACGTACGAATGGTATGTAAAAAACCATTCGTAGCCATTCGTAACTAATTCGTTATTTCGTATATGTTAACCGTCATCAAACCGCAAAAGCCCTTGAGTTGGGAAGACGCGCGCGAGATTTGGCGCTATCGTGAACTCTTGTATTTCTTCACATGGCGCGATTTGAAAGTACGCTACAAGCAAACGGCTATCGGCGTGCTGTGGGCAATCTTCCAGCCCTTCATGACGATGGTAGTGTTTTCCATATTTTTCGGGAAGCTTGCGGGCATCCCGTCCGATGGCATCCCCTACCCCATCTTCGTCTACGTCGGGCTTTTGTTCTGGCAATTTTTCTCTTCATCGCTTTCGGAAGTGAGCGGGTCGCTTGTCGCCAACCAATCCATCGTCACAAAGATCTACTTTCCCCGGCTCATTCTGCCGCTTTCAAGCGTCCTGACCAAGATCGTTGACTTCCTCATCGCGGCGATAATCCTGGTCGGGCTAATGTTCTATTACGGATGGATGCCGCACTGGCAAGGCATCGTGCTCCTACCCGTTCTTTTGTTCATCACCTTCATGGCTTCCACGGGAGCGGGACTGCTTTTGGCTTCAATCAACGTCAAATACCGCGACGTGCGCTATGCCCTGCCGTTTTTCATTCAGATACTTTTGTTCGTCACGCCTGTCATCTACCCGGCAAGCATTGCAGGCAAATACACGTGGATCCTGGCGCTCAACCCCATGTCGGGCGTCATCCAAGCCGCGCGCGCTTCGCTGTTGGGCACGCAGCCAGTCGACTGGGCTTTGCTTGGCATGGCATGCGCCATCACCGCCGCGCTTTTCATCGCGGGAGTCCTGTCATTCAAAAAGATAGAACGGTATTTCGCCGACATTATTTAGCATGAAAACAAAGGCAAACAACTACGCGTTCATCGACAGCCAGAACCTGAACTTATCTATTCTGTCGCTTGGGTGGAAATTGGATTTCGCCCGTTTTCGCATCTATCTCAAAGAAAAATACGGCGTGACAAAAGCATTTTTGTTCATCGGCTACATTGAAGGCAATAATGAGCTGTATATCTCGCTTCAATCAGCCGGCTTCATTTGTATTTTCAAACCGACGCTCGAATACAAAGACGGGACCACTAAAGGCAACTGCGACGCCGAACTAGTCCTTCACGCGATGATCGAATACCCAAACTACGACAAGGCGGTCATCATAACCGGCGATGGTGATTTTTATTGCCTGGTGCAATACCTGATTGAAAAAGAAAAACTCGCTGGGGTTCTCATCCCTAATAGATTGAGATTCTCCGCCTTGTTGAAGTTCAAACAATTCCGTCCGTTCTTGAGATATATGAATGATTTGGAGAAATTGCTTGCTTATAAAAAGAAAAGGCCCTATGAGGACAAAACCTCATAGGGGAATCTTTTCCGTTGGTGATAAAGACAGTATAGAGGAAATGAAAAAATATGTCAACTGAACGAAAACCAATCATCGAGATCAAGAACATCGGCAAAAGATACACCATCTCCCACCGCCAGGGCGGCTATGTGGCCCTGCGCGACGTTCTGACCAACATCGCGCGCAGCCCGTTCCGGTTCGCCAAGAGCAAAGCGCGGCAAATGATCGGCGCGGAAACCAAAGAAGAGTTCTGGGCGCTCAAAGACATCAACTTCACGGTGGAACAGGGCGAGGTGGTCGGCATCATCGGCGCCAACGGCGCGGGTAAATCAACGCTGCTGAAAATCTTATCGAAAATCACGCCGCCCACCGAAGGCGAGATCATCCTACGCGGGAACGTCGCTTCCCTGCTGGAAGTGGGCACAGGGTTCCATCCTGAACTCACCGGGCGGGAAAACATATTCTTAAACGGCGCCATTTTAGGCATGCCGAAAAAAGAGATTACACGAAAGTTCGACGACATTGTGGCGTTTTCGGGCGTAGAAAAATTCATCGACACGCCGGTGAAGCGCTACTCTTCCGGTATGTACGTGCGCTTGGCGTTTTCGGTGGCCGCCCACATGGAGCCCGATATTCTGGTGGTGGATGAAGTGCTTGCCGTGGGAGATGCGGAATTCCAAAAAAAATGCCTGGGCAAAATGGATGAAGTCACTAAAACCGGCGGGCGCACGGTGCTGTTCGTCAGCCACAATATGTCCGCCATCCAGTCGCTGTGCAAGCGCGCGGTGCTGTTGGAAGCAGGCCGCATAAAAGCCATCGGCAAGACCGCGGACGTCATCGGCATCTATCTCAAAAACAACCCCCTCTCCCAAGAGGGAGCGATGCTTAGAGGACGCAAAGACCGGAAAGGAAAAGGCAATGTGAAACTGGTTTCTTTTTTCGTGGAGAGCGACGGCAAACGCGTTGATGAACTTCTCACAGGAGGACGCTACACCTTTTGTTTCGGTTACGAAACCGCAGACGGCAAGACGGCAAAAAATCTGAATGTCGCTTCCGCCATCACTTCGGATACCGGAACCCCCCTTTCGTTGAACTGGGGAAGATATACCGGACAAGATATCAATGAAGCGCCGGCAAAAGGCGTCATTCGCTGCGAGATAAAACAAAAATTCCCTTTTGCGCCGGGAATGTATCATATTTCCGCGAATCTTTTTTCCGGAGGAGAAGTGGAAGACTATATAAGGAATCTGGGCGTATTTGAAGTGAAAGAGGGGGATTTTCACGGCACCGGGATACTCCTTAAGCACAGCCCCGTGCATTTGGAACAGAATTGGACCATTAACACGAACTGAAATGCCACATAGCAAATCATCAACGACTCCCCCTATCCTTCTCATGGCGTTCAACCGCGCGAATATCACCCAGCGGGTGTTCGACGAGATACGCAAAGCCAAGCCGAAGCAGTTTTTCATGGCGGTGGACGGTCCCAGAGACTCACGCCCCGGCGAAGATAAGTTATGCCAAGCCACGCGCGATATCGTGAAGCAAGTGGACTGGGACTGCGAAGTGAAAACGTACTTCCCTGAAAAAAATGCCGGAATACAAGGAGTGCGCTCGGGGCCGACCGTAGCGATAAACTGGTTCTTCGAACATGTGGAATCAGGCATCATCTTCGAGGATGACTGCCTCCCGCATCCATCGTTCTTCACGTTCTGCAGCGAGATGCTCGACTATTACAAAGACGATGAAAAAGTCATGCACATCAGCGGAGACAATTTCCAGTTCGGCAGAAAGCGCGGCGTCGCAAGCTATTATTTTTCCATCTACCCCAGCACATGGGGCTGGGCGACGTGGCGCAGAGCATGGAAGCATTTCGACCCAACGCTTGCAAGCTTCCCGCAATTTCGGGACGAGAACAGGATCGCCAAAATCATCAAGGAACAAGACGAGCAAAAAGTGTGGCTTGATACGTTCAAAAAAGAATATTACGGCGAGTGGAAGACGTGGGATTATGAATGGATGTACGCGATATTCTCTCGCGGGGGCCTGTGCGCGATACCCAACGTGAATCTGATATCCAACATCGGATTCGGCGCGCAAAGCACACACACATCTTTCACGGAAAGCAGATTCGCCAACATCCCAACACGCGCCATGCAGCTTCCGCTGACGCATCCGGCAAAGATAGCGGCACATGCCGAAGCGGACCGCTTTATCTTCGAAACCATGTTCGCAAGCAAGAAACCGCTTGCAAAGAAGATAAAAGACTGGGCGTTCCGGATTACTCCCCGTCCCATTAAAGACGCTGCAAAAGCAATTTTGCATATGCGCTCGCGGAAGGCTTTTGTCGCGCTGCGCAATAAATACAGCGATTTCTCGATGATCCCCCGTGACATTTTTGTGGAGAATCTCCATCTCGCCAAATCGTTTTCATGGGTTAAAGGATGCGTGGTGGAATGCGGCGTCTGGCGCGGCGGAATGATAGCGGCGATGGCGGAGATTCTGGACAAAAATCGGTCATATTACCTCTTCGACAGCTTTGAAGGCCTGCCTCCCGCAAAAGACATTGACGGCGTGCGTGCAACAGCATGGCAGAACGACACGTCTTCAAAGATATATTTCGATAACTGCAAAGCTGAGATTGGATTCGCAGAAAAGGCAATGGCATTATCGGGTGCAAAAAAGCATCATATCGTTAAAGGATGGTTTGCAGATATGCTCAAAGATTTCAAGCCCGATTCCCCCATCGCCATATTGCGCCTCGACGGCGACTGGTATGATTCCACGATGCAATGCCTTGAAGGGCTGTATAAATACGTCGCAAAAGGCGGAGTCATTATCATCGACGACTATTACACCTGGCCCGGATGTTCCAAAGCGGTGCATGACTTCCTTTCCCGCAATCAATTATCGGATGTGATACGCCACACCCAAGGAGGCGTCTGCTATATCATTAAGCAATCGTAAAGCCATGCACATCAAAAGCCCGCTGACCGGATCGGACAATGTAGAAAAAGAAAGCGAGATCAGGACCGATTTCTTGATAAAACACTATCGGGAGCAGCTTGGCGTCGACGTGCGGAACTATTTCAAAGGAATAGATACTGTCGGTATTTACCGGTGCTTGGATTCGGGCTATCGGTTCTATCATCCGTTCAACATCACCGGCGACGGAAAATTCTACGAAGAGCTGCAGAAAAATGCGTGGTATTACATGGACTGGAAATGGGAGCACGGCAAAGCGCTTGCTATGGTGCGCGATGCGAAAACCGTTCTGGAAGTCGGATGCGCCCAGGGAGAATTCCTGGAAAAAGTGCATGCCCAAAAAATAGATTGCACGGGACTGGAACTGAATGCGCATGCGGCAGGCGTCGGCAGGAAAAAAGGATTGCATATCCTTGAAGAGTCCATTCAGGACCATGCGCGCAAGAACAAAGAACGCTACGACGTAGTCTGCTCGTTCCAGGTGGCGGAACATATCGCGCCCATCGGAGAGTTTCTCCGGGCATCTTTGGACGCGCTGAAGCCGGGCGGGAAGCTTATTATCAGCGTGCCCAATAACGACTCCATCGTATTCAAATCAGGGAATGACATGATTCTTAATATGCCACCGCACCATATGGGCCTGTGGGATATGCATTCGCTCATTTCGCTGCAACGCTTCTTCCCTGTCCGCATTGAAGATATTCTCCTGGAGCCGCTGCAAACCTACCACAAAGGATATGCCCGGGACATCATTCAGAAGAAGCTCCATGAAAAACTGAAAAAGAGGAGCCTCGCATGGCTTCCGGGTGTCGGTAAAATCAGCAATCGTTTTATTAACATGAACGTACAAGCCCTTGTGGAATATATCATCGGCCACACCATCATGGCGGTGTATACCAAAAAATGATCATGACCATCCTCCGAAAAATCAAAGCGACGATAAAAAAGGTCTCCGCTGTAAAAATGACGCTGGCAGGAAGGCGGGCGATGAAAACGAATGATGGGAAGTTGAAAAGACTCTTTTTTCTAAAAGATTTTTTTTCCGATTTGAAGAAATATCGGGCGATGAAAAAAAATGACGCCTTTGCGCTCCCCTTGGAAAATCTGAAACCGTGCATTTTTGACAAAACGAACGATACTCCCGTTGACCCGGTATATTTTTACCAAGACTCCTGGTGTGCAAAAAAGATATTCGAAAACAAACCTGCGCATCACTACGACATCGGCTCCAAAGCAGAAATGGTCGGCATCATTTCACAGTTTACCCCGACCACGATGGTGGATATCCGTCCTATCAATCTCGCCATGCCAAGTTTCTCGTTTCAAACGGCAGATATTCTGCATCTTCCCTTTCCCGATGATTCGCTGCCATCGGTAAGCTCCATATGCGTCGTGGAACATATCGGTCTGGGAAGATACGGCGATGCGCTTGATCCCTACGGATCAGAAAAAGCGATAGACGAGCTGAAACGGGTACTGGCTCCCGGCGGCGACCTCTACCTATCGGTTCCCGTCGATGACAGAAGCAAAATATATTTCAACGCCCACCGCGCATTCACTCGTGATCACATTCTTCGCTTGCTGAAGCCGCTTGAACTGCTGGAAGAGAAATACATTTATGGAAGAGAACTGTGCGATACATACGACGTGACGCAGGGATTCGGGACCGGATTATACCATGTCAGAAAAACACCATGAAATATAATTTTTACACCATTTTTGATAAGGGATTTTTGGCGAAAGGCTTAGTACTGTACGATTCGGTAAAAAAATACTGCCCTGGAAAGTTCCGTTACTTTATTCTGTGCCTTGATGATGTGACACATGAAATATTGGAAGAGATGGCTCTGCCATCGGTGATTTTGTTGACCTTGAACGACATTGAGGATGCCGACCTGAAGGAGGCGAAAAAAACACGCACGATGCAGGAATATTCCTGGACGCTTAAACCGTCTGTGGCAACCTATATTTTCAAGCACTATCCGGACGCCGAAACAGTGATGTATCTGGACGGCGACCTGTATTTTTACTCTTCCTTGGAGCCGATCTATGAAGAATTCGAAGGACACTCAACGCTTCTGTTCCCCCATCGCCTACCTGAAGGAAAAAGAGCAAAAGAAGAAGAGGTCGGAAAATATAATGCCGGCATGATCATGTTCCGCAATGACGCAAAAGCGAAAAAATGCCTGGAATGGTGGCGCAAAGAATGCAATGCATGGTGCTACCGCGAGCCGGCGCCCGGAAAATTGGGCGACCAGAAATATCTCGATTTTTTTGAGGAACAATTCCATGGCGTCCACGCGCTTGAGCACAAAGGCGTGGACGTCGCTCCTTGGAATATGAAAAATTACCAAGGCAGGATCGAAAAACGAGATGATGGGATATTCCTCGATGGCAACAGGCTCATCAATTTCCATTTTTCAAGCTTGTCGCTCTACCATCCCCCGTCTTCATTGCTCCCCAGCGGACCCACGAATGTCTATGGCTATACTAGGCCATCTCCGGAAAAAAAGTTCATCTATGACGAGTATATCGGAAAAGTATACGAAGCGATGCGCCGCATCCGGAAGATCAGCCCGGGATTCACGGACGGAACACTGCCGCGGCCCGCTTTACCGGGACAGATAAAAGAGATGGCGGCCTTGCATGCGCGCAGCATCAGAAATAAATATCTTTCATGAGAATACTTATTCTTGATACCTATTATCCTGCTTTTCAAGAGCACTTTTACCGGAAATATCCGGAAGCTGCGCAAAAAAGATACGCAGAGCAGAAAACGGCGCTGTTTGCCGAATGTTTCGGTACGGCTGATTTCTATTCCACAAATCTGAAAAAATTCGGACATGACGCGGAAGAGTTGATCGTCAATAATGAAATACTGCAAAAACAATGGGCAAAGGAACATGGCGTATTCTATAAAAAAGCGTATTTCAGCAACATTCCAAAAATAAGGAACTATTTTGCATCGGACTGGCAGGAAAAGATCCTTGAGGCGCAAATTCAGGAATTCAAACCCGATGTGCTGTACTGTCAGAGCTTAAGCATGCCTAATGCGGGATTCCTCGGAAGAATGAAAAAACACATCAAGCTGATCGTCGGACAAGTCGCCTCTCCTGTCGTTTTCGATAAAAAAGCTCTCGGCGCATTCGATCTCATCACCACCTCGTTCCCGCATTTCGTGGAACGATTCAGAAAAATTGGCATCGCAAGCGAGTATTTTAAAATCGGATTCGAACCAAGGGTGCTGGACAAGCTTGCGCCGCCGCAGAAAAAATACAACACTGTTTTCGTAGGCGGGATTTCCAAGCGGCATGCCGAAAGCATCGATGCGTTCGAGTATCTTTCCCGGAATACGGGTATTGATTTCTGGGGATACGGCTCAAACGAACTTCCCCCTGATTCGCCGATACGTGAAAAACATCATGGCGAAGCATGGGGCATTGAGATGTACGATATTCTTCACAACGCGAAAATATCAGTGAACCGCCATATAGATGCCGCTGAGAACTTTGCCAATAATATGCGCCTGTATGAATCGACCGGCGTCGGTACGATGCTTATCACCGACCACAAAGACAATCTCCACGAACTGTTTGAAGTCGGCAAAGAAGTGGAAACATACCGCACGAAAGAAGAATTGCTGGAAAAGATACAACACTACCTAACACACGAGGAAGAGCGTGAAAAAATCGCGCAAGCGGGACAGCAAAGGACGCTGAAAGACCATACCTATGAAATACGCATGAAAGAATTGGCTGTTATTCTGGAAAAATACCTATGAGTCCCACACATAACAAAGATATGAAGTGGCAGAACGATATTTCCTGCGCTATGCCCTTGTTTTACTACCATTTAACCCTGAAACAGAGAGAAGCGACAGAGTCGCCATCTTTGTTATGTGTGGGATGAAAACAATAAAAAACATCGCTAAAAAAATCCTTTCGCCTTTTTTGCGCCGCCCTAAGGGCGTTTCGCATGGCTACCGGATCATAGAAAATCCCGACAGAGACGCCTTACGCGAGAGATACAACGCCGTGTGGCAAGACATCTCCATTCCGCAAAAACAACTCGAAATAACCGAAAAACAATTGCCCGGATTTCACAATACCGGCCCCATGAAAGCGGCAGTGGACCTGCTGAGGAAAACGGGGCTTGCCCATCCCGGCGTCCTTGAAATCGGCTGCTCCACGGGATACTACTATGATGTGTTCAAAAAAGCAGGGCTGGATGTCGCGTATGAAGGGTGCGACTATTCCGAGGAATTCATCAAAGTCGCGAGACAAAAACACCCCGGCGTGCAATTCAAAGTAAGCAACGCGCTTGCCTTGGATTACCGCGACAGCCAATTTGACATCGCCATTTCCGGCTGCTGTATCTTGCATATCATTGATTACCCAAAGGCCATAGCAGAAACAGCACGGGTCGCCAAAACATGGACGGTGTTTCACCGCACGCCGGTCGTACATATGCGCCAAACAACGTATGCAAAGAAAATCGGCTACGATATCGAGATGCTCGAAATCCTTTTCAATGAAGAAGAACTGTTCGGCCTTTTCGCAAAAAATGGCCTCGCGGTGCACAGTGTGAACACGCACGGGCAGTTTTTTGTGCCTGGTATCGCCGAGCCCGTCTTCATGAAAAGCTATCTGTGCAAAAAAATATGAGGTACAACTATTGCACGCTATTCGATAAAGGATTTCTGAACCGGGGTCTGGCTCTGTATAATTCGGTTTTGAAATACCACAAGGAACCGTTCCGCCATTTCATCTTGTGTTTAGATGACGAAACTTATGGCATACTTAAAAAGATGAATCTCGCCCATGTGACGCTGGTAAGTATGAAGGAATTTGAAAACGAGGAACTGCTTGCCATGAAAAAAACCAGAAGCTTCCGGGAATACTGCTGGTCGCTTTCCTCCATTTTCACTTATTACGTCCTTGAACATTTTCCCGACAGCGAAATGGTAACGTATCTTGATGCCGATCTTTTTTTCTTCGCTTCGCCGGAAAAAGTATTTGCAGATTTTAAAGCCGGCGGCGACAGATCCATCCTCATCATTCCCCACAACCTTCCCCTCTCGCAAAAAAAGAAAGAAGATTCTGTGGGGAAATACAATGTGGGGATGCTCATTTTCAAAAACAATGAGAACGGGCGTGCATGTCTCATCTGGTGGAAAGACCGGTGTATGGAGTGGTGCTACGAAAAAGTAGAACCGGAAAGGTTCGGCGACCAGAAATATCTTGATTACTTTGAGGAAAAATTCAAGGGAGTTTTTGTGTATCGCCACAAAGGCGCTGACCTTGCCGGCTGGAATATCATGAATTATACAGGGAAGATCAAAAAAAGAAATGGAATGGTCCTCATCGACGGCGATCCGCTGATATTCTTCCATTTCTCGCAATTTAAGCTGTACTACCCGCCTTCCCGATGGCTGCCATCGGGACCATCGAACCTCTATGGCTATTTTATGCCAAGCGTCGAAAAAGAATTAATATATCGCCACTACACGGAAGCGCTGTACGGCGCCATGGAACAGATACAAAAAATCATGCCTGCTTTTACCGACGGTATGATTCCCCGCCCCGGTATGTACGCGCAAATAAAGGAAATCGTTGCGCCACCCTTACGAAGATTTTTAAGAAATAAATTAAGGTAACCCGGACTCTTCCCTAGCGGAAAATTCTGGGATACTATAGACCTATGCATAAAAACATGGACTCCAAAAAAAGAATCATGGTAACCGGCGGACTCGGCTTCATCGGGAGCAATTTCGTCCAGCTGGCGCTTGACCGCGGCTACCACGTCATCAATGTGGATAAAAAGACCTACGCGGCGCGCACCGATTTGGATTTTGACGATAACCCGAATTATGAGTTCATGCAAAAAGACATCTGCGACCTCAAAACGCTACCCGAAAATATCGGATATATCGTGAACTTTGCCGCTGAATCGCACGTGGACAATTCGCTTGTCGGAACGGCTGATTTTTTCAACAGCAACGTGCGGGGCGTGTATAATCTGCTTGAATTGTTGCGCGCCAAAGATGCCGCGGCGCGTCCGGTGTTCATCCAGATCTCCACGGACGAAGTATACGGAGACCGGCTGGAAGGAGCTTCTGTTGAAACGGACACCCTGCGCCCTTCGAGCCCGTATTCGGCCACCAAAGCGGCGGCTGACCAGCTGGTATTCGGCTGGGGCAGGAGCTACGACATCACCTATCGCATATGCCGGTCAAGCAATAACTACGGCTACGGGCAGTACGCGGAGAAACTCATCCCCCGCACCATCAAATCGGCATACAAAAACATCAAAATGACCGTACAGGGAGACGGCTCGTACCAGCGGGAATGGCTGCAGGTGGAAGATAATTGCGAAGCGATACTGCTGGTGATGGAAAAAGGCGCGGATGGCGGGATCTATAACATATCGACGGGAGAAGTCAGGAGCAATCTTGAGGTGGTAAAAAGCATCCTGCGCGCGATGGGCAAACCGGAAGATTTCTTCGTGTTCGTCAAAAACCGTCCCGGACAGGACTTGCGCTACTGCGTGAATTCTTCGAAGATGCGGCAGCTCGGATGGCGACCAAGACACACGCTTGAAGAATATCTGCCGCACTATATCGTATTGTGCGATATCAGAGGGGAAAAATTGAACGCGTACAAACAAAAACCGCTGGTCGTCCGCGCCCTCCATAAAATCATTCGAAAAAAATGACTTCTCCATTCTATCAACTCATAACATTCCCCTCTTCAGATACCAAAAACGGGACGCTGACCATGTTCCAACGCGGAAATTCGGAAGGAAGCAAGGTCCCTTTCGACATCAAGAAGGTGCTCGTCACAAGAGGCATGAGCGGAAAAGACGTCAGAGGAGGCCATACGCATCATAAGACACAACAGATTCTCATCTGCATTTCGGGGGGATGCACAGTGAATCTCGATAACGGAAAAGAGCGGGCGCAAATAAAACTGGGCAAACCAACCGAAGGACTGCTCTTATACCCTTACGTATGGCACACCATGCAGGACTTTGAGGATAACACTATTTTACTGATATTGGCCGACACGGAATACGATGAGAAAGAATATATCCGTGACTATGATGAATTCATGAAGAACGTGACCGAAAAGAACCTATGGTAATTCCTTTTTTTGACTCAACGCGGCAATATTTAAAGATACGATCAAAAATAAACGCCTCCGTCGCGCGCGTGCTTCGTTCCGGAAAATTCATTCTTGGCAAAGAGAATGCGCTCTTTGAAAATGCCTTTGCCGCTTATATCGGCACGCGCTATGGCGTCGGCGTCAACTCTGGAACCGACGCCCTCAAGATCGCACTGCGCTCGCTTGGCATCAAGCCCGGAGACGAGGTGATAACCGTCGCGAACACCGCCGTACCGACGGTGAGCGCTATCCGTGAAACGGGGGCCATTCCCGTGTTCGTCGATATCAATGAATATTTCACCATTAATGCAAATACCATTGAACAAGCGATTACGAGAAAAACAAAAGCGATAATCCCCGTGCATCTTTACGGACAACCGTGTGATATGGCTGTTATTCTAAAAATAGCGAAAAAGCACGGGTTAAAAATCATCGAGGATTGCGCACAAGCGACGGGCGCGAAAATCAAAAACAAAAAAGTCGGCAGTTTCGGCGATATCGCTTGCTTCAGTTTCTACCCTACCAAGAATCTCGGCGCGTACGGCGACGGTGGGATGATCGTAACGTCAAACAAGAAGCTTGCCGATACGGCACGGCGCTTGCGCATGTACGGCATGGAAAAGA
The DNA here is from genome assembly GCA_001775835.1 of Candidatus Azambacteria bacterium RIFCSPHIGHO2_02_FULL_52_12. Taxonomy (GTDB): domain Bacteria; phylum Patescibacteriota; class Minisyncoccia; order GWC2-36-17; family WO2-46-25; genus WO2-46-25. The sequence goes on along the minus strand of MEYP01000003.1, from coordinate 25,773 downwards.
CTTACTCCGCGCGCGAGGAAGGGTACAACAGCCGGCTTGATGAACTGCAAGCCGCCATCTTGAACATGAAATTGAGCTATCTGGACGGATGGAATGTACGGAGGAAAGAAATAGCCCGTTACTACTTTAAGAACATCAAAAACAAACATATCGCGCTCCCGCGCCTGAAAACGGGGTACTCCCATGCATTTCATTTGTTCGTCATACGGACGAAAGTGCGGGAACAACTGGAAAGATATCTTAAACAAAACGGCGTCGGCTACGGCATTCACTACCCCTTCCCCATTCACCGGCAAAAAGCATACGGATTTCTCGGCTATAAAAAAGGCGAACTGCCGGCAACCGAGCGGGCCGCGAAAGAAGTCTTGTCACTGCCCGTTTTCCCGGAATTGACCGACAAAGAGTTGCGCTCTATTGTCGCAAAAATTAATACATTCAAATCATGACAGCCGCCCGAAAACGCATCGTCATACTCGATCACAACAGAGGCCGCCTCGCCAATCAGCTGTGGAACTTCATGGGCATCTATGCGTATTGTCTGGAGAAAGGACATGCGCTTGAAAACCATTCGTTTTTTGATTACGCCGGTTTTTTCAACATCCCCTCCCCGCGCAATCTGTTTGTCAGATTTTTTTTCTTTAGCGCGCTTGCAAAGAAAAAATGGTATCGCAGGTGGCGACCATACGACAGATACGTCGCTTTTATGGAAAAAATATTCCTGAAACGGGTCATCTTCGATGATACGGCAAATCCATTCTATCTTCCCCCTTCGCAAAATCACAATCAAAAACAAACCCGGCAAATAGATTTCATTGAAACCAGCCCGTATACAATGCTCTATACGCATGGATGGCTATTCCGCAACCCTGCTGGTATTGAAAAATATCGCAATCAGATCAAAGAATATTTTCAGCCAAAAGAATTGATTATCGCGAAGATCAACTCATTTCTTTCTCCTTTGAGAAAACGATTCAAGCACATCGTCGGCGTGCATATCCGGCAGACCGACTATCAGAAATTCGCCGGCGGGCAATACTTTTTTACCCAGGAAGAGGTGAGAAACATGCTTGACGGCTACCTGCGGTTTTCCCAAAGAAACACCTTTGATGTCGTTTTCATCATATGCTCGGATGGCGTAGTAGAACAATCCGCCTTTGACGGACTGAACATCGCTCTGCCCGCCGGCAACATGGTCGAAGATCTGTTTACGCTTGCCCGTACCGATGTCATCATCGGCTCCAACAGCACGTATGGCGCATTTGCTTCATATTACGGCAACATCCCTTTCGTCGTATTTGAACGCGGCAATATTGAATGGGAATATTACCGCGACAAAAAGGGATATTTTGAAAATAAGAAAAATGCGCTTGTCCATTACTGATATGAAAAACAAAAAAATCCTTATTCTGGGCGGAAGCGGATTTGTCGGGTCACACCTTGTCGGCAAGCTTGTGGCGCAAAAAGCGGACGTTACCGTGCTATGCCGAAACCCGGAAGAGATAAAAAATATCCCGGCTTTCAAGGGTGCACGATTGGCACAAGGAGACATTACGCGCTATGAAGACGTGGCACAACGCGTACAGGACCAAGACATCATCGTCAATCTGGCAACGGTCGTATATAACACGGGGATTTTTAAGCCGTATATTGACCTCGAAATAAATTGCAAAGGCCAGATCAACGTATTGGAAGCCCGCAAAAACGTCAACCCGGACGCGCAATACATCTATATCGGAAGCAGCATGCAATTTGGCAGGGTCAACGAGAAAGACCTCCCTATTTCCGAAGACTATTGCCAGACGCCCATCTCGTTGTACGGCACGCATAAAGTCGCGGCGGAAAACTACGGCAACATATATCACAAAGCGTACGGACTTCCCTCGCTCGTGGTCCGGCTTCCGCCGCTGTACGGCCCCAGCTTGACCGGCAAAGAGACAAGGAGCATCATTGAAAAATTCATCAAAAAGATACTCCGCAACGAAACCTTCAACGTCAACGGATTCGGCGAAGATTTGAAAGATTTTCTCTACGTTGACGACGTCGTTGACGTACTCATGCGCATCATGGAATCCCCCATCAGGGAGGGAGCTTATCACGCCGGATCGGGGGTGGGAGTTAAATTCGCCGATGTCGCGCGGATGATCGTCCAGGAGTGCAAGACGGGGAACTACGAATTGGTTCCCTTCCCCAAAGAACTGGATCCGTTCGAGGTCGGCAGTTTTTATTTTGATATTTCGAAAATAAAGAAGGAACTTGGGTGGAGCCCGAAAATCGACATCCGCGAGGGCATTAAGAGAATGGTCGCGTTTTACAAAGACAAGAAAAACACGCCATGATTCCCTGTAAAATATGCGGCAACCGGACGCGAAAATACATCTCGAACCTCTTTGACGACCGCTACGGCTATCCGAAGTATTTCGATATTTTTTTCTGCGCCCGTTGTAAGCTGTACCAGACACATCCGCCCCTGGGCCAAGAAGAAATTGCCGACCTCTATACACGCTATTATCCCCGCGAAGACATTGATCCCAAGAAAATGGCAGAAAATTTCAGATTCGAACAAGGACGATTTCCGGCACTGGGAAGATGGCTTGGGGGAAATCATCGTATCCAATACGAACTTCCGCCGGCGCATAAAAAAATATTGGAAATCGGATGCGGCGACGGGAGGTCCTTGCTCCAGCTGCGGGCGCTGGGATATGATGCTTATGGCATTGAGACCGACGAGAATGTCGGCAAAGTCAGGAATGAGTTGAAGCTTGCTATCCATATCGGCACCATTGAAAACAGCGGATTTGAACCGAAAACTTTCGATTATATCATCGCCAATCAGCTTATAGAACATATTGTGAATTTGGACAGTTTTCTTGAAGGCTGTAAAGAGCTCTTGAAAGACGAGGGCACGATAATCTTCAGCACGCCCAACGCCCAAAGCATCTATCGGAAGCTCTGCGGGAAGAAATGGATAAACTGGCATATACCCTTCCATCAGCAAGTGTTCACGAGAAAATCACTGGCTCTTTTACTTCTCAAGCACGGCTTGTCGATAACAAAGATAAAGATAGTGACGCCAACTTCATGGACCCTGCACCAGCTTCATGCGCTGCGAAATGCACAAGTGATGAGTATAAAAAATCCGTACTGGAATAAAAGAGAGGTATTCGGGCCGGCACGCACGAAAAAAAACGGCGGCATGGCGGGAAAGCTCATGCGCTTGCCCAAGAGAATGCTCTTTACGGCCGTCATCGCCGCCGTCACCCTGGCGAACAGGCTCATAGATGCGGCGCGCCAAGGTGACTGCCTTATGCTCTCTATTAAAAAATCATCATGAGAGAATCATCGTTCGGCGAGAGAAAAAACAGCATATTCGACCGCCTTTTCTTTTTGTTGCGCTCGCGCGTCATCGTAAGCCGCTTGAAGAAAGTCAGGGATCCTAAAACAATTCTTGATCTCGGGTGCGGGTACAACGCGTATTTCTTATCAAACATCACCGCGCTACTTCCCTCGATACAAGAAGCGGTCGGCATGGATATGTCGGTCAACGAGCGGCTTGGCAGCAAAAAAATAACGCTTGTCCCCGGCAATCTGAACAAAAAACTTCCTTTCCCGGATCAAAAGTTCGACGTCGTTTTTTCAACAGCCGTTCTGGAACATCTCAATGATTGGCATCATGCGCTTGCCGAAATGCACCGCGTGCTTAAAAAAGGCGGGTATCTTTTCCTCACCACCCCCGCCCCTTCGGCAAAACCCGTCTTGGAGTTCCTCGCATATACTTTGAAATTGATCGACGAAAAAGAGATACGTGACCATAAAAAATATTTTTCACGGAAAGAACTGAAAAAGCTTTTTTCGGACTTGGGATATGCCCGGATACGCGTAGCGCCGTTTCAATTCGGGCTTAATACCATCGCCGTGTGCAAAAAATAATGATGTCTCTTCTCTATCTTTTCCAAGCGCTTTCCTTCGCATATATCGCTTTCCTCGCCGGAAAACTGGCGTGCGAGCATCTTGGCATAGCGTCGAAAGAAACGCGCATCAAAAAAACAGTATACGCCATAGGAATCGGATACGGCATCATCGGGAATTTTGGGCTCATCCTTGCTCTTTTGGGGCTCTATAAACCGTTCTTTTTTTATGCCCTAACCTTAGGCATCGTACTGCTGTCTCGAAAGACGCTCGAAGCGCGCTATCGGTCCCTCAAGGAAGGATTTCGCGATAAACGCACATGGCACGCCGTAAAAAACTGGTATGCCGATTACGCCCTGATAAAAATCATCATCACTGCATGGGTCCTTATCTATGCGGCGATAAGCCTTGTCCCCTCGGCAATGGGAAGCGATGGGCTCGCGTACCATCTCCCTTTTTCGATGGAAATCATTGATACCGGGTCGATATCGTTCCCGGTAAAAAACAATTACAACTACGGGCATCTGCCGCTTTTCACAGAGATCTTGTATGGCGCCCCCATAATGCTTTTTCAGAATTTCATCAGTTTTAAGATCATACAATTTAGCACCTATCTTCTTTTACTGCTCCTCGTCGTCGATTTTCTGAAAAAATACGTCCGAAACAGGCTGTTTGCATGGGTCGGGCTCGCACTCCTGCTTGCCACCATGCCGCTCGCGAAAAGCGCGCTGGACGGAGGCATGGTCGATATTTTTACGGCATTCTTCGGGCTTGCGGCCATTCTTGCCCTCGTTGAACTTGCCGCCACGCGCGAAAAAACAGAAAACACGCGAAAAATCCTCCTTGTGTCCGGCATATTCCTCGGCCTTGCCTTAAGCACCAAATATATAGCGTTATTTCCCGCGGTCATCTGCTCTCTTCTCGTCCTGTTCTATCACCTTCGCAACAAAGAGAAGTTTTCAGCCATCGTTAGTGCATGCATGCTTTATGCGGTGCCCGTCATCATGCTGTGCGGATTTTGGTACGTTAAAAACATCATTTACATGGGCAACCCGTTCTTCCCCTTTTTCTCTTCATACGGAAAAGAATTCGTGGGCTTGGTGAATGATTTCATCCTGGAGAGGACCCTGCCGAATTTTTTCATATTTCCCTTTTCCTTTTTCGGGAAAGAGGGGATATTCACCTTGCCCTACGCAATGCTGACGGCGGCGTCTTTTTTCGGAATGTACGCGATGATGGCGTTTCTTTTCGTAAAAAGAAAATTGACAACGCTCGAAATCCTCCTTTTTCTCTCCATTGAATCATACCTTTCTTTCCTGTTTTTCTTTTCCCATATCGTACGATTCGCCGTTCCGATCCTTGTCCTTACCGCTCTGCTTATCGCATTGCTCTTGAATAAAATGACCGCCAACCTCCGCTCTCCCGCCAGATTGACTTGGTATGCCGGCATTATCGCAGGAGTGCTTTTTGCGGTAAGCATGGCATCTACAACGCTCCATAAAGACCTGTCCTGCCTCCTTGGCTTTACGTCTCCTGAAGCATGCCTTTACAAAATACTAGAGACCCCCCTTGCTCCGACAAACTACATCAGCCAGCACATGCGGGATGAAACGGTCCTGGAATATTGGAATATCTATTATTCATTTTATCTTGAAAACAACAACCGGTACTCCCGATTCTATTGCCCCGACGAAAATGAAACGGATGCGCTCATCGAACAATGCTTGAAAAAGCATGACATTGCATATTTGGTTGATAATACGAGAAGCAGAGAATGGTTCAGAACCTATCCTAACGCTGACCATGGGAAAGAAAAACTGCGCATAGTGGATTATTTCCTAAGACATGGTACAGTGCTATATGATCTTTTTGATGAAAAAAGGAATACCTCAATCAGATTATACCGGTTAAACCGATGATTTTCGTCCTTATCCCCATTCTTAATAGAAAAGAGCTGACGCTTGCGTGTCTGGCGTCTTTCGCCAAACAAACCTACAAAGAACATACCGTTGTGATCATCGACGACGGGTCGACGGACGGATCGGGCGACGCGATCAGGCAAGCATATCCCTCGACCGTCATCATCCAAGGCGATGGCACGTGGTGGTGGACAAAATCGATGAATGAAGGACTGCGCTCTGTCCTGCCAAAAACAAAGCAAGGCGACTTCGTGCTTTTTATGAATAATGACACCGAGCTGGGTCCTGATTATCTTGAAAAACTCATTGACGCAAGCATCGGCCACGGACGCGCGCTGGTCGGATCTCTGGTGAGAAACTTTTATGACGCCCGCATCCAGGATGCGGGCGTTCATGCCGACTGGAACAGATTCGCATTCGTAAAAGCGAATTTTGACGAAAAAAAAAGGTTCAATGAAAACGTTGATGCGCTCGCGGGAAGAGGCATGTTGATACCGGTTGAAGTATTTCAAAAAACAGGCCTCTTAAGCCAAAAGGCGCTCCCCCACTACGCGGCCGATTACGATTTCTCCATGCGCGCGAAACGGCAAGGATTTACCATTCTCATGTCGTATGAGGCTATTGTATTGAGCAAAGATAAAAAAGGAGACAAACAGCGCACGTTCTGGAAGACGCATTTTAACAGGCGTTCTTCGTCGAACATCCCCATGAAGCTCATGTTCGCGCTGTCGGACGCCCCGACGTCCTATTTAAAATGCAAAGGCGTCGCCATCACGCTGGGAAGATTCATGCGGGACTTCTCCGTTTACGCGCTCAAAAAATTCAAAATCCTCTGAGCCCTTTTCTCCCATGTGTAATTTTGCACGTCGGCAAATGCTTGTGCTGTAATTGACTCGACAAATGAACCTCCTGCCAAAGCTTTTTTGATCCCTTCGGCGAAACTTTTTATGTTGCCCGGCGTTACCAGTATCGCGTTCTGTTCGTTGAGAATCTCCCGCAAAGACGGCAGGTCGGAGGCGATGATCGGTTTCTTGCTCGCCATGTATTCGAACATCTTGATGGGCGACGTGTAGCGCTCCGATTCCCGGGAAACAGGGATATTGGGCAAAAGTAGCACATCCGCGCACGCAAGGTAATCAGGCATCATGCTTTGCTCTTTGTGCCCGAGCAATAAAACGTTGGCAAGCTTTTTATCCTTGATGATTTCCCCGTATTTTGCCGCGTCGTGCCGTGTTCCCCCGACCAGCGCGAAAAAAATGCTCTCGTCGGCGCGTAAAGCATCGGCGACTTCCATTATGACGTCCGCGCCTTTCCATGCGTACAGATGCCCCGTATACATCGCGATTTTCTTGTCTTTGGGCAGGCCTAATCGATTCCTAAGCCCTGCCGGTTTTTCTCTTGCCTCGAATATCTTCATATCCACCCCATTGGGAACGGCAAGCGTATTTTTAAATCCCCTCTTTTTGAATTCCGCTTCGGTCCCTTTTGAGTTGCAAATGATAAAACCGACGCTTTTCAACAGCCTCCCCAAAAGCCGCCCTTTGCTTTCCGGCCACGCATGCGCTTCATACGCGACCCTGCGCCCTTTTTTTGAAAATAACCACGCTATTTCGGCATTGCGCGTGTATACCAGCGCATCGGAAGGTAAATGTTCCTTTGCGGCTCCAATAAGAAATGAAATGCTGTTGAGCCAAAAACTCAACCGACCCAGATAGCTCTCGAAACGAAAAGCGTCGAAACTCTTTATCCGCGTGATCGTAAAATTTCTTCGCACACCATAAAAATCAAAGGGGTCTTTCGCGATAGGTGTTGTCCTGTCGGAAACTAACAGTCGAACCTCGGCTCCCGCATCGGCAAACGCTTCGCACGCCTTCATAATCTGCACGCCGTGCGCTTTTTCGGTAGGAATACGGGCATTAGTGATGTAAACCAATTTCATATCATTTCACCAGAAATATATTATAACCGCTGACCTGCTTGCTTTTGTCTTTTCCCGAAAACCGGTCAACGGCACGGGCAAGCGCGTTGAAGAATACGAACCTTCCCAAAGGGCTTATTTTGAACCACGTCTCAACCGCCCCCCGGACAGGATTGATTTCCTTACGGGAAAAATCCCGAACCAGCATCTCGACGGCATCTTTGGTGAACCGCCAATAATCTTTATAGTATCCTTTTTCGGCGTGATAATAGAACAAGAACGGCACATACAAGAAACAATAGCCGCCCGGCTTGAGCACGCGATATATCTCCTGGCACGCCTTGATGGGATTTTCAACGTGCTCTAAAACGGCGATACAAATGACGGCATCCTGGGAATCATCGGCAAACGGCAAAGCGTGGATGTCGCCTATGACATCGGGATGATAATCGGAAACAGGATCCATGATCTTGTAATCCACGTTTTTCAGATACGGTCTGATCCACTCTCTGGACCTGTCATAGCGATTGTTCTTTTCTTTCAGGATGCGCAGACCTCCGCCGATATCAAGCACGGATTTTTTCTCCGTGAATATTTTTGTTATTTTCTCTTTGAAAAATATATCCCAGGGCCTTTTTATCACTTTTTTGCTTTAATCAGGTAGCATATCTGATGCCCGAACAAATTCGGGAAATAGCGGAATAATTTCAGCGGCCCCAGATCCAAGCCGTTGGATGCCTCCGATCTCACGACTTTAAAATCAAGTGCCGCAAGCCACGCCAGA
>MEYP01000003.1:0-17238 GCA_001775835.1 Candidatus Azambacteria bacterium RIFCSPHIGHO2_02_FULL_52_12 | reverse complement strand
GTGGCTCCAGTAGCGCAGATGCTCCGAAGGGTGGCATTCCCACTGCGTGAAGAATCTTCCATCAAGAAGCAGGCTCAAACGATACCGGTAAAACGCGGAATTCGGTATGGATACGATGAAATAATCCGTTTTCGGCGAAAGTTTTTCAAGCAGCTCTTCCGGCTCCCGAAGGTGCTCCAGAACTTCCGAAAGAACGATGTAATTGTAGCGTTCCGGAAGGGTGAAATTCTTATCCTCCAAGTCTCCCGTCCACCCCTTGATCCCGTGCTTCTCGAGCCCTTCGATGACCAAAGGAGAGACATCCATCGCGTGCGATGTGCAATTTTTCTTGTTCTTAAGCTCAAGCAGCAGGCGCGAGGTTCCGCACCCGATATCCAGAACTTTCGACCCCTCCCGTATCCAGTTGAAGAAAATGACTTCGCGCTCGAACAATTTATTGCGCATCGTAAAGCCGCGGCTGCGCCAATACGCATCGTAATCCATCTTTTTCATTCTGGTGAAATCCGGCTTTCTGACGCCATGAAAATAGAACATAGGAGCGGGGTATCGGTTATTTTTTAAAAGACACGAGGTCTTTGAGCATCTGTTTCAATGACAGCCCGAGAACATCGGGCGTGGCGTATTTTATGAATTTCCCATGGGCATTCTTTGCAAATCTTTCCATCATGGCACTGTCGCTCTTGAGTTTCAGCATCCCCGCCGCCAATGCCTTGGCGTCGGCAACCGGAACCAAAAGCATATCATGCTCGTCAAACAGCTCGCGGATCGCCGACGTATCGCCCGTAATGATGGGCTTTCGCATCGCGGCGTACGCGTATACTTTGTTGGGAATGACTCGTGCGGCTTTTTGCGTATTCCCGAAAATGCCGAGACAGACATCGGCATTCGCTATGAGAGACGCCAGTTCGCGCTCTCCGACGGCGCCGGCGAATTCGATATTCTTCACGTTCAAAGCACCAGTCAAGCGTACTATTTTCTCTTTCTCTTGTCCATCTCCGATGATGTGGAACATAACCCCTTCATCTTCCAAGAGCTTTGCGGCTTCTATGATGTATTCCACGCCGTGCAAAGGGATGAATGTCCCGAAAAATAACGCCGTAAACGACGCCGCGGCCTTGCGCGGCGCTTGCCCCGCCCTTTGTCCATGGGTGGAAAGTGAGGGTTGCTTGGGAGAGTGAACGCCCTGTCCGCGTGCAAAGGGCGGGGCTTGCGGAGAATACACCCCGTTAGAAATCCGCTCCGCCGGAAGCGCGGCGGCAGCCGCTTGGAGCGGCTTATTTCTAACGGGGTACACTTCGGGCGAAGAGCCGACAAAGATCCGTTTGAGCTTTTTTCTCGGAACGGAAAATTCAGCGGAAACATAATCAATGTGCTCATTGGTATCGAACAAAACCAGGTCGGCAAAACGCATAGAAAGATAATCAAGCGCCCAATAATACCATGCTTTTGCGCTTCCGGGCTTCGCCAACTTCCTGTCGTGCACCATGGAGTCATACAACGGCGAGAACGCGTCAAAAATGATCGGCTTGCGCGTCAGCAGTCTTGCAAGGAGCATCGCCTGATAGCCGGGAAAACCGACGATCATAGCGTCATACTTTCCGCGCAACGCCCGATGCTTCCTGATGAGTTCGACGTATTTGCCGATGCCCCGCGCGTCGCTTCTGCATTCGACGACCGTAACGCCGTTGTGCGCGAGTCCCCGCATCAGAACTCTGTTCCTGCTGTAGTCCGGATTGTAAAAACCGAAATAACAAACGGTCATACGCGTTTTGTCAGTTTATGGACTCTTATCTTCAACGCATGGCGCTTATTCGCGGCCCATTTTTTCAGAGCATGCCATTTTGACCCTGCGCTATATTTTACGAGCGGAATCTGCTTGGCGCCAAAACCAAGTTTGAATTTGTTGTGACTCATATCGCTGTTTAAGCCCGGCCCGAAATCAAAAACACGGACGCCGCGCGTGTAACCCCACGCAATGGTCCGGTCATACAGGAGATTATTCACGCATTTGTCCCAATACGCGACGTTGGAAACATTGAACGCCAGGCGCAAACAAGCGTTGTGCAGTAAGAAAAAATTGGCGCCCACGGCCGTGTCGCCGTCATATGTGGCGATTATGCCGCATTTTTCTTTATACTGTTTAAAAAAATCATCAAAATACGAAAGCGGCCTTGCCGGCGTCCCGTGCCGCCTCATGTTTTCCTTGTACAGCCGGTAAAAATCCTCCAGCATTTCTTTGCCGCCCGCGCGCACGGTAAAATTTGATTTCTCCGCTTTTCGCACTTCGTTTCTTGTTTTTTTATGATACTGCGCCCATATCGTTTCTTGCGTTTCGCGTTCGGCAAGCTCCAGAATAAACGCGGACAACGGAGTTTTTTTGCCTGAAGTCCCGACAAAATGAAGTTCCGCGTATGCAACGCCGTATTTTTCTTTCAGAAGTTCCACAACGTCCTGCCAGTCGATATCGCCCTCTAAAATGACATACGGCTTCGTGTAATCTTTATGCACGGAAAAAACCTCTTTCCCCGGAAAATAATTGACGGGAATGACCGCGGCAAGCGCGCCATCGCGATAGATGCCGGCAAACTCGCTCCGCGCGCCGTAGCGCTCTTCCTGCAATAAAAAAGACTCCTCTGCATACGCGATATCGGGAACATGCGCGGTTCTGCTCTGCGCCTCACCTTCAGAAAGAGTATGGACGGTTAACGTCATAGTCGGCCGAATCGTGCAATGCCTTTAAATTGAGTAAGCGTCACTTCAGAATCAATGGAATTTCGGGGAAGCAACAAGACATCCGATGAGGAGGTAATGCGCCCCTTCTTCACGCCGCATGCGATAGCGTAATGTTTCGCGACGATTTTCTGTACCCGCTCGTCAAAATTGCCGTAAGGATGCGCGAACGTATCGACCGGCGCGCCGATGACGCCCTCCAGCGTCTTTTTTGACGTAGCAAGCTCGTCTTCTATTTTTTCTTCGGCAAGACGCGCGAGCTTCACATGGTGATGCGCATGCGAACCGAACACGACCAGCCCGCTTCGCGCCATTTCCCGGATATGCTCTTCTGAAAGAATATCGACAAATGCTCCTTGGCGCGTCGTCCCTCCGCCGATGAACGCGGTAGTGACGAAAATCGTCGCCGGAAAGCGGTATTTTTTCAAAACGGGGAACGCATTCGCATAATTATCTTCATACCCGTCGTCGAAAGTAAGTACGACGGATTTCGGCGGCAATGCGTTCTTACGGGCTAAAGCCATCACGTCTTTGAGTCGGGTGATGCGAAAACCATGTTCATGAAGATACCTCATCTGCCGTGCGAAATCATCCGGCGTTACGGTAAAGAGCTTCCTGTTTTCGCTGACCGAATGATACATGAGAATTACCGCCCCCTTTGCAGGGAGAAGCGATACCGCCCGATACGCCATGTTCTTTATGAGCGTCCTCATCCCACACATAACTTACGCAAAAGTTCCTCGCAGTCTTTCTTTGAGCCTGCGGAGTCCTTGCGCATGAAGTTTTAATGATTTTTCCCTCATAAACGCATCCTTTTTATCTCTGAACCCTTCAAAATACAATAACTCCCACGGAGCGTATTTTTTCGTATGGTATGACATGCTATGATTGTGCTCACGAATTCTCTTTTTTAAGTCGTTGGTACACCCGATATAGATGCTACTATTCTTTTGAGACCGCAGGAAGTATACGAAGTACCAGCGTAAGTTATGTGTGGGACTCATGATAATGCGTTTTTGATCTTTACAACCAGCGCGGCCAGACCATGATGTTCCAAAACAGTTTGGCGAAGCTCCTGCGCGTATCTTTCTTTTTCCGCTCCCGGCAAAGAAAAAATAGCCGCAAGTACGCCTGCCAAACTTGCACTGTCGCCTTCTTTGGCCAAGAATTCCGTGGGAATATATGGCGCGAAATTCACATTGGAAACGGCGACCAACGTCCCGCATGCCATGGCTTCAAGAACGGTCTTGTCAAAGCTTCCGCTTGGCGTTACGTTCACCAGAACTTCATAGGCATTATACCACCGCGGCATCTCCCGATTGGGAATCTGTCCATGGTAGATAACCCTGCCTTCCTTTTCCAGATCGGCTGTTTCCTTCTTAATTGCCGCGTAATAATCGGCATGCCGCGCATCCGGACCGCCGATGAGATGAAGCGTAAAATCAATGCTTTTTTCACGCAATGAACGAACCGCCCCGATGAGAAGATCCAAATGCTTGATAGGTGAAATCCTCCCAACGTAAAGAATGCTGTTTTTTTCCTTCACCGCATCAGGCATCGGCTTGAAACGTTCCGCATCAATGCCGTGCCCGACGGCAAGCACCTTCGGAGAAGAAAAGGGGAACGAATTTTTGCTCGCCGTAAAAATAACGTCGGCGAACAGATGCGCCGCCTTCAGATATCTGCCGATGTTGGGATGAATATACCACAGCGATACTTTCTTGCCCCACAGACGCCACAGGGGCCCTGCGAGCGCCAGATACACCGGATTCATATGCACGAATACCGCATCGTACTTTTGCCGTTCCTGCCAGATGTATCTGTAGAACAAACCGAGGTACGCGCGGCGCGAACGCTTTTCTTCTTTCCCCAACGAAAGCATGGTGACGTTTTTCGGCAGATCGCATTCCCCTTTTTGAAGGCAGATGACCGTAACATGCTCGTACTGTTTCGCAAATTCCACGATCCATACATGGAAAAACCCAAGCACATCGTCACGACTGTCAACCTTTTGGGTGATGATAAGCAGTCTCATCCCACACATAACAAAGATCGCGACTCTGTCGCTTCTCTCTGTTTCAGGGTTAAATGGTGGTAAAACAAGGGCATAGCGCAGGAAATATCGTTCTGCCACTTCATATCTTTGTTATGTGTGGGACTCATAGGACAAGCTTCAAAAACGAATCAATATTCACGAATCGCAGAACATAGTCGTCCATCGCGTAATTGGTGACCGCATAGACGATCAAAAGCGGAGCGAAGTAGAGCAGTTTCTTTTCATATTTTACGAACACAAGGCATGAGATTATGATCACGAAAGGGATGATGGGAAATGAAAGACGCTGGGTTATGAACGGCCATGCGAAAACCGGCAACGCGGAAATGCCGACAAAAACCAGATACATCATCGACGACTTCTCAAGAAGGGCGTTTTTTTGCCTCACTAAAAAATAAAGCCCTCCCAGAAAAAGAAACCACCCGAACGTATAGAGCGAACCGAATGTCTTCACATACTCGGCGATTTTTAAAGCATAAGAACCATAATAGGACTTTGAAGACTCGTGCGCGTAGGCGAACCAACTCAGATAGCTATAGTGATACTGAAAATATATCGCGACATAAAAAAGCAGGATGGGAGCAAACGAAACGATGCCGGCAAGCATTATTTCTTTTATCGCTCTGCCGATGGCGTCGCGGCGCTGGTATATGATCACGCATGCCAGGGCTATGAACCCTAAAAACGCATATTCCTTGAAGAATGCGCCGATGCCGACCGCAACGGCGGCGTACAGCCCGTAACGGAAATCATCCGTTTTCATATAGCGCAAAGAAAAATAAAGCGCCATAATATAGAAAGCCCATCCACCGACATCCATCACATAATCCGACGCGTTTCTTATCAGCGCATAATTGGTCGCAAGCAAGAACATGCCCGCAACAGCGACATTCCTCTTCCCGTACAGTTCGAGAATGATCTTATAAAAAAAGAAACACGTAAGGAAAAAGAAGACGCTGTTCATGACGACCCACGCGGCACGCATATCGCCGTCTCCCGCGGCAAGAAGAAGGATGGTCTGCATGCCCAGATACGTCGTGAGAATGCGATTGGGAATGAACCCGTCGGGAGCCACGCCTGTTTTCAGCACTTCCATGGCCTGGTCATAAGTGAGCGTATCGCTTGTAACGCGAGGCTGCAAGATGACAAGAACGCTCGCCCACACGGCGAGGATCAGAAAAACGGCGATCCATGCATTTTTATCCTTGAGCGCATTTATCATCGGAAAAAACTGAATTTAATGATGTGCCAGATCGCCGCAACGCCGTCTTTCCAATTTATCTTCTTCCCTTCCGCGTAGCTTCTCCCGTAATACGCGATGCCGACCTCGTACATGCGGACCTTCATCCGCGTGATACGGATAGCCATCTCGATCTCGATGCCGAAGCGCTTTGTCTCCAGAAGCGGCGCAAGCTTTCCGACGACTTCCTTCGTGAAAACCTTGTACCCGGTCTGCACGTCCGTAAAATTGATGTTGTTGCAAAGACCCGCGAGGAACGTAAGAAAAATATTGGCGCGATAATGATGGAATGCGAGTATCTTATGCGGCTTTCCCGTCAGAAATCGTGAGCCGAACACCGCATCGGCATAGCCGTCCAGTATGGGAGCGATGAGCGAAGGATAGTCGTTGGGATGATATTCCAGGTCCGCGTCCTGTATGATGACCATGTCTCCCGTCACGTTTTCGAATCCGATCTTTACCACGCCGCCCTTTCCCTGGTTCTTCTCGTTGAAGATATGCCTGACGCCGGGTATCGTCTTGATGATCTCCCGCGTGCCATCGGTTGAGCCATCATCGATGATGAGGATCTCTTTCTTAATGGGACCGATATCAACGTTTTGAATCCGCGAGACAACCTCCGTGATTGTGCGCTTTTCATTGTAAACGGGAATGATGATGGATAATGTTTCGTATTTCATGTTGGCTATACTAGCACAATATGCCCATTTTTAAAAGGCTAATCTCGGCTACCGCACGCCTCCCAAGCGCGCCGATATGCCCGCAGATATTCTGATTTTTCTTGATGAAATACGCGCGCTTTGAGGGCGGCTTTTTTTTCTTTTACTCGCACGATGGCATCCGCAAGAGCATGAGCGTCGCCAACGGGAACTACAAGCCCGTTTTCCTTGTTGACAATGAAATCCCCCGCGACGCCGACATCGGTCATCACGACAGGCAGGCCGCACGCTTGCGCTTCCACGACCGTTCTGCCGTATCCCTCATAGTTTGACGTAAGCAGAAATACGTCAGCAGTTTTATAACATGAGGCCATAAGACCTTCCCATCGCTTAAGAACAACATTGCTTTGTAATATACGGACTGCAATCTCTCGTTCAAGGTTTTTTCGTTCCGGACCATCACCGACTATCACTAACCCCATACGCGGATGTTTCCTGACCGCTTCGGCAAATGCCTCAATGGCAAGCGGGATATTTTTTTCCTTCGTCAAGCGCGACGCCATGAAAATGATAAAATCAAACTGCGAATGTTTTTTGTGGAGATCAAGCGTAACGGGAGCATTCTTCAACTGTTCCGTGTCGACGAAAATCGGCAAAACCGTGGGCTCAGCTTGTAGCTTATAGCTTTTAGCTTTTAGAGAATTCTTGATACGCTCGCTGACGACGCGAATGCCGCTTGCGCGCGGGAGAAGGAATTTTGCGATCAAGACACGAATGCGGTTGAGGAGCGACTCGCGCGCAAAGTACGGACTTAAAAAATCAGCATGAATCTGCAGTTGCAGTGCCGTATTGTTCCTCTGCGCTATCAGCCAACCCGCAAGGCCCGTCTCAAAGGAATCCTGTGTCGTTACGATATCGAAATGGGAAATCGTTTTTGCAATACGCACCGCGTCAAAAATATACTTTAATTTGTTTTTTGAATTAGTCGGATACAAAAATACATTGCCTGCATGTTCTTGTGCGTCTTGCCCACGCGAAAAAATAATGATGTGCAGCTCCTCGACCAACGCTCCATACTCAAGCATCCGGGCATGGGCTTCCGAGCCGGTAATCAGAATACTCCTATCCGTTGATATCATCAGTACTTTCATAAGCGTGTCAAGATGTCTGCGGTTTCGCGGATCATGCGCTCTTCCGAAAACGACCGCGCTGTTTCCATCGCCTTTGCGGCAAGTTCGTGGCTTAAGCCCTCCTCCCGCAAGAGCTTCACTATGGCATTCACCAGCGTTCCTTCGTCGTTATATGGAACCAACAGCCCGTTTCCACCCGATGTGATGATTTCTCCGTTACCGCCCGCGTGCGTGGTCACAACGGGGGTCCCCAAGGCCATGGCTTCCAGAATCTGATGGGAAAATCCTTCGTAGCCGGTGTTGAGCACGAACAAGTCGGACGCTTTCAGCAGAGCAAGGAGCTTGTCGTGCGGCATTTTCCCCGCAAGCGCGACGCTGTCTTCTAGATTAAGTTTTTCTATCTTTTCTTTCAGGATATGTTTTTCCGGGCCGTCGCCGACGATGACGAGACGCGCATCGGGAATATACGTGCGGATCTCGGCCATGCTGTCTATCAAAACTGCAAAACCCTTCCAGGGGACGAGCCGCCCCGCGGAAAGAATAGTGGCTCCCTTAAGCCCCAGTTTTACGCGCAATGCTTCTTTTGATTCCGGAACAGAGACGGGATTGAACGCGTTATACACCACGCGAATTTTTTCATCGGAAACGCCCCATCGTGCCACGATATTTTTCAGATATGCGCTTGGAACGATGACGACATCGGCATTGCGCGCAACGCGCGCTTGAATGCGCTTGAGCAGTCGAACCTGCCACGGATATTTTGCGTATTCCGAAACAAAATCGTCGAGCATTTCAGTAACGCCAAATCGCTGGGTCCCTTGTTCCCAGGCGTAATCGCCGACTACCTTCAGCGCGAACTTCTTACGCAGTAATTTTGCGGCGAACATCGCCGGAAGCCCGACGCTCACCGGGTCTTGCGCAAAAATAATATCGGCGTTTTTTCCTTTCGAAAGCGCGCGGAAAAAATAAACGGCGTGCCGCGCCAGTTTCGGCAGATGGCGGACAACGCCGAAACTCAAGACCTCGACATGCGCGCCCTGCTTTGGCAATTCATCCGCGAGCGTCTTGCTGTACGTCGCGGGACCGCCGATGTCGGGCGGGAAAATACCGGTGGCGATAAGTATGTTCATGATTGCCGTTTCATTAACAATGGCTCGAATACTTTCTGCCGCATGTTTCTTGCAATCAGATCCCAGTCATACTTTTTCAAGGCAAGCGCTCTGGCGTTTTCGATAACTCGCCGCACCTGATCCGGGTTGCCGAGAATATCCTTGACCGCCGCCGCGATCTGCTCCGGCGAATCTTTGTCCACCGCCCAGCCGGTGGGCGCCTGCCCGGGGTTGCGCTTGGCATCAAAGAGAAAATCCGCAATGCCTCCTTCCTGCGTCGCGATGACCGGCAAACCGGCGGCAAATGCCTCCACAAAGGAAATCCCCATGCCCTCCGAGCGGCTGGGACGGATAAATATGTTTGATGCCTTCAGGTATTTTGGCATCTCCTTGTGGTCAATCTGGCCGAGCCATATAACGCGCTCCGCGACATGCAGATCAGCGGCTATCTTTTTAAGCATTGTTTCATCGGGACCAGTTCCCAAAATCAAGAAGCGCACCGCATCGGGCATTTGCGGCAGAGCGCGTATGCAGTCGTCTATGGCATTTTTATGCACCAGCCGGGACGTAGTGATAAGATAGATATCAGAATCCCTTTTGCCGAGCTTCTTTTTAAGCTCATCGAGTTCGTGCGTTGGATATTCCTGGGAAAAATGCCGCGTGTTCACGGCGTTGGGCACTAATTCGACCGGCCCTGTAAATCCGCGGCGGCGCGCCCAATTCCCCAAGAAAGTAGAGATGACGGAAACCACATTTGCCGTTGTGAATGCGCGTGAAAAGAGCGGCCACAGCGGGCGCATCAATCGTTCGACGTACTCGGGCGGGTCTCCCTCTTGAAGCTCCAAGACAAACGGTACCCGCGGATAAAAAAGCTTAAATAGCGCAGCAGGCACCCCGCACGAGTGAGCCATCATGGCCCACGTCGCGTCGTAGCGCTCCTTCCGATGAAGCGATATGGCTTTAAAGGCGGCCAGAAATTGAAAGAGAAATTTATTGAGACGCATCGGAAACTTCTGAAGGTCTCCTATGGCGGGGCTCTTTGCGCTAAAACCAATACGATGCACTAACACATTTCCTTCCCTGGAAATGCTCGGCAGCACCGAGTCATACCGCAGCGTCACCATGTGGAATTCGATATCGCGGATGCGGTCGGTTTTCTCTTTTATGGCGACTTCCGCCCCTCCCACGAAACGCGGGTAATAAGAAAGAGAGAAGATGAGAATCTTTTTCATAACTTTACTTTGAGCCGCTCTCGGATAAATCCGGAGTAGGCGAACCGAATCGCATTTGCAAAGGCATCGCCATCTCCCATTGAACGGCGCAAATTTACGCGGGATGACAGCGCTGCGACCTGTTTTTCCTGGAGCGCATCACCTCCATACACCTGATCCGTACCGCTTAAAACCCACGAGAGGAGCTTTCGTTTCCCCCATGAAAGACGCCTGAGATCTTGATCCGCCAGCGTGATAAGAAGCGGCAATCCGGTCGTCCGTTTGAGAAAGACTCCGGCGAGCGCGGCATAGCTTGCCAGAAGCGCCCATGCAAAAAGATACTGATGTTTACGATGCAGCGCCCGCGCCACGCGATAGCCAAGAATGGGCAAAAGATACTTGTCGCTTAAACGGCCATTTCCCACGCGATACACGTTGGCATTCGGAACGGGGCTCGTTGCGCTCATTGAGTCTTTTGAAAAAACCGTCGTGACGACATCAAATTGAACATCGGGCATCGCTATCATGAGATCATAAAGCGCATCTTCGGCAGGACCGGCGACGGGATGGAATGTTGTCGAAAAGACAAGTGCGCGCCTCTCAAGAACCGCGCCACGCGCATTGGTACCAAGAAATTCCCTGATGTATTCACTGACGGACCGCTTAGCTTCCCATCCGAGAGCGCGCGACTTTGTCGTGTCGAGAGCCGATTGCATCCGGTTGCCTGGGCGTTCCGGCATCATGATAATGTCCGCACCGAACAAATGCGCAATATCAAGTATGGAAAGCGCTTGTTCGTTGCCAAGGCCGAATTCATCCCCCATCCCTTTTTCGCCAACCACAATGAGCCCCTCGACAATATCGTTCACATGGGTAAAATTGCGCACCTGCATACCGGGAGAAACGACGGTAAGCGGCGCTCCTCGCAAATACATTTGTTTGAAGTTTTCAATTACCGTACCATAAATACCCGCTCGTTCGCCCGGTCCAAAAACATTATAGAAATAGGTGATCGCATGGGGGAGTCCGTAGCGTTCCCCGCATTCCTTCACGCGCACCGTATTTGCGGCCTTACTTGACGCGTAGGGCGTCGTCTCGCGCGCAAGACCGCCATCACCAAATTTAGTCGACGAACCGGCGTATACGAGCTTGCACTTTCTCGCCCGCCAAAATTCAAGAACCGCAGTCGTACCGACGACGTTCAGATCATGCACAACATCGGACTCGAACACGCTCTGTTCAACGCGCGAGTACTCGCCGAGATGGTAGATGATGTCCGGCGTTTCGGGAATATGCTTTTCGATGTCTTTCGTATGTCCCTCGCGGTAGTCAACCCCGGCGATGTGATTGTCGAGCGAGCCGGTGAAATAGTTATCCAAAGAAATGACGGCATGCCCTTCTTTGAGCAACCGCCGGCAAAGATGAGTTCCTACAAACCCCGCCCCACCCGTTACCAGTATCGTTTTTTGCTTTAGTGCCATAGGACGTAATTTCCCTGTATTGTACCCTATTTTTGCCGATTTGAAAAGATGCCGCATTGACCGTTTGCACTTCATTTGCTACGCTTAAAACAGCACCTTGTTATCCCACCATCTCTTGAAAAATCAAAAGGAGGCGCCATGGTAAACGAGCAAAAAGATTCGCAAGAATATCTGTGCTCAAGATGCAATGAGACGCACTTCAGTAAAGCGGGATCGGCGAATGAAGTCTGCCCCGTGTACGGCACCGACACGCTCACGGCAACCAAGCCCATTCCTCCCATCTCGCAATCAATTGATGATTGGAAAAAAGCGAACCCGGGGCGTCCGCTCTGATCTGACGCAACCCCTATCGCGAATCACACTCCGCAACGCACCCTGTCTGTTGCGGAGTTTTTCTTTTTCGTTTTTTACGCTATGATAAAGCCATGTTGAAGATACTGTACGTTATCACCCAATCGGAGCTCGGCGGCGCGCAAAAATATGTGCTCGACCTGGCGCAGGGCGCCCGCCGACAAGGACATGAGGTTACCGTGGCGAGCGCTCCCAACCCGCCTTTCCGCGATGCGCTGGCGAACGACGGAATCGCATTCTCTGAAATCAAGCACTCCCGGCGCGCTCTTCATTTTTTCACGGACGTAAAGTTGTTCTTTTCCCTCGTGAAGCTCTTGCGGACCGAAAAACCCGATGTACTGCATCTCAACAGCTCAAAAATAGGCGGTCTGGGAGCTCTTACGGGGAGACTGTGCCATGTGCGAAAAATCGTCTTCACGGCGCACGGGTGGGCGTTCAACGAACGGCGCCCGTGGTGGCAGAAGCACGCCATCGTTTTCATCAGCAGGTTTGCGGCGCTCTTCCAGGATATCATCATCTGCGTTTCCGACTTCGACAAAAAAACGGCCCTTGCGTATAAGATTGCACCGGAACGCAAGCTGGTCGCCATCCATAACGGCATTGATGTAAAAGAGTTTGGGTTCCTTTCTAGAGAAGAGGCGCGGGAAAAACTGGGAATCAAAAAAAATGACTTTGTCGTGGGAACCATAGCAAATCTGTATAAAAATAAATCGCTGGATACGCTCGTGCTTTCGGCGATCTCCGCTTCGCACGCGGTGCCGGATATCAGATTCGTCATTATCGGCGAAGGCGCCGAACGGGAACGCCTTGAAAGCATGATTGCGAAATACCATCTTAGCGGCCATGTCATGCTGACAGGAGCGCTTGAAAACGCCTCCCGCTACCTGAAAGCGTTCGACGTGTTCGCCCTGCCGTCAAGAAAAGAAGGGCTTCCCTACGCGCTGTTGGAAGCGATGGCGGCGCGCGTACCGGTGATCGCATCCGCTGTCGGTGGCATCCCGGAAATCATCGAGCACGGAAAGAACGGGCTCCTGCTCAAACCCGCAACGCCGGGAACCCTGTGGGACGCGATCGCTTTCCTGATGAACAGCAAAAAGAAGGCGAAAGAAATGCAAACGGCCGCGCTTGAAACGGTCCGAACTGATTTTTCCCGCAAGCGCATGATAGAAGAGACGCTTGCATTTTACGCGCTGTAGCTCTAAGAGCGGTGTTTTCTCAAAATCATCTTCCACGGCGCCAAGATGCCCTCGTAAACGATATGGTTTGAGATCTTTGATTCTCCTCCCGTACGGTTGGTAAAAATAATAGGCACTTCCACAAACGTCGCGCCCGCTTTCCACAGCGCGTATTTCAGTTCTATGGTAAACGCGTAACCGGATACATCAAAATTTGAAAAATCGATTTTTCGTAAGATGCGCGCGTCCGTCGCGCCAAACCCGCTCGTGCAATCGGCAACCGGCATGCGCGTTATCAGACGGCAATAGAGATTGCCGCCAAAGCTCAGAATCCTCCGCCAAAGCTCCCACCCGACCGTTTTGCCTCCCGGAACATAACGCGAGCCGATCACCACGTCAAAACGCTCGGCTTGCTTGAGCAACAAAGGCAGGCACGCCGGATCATGCGAGAAATCGGCGTCCATCATGATTATTTTGGAAACTTCAGCGTCTTTCATAACTTCCGAAAGCGCATGGATATACGCCTTGCCAAGCCCTTCTTTGCGCTCGCGCACGAGCAACGAAACCCTCAGGTATGATCTTTGCAGTTCCCGCACCGCCTGCGCCGTGCCGTCGGGCGAATTGTCGTCCACGACCATGATAAAAATATCAGGAACCTGTTTGAAGATTTCCTGAATGAGAGGCACAATATTCTCCTTCTCGTTGTACGTGGGAATAATGATGACGCGCTTCATACTGGGAATTTTATCAAAGATATGCACACATGGATACATTGACATGGGAAGCACTATGGGGTATACTCTCAAATGGCCTGCCACAGGGGGTGGCGGGAATGGCACATTTCACAATTGGCAAAGGGGGGAATATCTATGGAACAGAATGATCTTCCTGCAGCATGCGTCACCGCCTTAACTGATCTTGTCGGATGGTGCGGAGACTATCACGTCGCGCACTCAAAGTCCCCGGAAAAGACAAAACGGATGATCCGGGGAAAGATCATCGCCTGTTCTCAAATCCTTCTTAAAAGCGACATTCAAGACCTTAACCCGCGCAAGACAATCCCTGTCTTGGCAGGAACCAAACGCAAGATCGACGAAGCACTCTACAATGAGCATCTTGTGCCGCTCATCATCAAGTTGCAGGGTATGCTGGAGAGCAAACGCAAAAGGCAATTCGACAGTCCTTGCCTGCCGCTCCAGTTCATGCCTTAATCACCCCCCTATCTATAAAGAGAGCCCGTGGACAATGACGTCCACGGGCTTTTCTCATGCAAAGGTTCTGTTTTCACTCTCCTCCTTTCTGAACATAATTCTTAACGAACTCCTCGGCATTCTCCTCGAGCACCTCATCGATCTCATCGAGAATCTTGTCGATGTTCTCTTTGACCTTCTTTCCTTGCTCGATCACCTCGGGGTTGGCGACGGCCTGTGCCCCACCAGTGCTTTCTTTCGAACCCACTTCCTTCCTAGTCTGCCGCTGTGCCGCCATGATTGCACCTCCTGCGTTGATGGTGAGCACATCTCATGATGTAATCAGTATAGAACGAAAATCGAACAGAGTCAAAGTCAGATTGTAAAAACTGACTATAGAAATACTACTCCCAGGTCCTTTTCTTGTTAATCTCTTCCTTGTCTCGGAACGCTTTTTCCAAATCAACGCCAAAGTGGTTGCAAATATCCAAAAGATAAATGAATACATCAGCAACTTCGTGGTCAAAATGAAATTGCTCGGAGTTCTTGTCGGTCTTCATCTTTTGAGTCTTGCGCGCGGCTTTCGCCATTTCTCCGCATTCCTCGAGAAAAAGCATAAACAACTCCGGGACGGTTTCTTTTTCAAAACCGCGCTCTTTCACCACCTGCGCGACATACTCCTGAAAATCGCGGAGCGTCGGATTTTGTTTAAGGTTAAGATCGCTCATATGTTCATTTGCAGTTTTTATCGGTGCGCCCTGCAGGAATCGAACCTGCGACCATCTGCTTAAAAGGCAGTTGCTCTACCAGCTGAGCTAAGGGCGCAAAACTCGCAACCTGTAACGTGAAACATGTAACATAGAAATACAGGATTGCCTCTTTGGTTTCAGGTTACATGCTTTATGTTACAAGATTTGGTGGACCCCAGGAGACTCGAACTCCTTGCCTCCGCTTTGCAAAAGCGGCGCTCTACCAGATGAGCTAGGGGCCCTTATTACTATTAACCTTGAGTTACGAAGCCACGCCATATCCTTGAGCTGCTCTCGCCTTCGTTCTTTTTTTTATCTTAACGGAAGCGCAGCCCTTCATGAACGTTATTCTTATACAAGGGCGTGAGCGGATTAAAGAAAGAACGAAGGCGAGAGCAGCCACAACTAAGCATAAAGCGCGTTTTGTAGTCCAATATAAAACAGAATTGATTATATCCCAAGACAGAAGAAAAGTCTACAGGTTTTCTTTCTTGAGCTCTTCCAGCAGCTCTTTCTGGCGCCGCGACAGCTTTGCCGGCGTCTGTACGCGCACTTTCACGAGCAAGTCTCCTTTGCCAAACCCCGAAACCCTCGGCATCCCCTTTCCGCCCAGCTTAATGACGCTTTCCGATTGGATGCCCGCCGGAACTTTCAAAGATACGGTATCGTACAAGGTCTTGATGTCTATCTTGTCGCCGAACGCCGCCTGCGAAAATCGGACAGGCAGATCAAGATAGAGGTCGCTTCCCTTGCGGGAAAAAATCGGGTGCTTCGCGACCGTTACTGCAACATACAAGTCGCCGCTTTGCGCGCCAAGCGGCGCCGCATTCCCTTTGCCTTGCACTTTGAACATCTGCTCGGAATCGATGCCGGCGGGAATTTTTATCTTGAACGTATCGGTTTCTTTACGAACCCCGGCACCGTGGCACTGGGTGCATTTATGCTTGGGGACCTTGCCTCTGCCCTGACATGCGCTGCACGCGCTTTGCTGGGCTATGGTGCCGAACATCGTACGATACTGCCTGCTGACGCGGCCCGTGCCCCCGCAGTGCGCGCACGACACGATTTCCGACTTCGGCTCCGCCTGCGACCCTTTGCAGCGCGAGCATTCGACATCCCGCTTGATGCTTAACTCCTTTTCCGCGCCGAATGCCGAATCTTCGAGCGTACTATGCAAAGCGACCCGAATATCTTCGCCTTTTTCTTGCCTGTGCGGCTGTCCGCGCCCTTGCCCGCCTCCGCCGAAAAAGTCGCTGAAGATATCGGAAAAATCCCCTCCCTGAAAATCCCATTGGAACCCGCCGAAGCCGGCACCGCCACCGGAACTCTGCCCCCCTTGGGGAGCGCTGCCGAACGCGTCATAGTGCCTACGTTTTTTCGCGTCGGAAAGCGTCTGATACGCTTCGTTGACCTCCTTGAATTTCGCATCGCTGCCTCCCGCTTTGTCGGGGTGATGCTGGTGCGCCAATTTCCGATACGCTTTTTTTATCTCCTCTTCGGAAGCGTTTTTGCCGACGCCTAAAATAGTGTAAAAATCTTTCGCCATGCTTGGTAGAAGCTAGAATCTAGAATTAAGAACTAAGGGTAAGAGCTTCTCTCTCGGTGGCGATTTTTTGCTTTATGATAACGCCTGAAGCCGTCAGAAGGCGCGAGACAAGCCACGCCAGCGCGAGCGCGAGCCGATTGAGGAGAAATCCGAACGACTTGATGCTTAAAAAGACGGAAAGGGCGACCACGATCGGCACGAAGGCCTCGTATGAAGGCATGAAGCGGCCCAGATATGCGTTGGACACGGAGGCGAACAGGTCGCCGATGGTTTCATTCCCCGTCAATGAAACGCCAAACTGCTTGCCAAGTTCATCGCGCTGTTTTGCCGCTTCACGGCCGATCAGCTGTTGGGCCTGTTGGGAGACCTGCCCGAATTGCGCCTTGGCGGCGCTCTCCGCGCCTGCGGAAAAAAATTCGTCCACCGTCATGCCGGGCCGGTAATAAGGGAACCGGGCGGACGCGAAACGATCCATCAACGGCACCGCCCAGGTGAAAGCGCCCGAGCTGATGCGCGCGTTCGTGAGATTGACCGGATAAAAGTAGCCGGCGGATGCATAGAGCAAAGCGAGAGCGGTCAGCAAACTCGGGACGCCATAGCGCAGCAAGGAG
>MEYP01000002.1:15718-26450 GCA_001775835.1 Candidatus Azambacteria bacterium RIFCSPHIGHO2_02_FULL_52_12 | reverse complement strand
GCGCCAACCCCTCCGCCGAGCGCGGGTCGGCGCGGAACGAATAGATGCTCCCCTGCTTCACGCCGCGCGAGGAAATGGGCCCCTCCAGATTTCCGAACGTAAGATCGGCAGATGCGAGCGTGTCGGCAACCCGCAAGAACGGATAGCGCCAGTCGTCCCGTTCCGCCATGATCTTGCCGATATTGCGCGAGAGCATGATGTCGCCGACGAACAAAAGCGTCGCCGTCTGTTTTTGTTCGGGTTCGGGTGCCGGTTCGAGAACGGGAGCAGGAAGCTCCGGGATGGCAATCTCACTTGCCTGAAACCGCCCCGCCTCCTCGCGCGAAGGGGCCGACGAAAAATCAAAAAACGCAAAGGAGCCGACCGCGACCGCCAGGAGAACGAGAAATAAAACGGTTCTAGAACTCATTTCAATAATAGCTCCTGCCGCGATACGAGCCAATTTCGCGCGGGACAAAGAGCGACGACGCAAGCGTAGACTCTACGCCAAGAAGGAGCGACACGGTATCCGCGTGAAATTGGCCGTATCCCTTCGGGTTCTGGCGATTTTCTTCCCTTGCTTCGTTACGCCTCGTCATGGTAAAGTTTACCATTTCCTCGTTGCGCCTCGCAAATGAAAGAAAATCGCTCAAGAACGCGGCGGAGGTATTCTTGAAATGAGTTCTAGGCATTGCTCACGCCTTCGCTTTTTGGCTTCTTCTTGCTGAAGATGAAGATGTAGAGGATTTCAAGCACCCCGAGCGTGTTGACGACCAACAGGGCGATAAACCACTTCAGAGAGCCCGCCCGGGCCGCTTTCCACAGCGCTACACCCTTCCATGGCAAAGTCCACACAACCGCCACGGCGACGATCCACGAATTTTCCGCAAAAAATTGTTCCATATTCCCATTGTACCCTTTTTCCGCAAAACAAAAAAGCGCCTCAACAGGCGCTCTTTCATACGACTCCTATCTGCGCTTTTTCTTGCTTGCCTTGGCTTCCAGCATGACTCTCTTTATCTCCAGCCGCTTCTTCGTTTTGTGGGAATGGGATCTTGGACCCTTTCCGAAAGCTGTTCTTCTTTTTCCCATATGCTCTCTATCGATTAGTTGGTTATTCCCCGAGTGTAGCAGAAAAGACGAATAAAGGAAAGCATATTTTAACACCTTATAACTCTCGACTGTTACGGCTATGCCTTTGCCGGAGTCTTCTGATAATTGAGCATCCATTCTACGCCGTATTTATCCGTGACAAGGCCGAACACAGCGCCCCAGAACATTTCCTCAAGAGGCATAAAGACTTCGCCGCCCCGTGCAAGCTTATCGAATACCGCCCTGATTTCCTCATCGCTTTCGCAATCGAGCGACACTCCGACATTGTCTCCAATCGCAGCTTTGTCGCGCATCATGTCGGAACCGATCAGAACCCAGCCGCCTTTCTTTAATGTGGAATGCATGATCAAGTCCTGTTTGTCAGCGGGCATATCCTTGGACATAGGACTTTCTTTGACCGTCATGAAGTCGAGTTCCCCGCCAAGACACTCTTTATAAAAATTCATCGCTTCCCGGCATTTGTTGTCATTGAATCTAAGAAACGGGCTCAGTTTTGCCATATGGGTAAATATATTATTTGCTCTATGCTTATGCCGCATCAAACCTTGCCTTATTTTCGACCATCCACTTTTCCATGTCCTCTTTTTTATGACTAGGGTCATTCATTACGTAGCGTGAGCCTTCATGTAATGAGGCATAAGTGCTTGCATCCATGCTTCGAATGTTTCGCCTTCCGCCGTTACTTCGCAGAGGTCGCATTTAAGAGTTTTCATAATACTGTATTTTATTGAATAACACCTTCATCATACCACGAAAAACAGATTTACAAGCCCATGAGAATCTCTGGCTCCGAACGTGGGATGAAGTTCGGAGTGCTATTTTGGAAGAAGCATAATAAAGAAAGAGCATTGCGGGAACGCCGCAATGCTCTGGATTATACTAATGGAAAAGTCTTACACTCCCCTTTGCGCCTTTACAACTCGAAGTTCAAAGACATACACCCCCAACTGTTCTCTTTCGGGAGGATATATGCGCCGGAGCACATCAAGAGCCCCTACTGGGTTTTCGGGGACAATATGCCCCGCATTTTCGTTTTGAAGCATCTCGTTGAAGGTATCGTAGGTTCGTATAACAACAACTTTCACAATACCGGACTGACGACCGCCAGATGACTCAAGGCGAATGCTATCGCCAACCCGTATTCTTTTGATGCTCTCATAGCCAACACGAACTTCTAAGGGCTTGGTACCGGCCATAATCGCATCAAAGTACTGCTTCTTAACGCGCATCGTTTTCATAATATCCTCCGCAAGGACAAGACCCCATTGTTGGGTAACCACGCCGGACTTGTAGGCCTCCGGCATCATCGCTTCCACTCGCCAACCATGATACTGCAATGCTTCTACCTCAACGCTTGATGGAACAGCGTGAGTGTACAGCTTGTGGCCGTATTCCCGCAAAAAACCCGGGAGTTCGGCAACAAGCGCCGAGAACGCTTGGATATTTACAGCGACAAGCGGCATGAGTTTTATCGGCTCACCCTTCTTTGGCGTTGCGGCTACCACTCCTAAAACAGTGTTATCGGGAGCTTTTGCGACCCAAATAAGCTTGTACTTCTCATTGGGGTCGCGGGTATGCCGGCGATCGTAGCCGACAAATAAGGAGTCAACCCATGCATTGTTTACTCCTTCAAAAAAGGGGTGAGACGCTCAAGGATGAGAAAACGAACCTGCGGCTTGTCGTTCTCGGTGAGCGGAAGCACCGAGATAATTTGCTCTTTGGGAAACAAACCGTGATGCTCGACAACTTTGTAAAGCATCACCTCGTCGGTGTCTGACCGATAGTGCCGCTGTGCCATGCCGGCTTGGATAAACCCTTGCGATTGGAAGTACCCAAGCGCACTTTTATTCTTCGCAGAAACCGTGCAATATATCTGCCGCACGCCAGCCTGTTGAGCATACTCGAGAACCTTCTGAAACAACAGGTTTCCTACTCCTCGCCCACGAGCCATCTCGCGAACAATGAGAGGGCTTATCTTGAGTGTCCCTTGATGCTTCACCACGAAGTTGAGCAGTCCCAATATCTGATTGTTCTCGCTCTCTGCCACGTACATGATTTGTGCCGCGGAGAAGTGCCCTCTGCGATCTTCCCCGCCTTCTGTGGCGGTTTCCACTATCCTCTTTGCGTGCGCGCGATGGTCTCCACCATAAAACGGCTCCAAAGCTTCATGCATCATCTCCGCAACGACCGGTAAATCCCTAAGACGGATTTCGCGTATTATTATCGACATGTAAAAGAACCTCCTCTCTTGTTTGTCGCTAAGGACTGAATGTCCTTTAAGCAACTCAAGGTTGCGCATCCGAGATTGAATGCAAAGAACTTATACCGCGTAATACCTATTTTGTCAAGCGTAGCCGGATACCGAGTACACCGTCTTTTTGCTCATCCTCATCAGAATAGAATTGCTTTATTTGAGAAAGGAGTTGTTCTTCGCTCTCACCCCCAAAAAGAGCAGGGTCATGGTCAGCAAACAAATCCTTGAATGACTGATAATGCAAGAGACCGATAACCACACTTTTCACATTGTTATTCGGATGATCATTCTCGCTGAACATTATCTCGTCTCCCAATTTGATTGCCTTTCTCTTTTCATCAAAGAGCCGCGACTCAATAACTTTTCCCCCCCGTGCGACGCTTTCAAACAGTTCCTTTGTGAGTCTCATGGCGTGTTGCATAATTTAATCTTACCTAAAGTGAGAATAAAAAACAACCCTTGATGAGAGGCATATTTGTGGTATTCTTCGTCAGCTCCGCGGGTAGGATTCGAACCTACGACCAAGCGATTAACAGTCGCCTGCGCTACCACTGCGCTACCGCGGAATATGTGTTTTAACAAATTCTCTCCCTCGATAACTTTTCAATTGTTTTTCACGCTCAATCGCGCTTCTTCTTGTCAGTGCTCTCTCAGAATAGATCAAAATCCATTCTCCATCAAACTGCGAAGTATAACCTTGAAATACGTGCTCCTGATGTAATCGTAGACGTTCTTCTAAATTACTCGTCTGTCCGATATACATTTTACCGTGTTTCTGGTTATAGATCGCGTATACAATAAACATACCTTGTTCGTGTACCACGACAACACTCGCCGGCTGACAGCCAAAGCGCAACCTGCGCTACCTCCGCCGGCTGGCGGAGCGCTACCGCGGAATATCCATTGCGTGTCCCTCCCGCTTTTGGCGGGAGGGGCGTTTCATTACAATGGAAATGTCCTCATTTTCAATGATATGAATCCCACACATAACAATGTATGTGCGGGATGAAAACGAGGGATGAATCCCACACATAACAATGTTATGTGTGGGATGAAAATAAAAAGAGCAAAGCATTCCTATAGTATAGTATTTCTTTGAGCTGGGCAAGACCCCGCTTTAGTACCCCTGAAGCTTGATGAGTTTCCGGTGCACCCTGATCTTATCGAGCGCCTTCGCTTCGATCTGCCGGATGCGTTCTCTGGTGACACCGAACTCCTTTCCCACCTCTTCCAACGTATGCGTGATGCCGTCTTCGATGCCAAAGCGCATCTGCAATATCTTTTGCTCCCGCGGGCTTAAGTCGTCCGTAATCTCTTTGAGCTGGTCTTTCAAAAGCCGCCGCGCCACGCTTTGGGACGGCATGATCTCTTTTTCGTCCTCGATGAATTCGCCCAGCGTCGAGTCTTCGCTGTCGTCGCCCAGCGGCGTTTCGAGCGAAATGGTCTCCTGCGAGATCTTCATGATGTGCCGCACCTTATCAAGCTCCATGTTCATCTCGGCGGCGATCTCTTCGGCGAGCGGTTCCCTGCCCAGGTCCTGCAGAAGCCGGCGCTTGACCTGCGTGAATTTGGAAATAGTCTCCACCATGTGCACGGGAATGCGGATGGTGCGCGCCTGATCGGCGAGGGCTCTCGTGATGGCCTGGCGGATCCACCACGTGGCGTAGGTCGAAAACTTGTACCCTTTTTTGTAATCGAATTTCTCCACCGCCTTGAACAGCCCCAGATTCCCCTCTTGAATGAGGTCAAGGAGCGTCAAATGCGGGCTTCTCCCGACGTATTTCTTGGCGATGCTGACCACTAGGCGCAGATTCGCCTCGGTGAGCTTCCTGCGCGCCTCTTCGTTGCCCATCTCAATTTTTTTTGCCAGCTCTTTTTCTTCGTCGCCGGTAATGAGGGAAATCTTCCCGATTTCGCGCAGATACATCTGCACGGAATCCTGGTTGAAATCTTCGGACGCTTCCAAGTCGGCTTTTTTCGCTTTCGCGCTTTTTTTCACCGGTTCCTCCGCCGGCGCTTCAAGCAGATCCTTTGCCTCCACCAGCTCGATGTTGGCGTCACTCAGCTTTTCGTAAAGCTTCTCAAGCACGTCGATATCCTGCTCAATGTGAGGCATCATGTGCAGGATCTCCGAGTACGTCACGAACCCGCGCAGACGGCCTCGTGCCACCAATTCTTCCATCGGCTCTTTGTATACCTCGCCCCGCGCTTTCTTTTTCTTTGCGCGCGCGGCAAGGGTGCGTTTCGTGGGACGCGCGGACGGTTTCTGCGATTTTTTCTTTTTAAGCGGTTTTTTCGCCTTTTGTTTTTTCTTCATGGGTTGCTTGGAAATAGGTCAGTAATTTATTTTTCTTCGCCGACAGCGCGCTCACTTCACTAAACAGGTGTTCCGAGAGCTTCGCATCGCGTTCCGCTTCCGCCTGGCGCAATGCCGCTTCCAGCTGGCGCATTGCATCGTCTACCAGCTCGCGCTCGATGCGGGAAGCGCAAAAGACGATCTCTTTCCCGATATCCGGGTACTCGGCCATCTCCGCGACAAGCGTAATCTCGGCAAAGATGCTTTTCTCCTGCTCGTTGAGCGCCGGCTCGATATCCGTTTCTTGTTTGCCAATTCTACTATATTTCATGAATAAGTCAAATATCTTCAGCGTGGGGGCGCCTGCCATCTCGCGCGCAGCCATTTGATCAGCCGCAAGCCCGGAAAAAAGCTCAAAATCCCCGAACTTTTCAAATATGATCTTAAGGGTCTTTTTATCCCGGACGGCATACATGAGCGCCATGAGATGCTCCAGAAGCTTGTCCAGTTGCGTCTTTTTCGCCTTTGGCTTCTCCTGCTCCTTTGCGGCATCATCATATTCGGGGAGGAACTGCTGTTCGTCTTTCATGGTGCGCATCTCCGTCTCCAAATACGCCATACTGGTGCCAAGCTTCGTTGATAGCTGTTCAAGCCAGTGGTGCGCTTCTATCTGGTTGGGTATTTTCTTGATCTGCGAAAGCAGGACCCGCGCGATCTGTTTTTTCCCCTCAACGTCTTTAGCATCGTACTTGCCGAATGTTGAGGAGAAATAATAATCCATGATGGAAACGGCTTTGGCGATGTGCCCCGCAAGCTCCCCCGTGTGCGCGACGACGAAATCAGCCGAATCCTTGCCATCCGGCAGGCGCGCGACAAGAAGATTAAAGCCGCTCTGCTGGGCGAGCGCGATGCTTTTTTGGGTCGCGCTATCCCCCGCCGCGTCGGCGTCGAACAGGAGCGTGATGTTGGGAGTGTAGCGCTTCACCAGCCGCAGTTGGAGCGGCGTGAACGCGGTCCCGGAAACGGCGACGGCATTTTTCACGCCGTCCTGATGCGCCATGATGACGTCCATCTGCCCTTCCATCAGTACCACGCTGTCGGCCTTCCGGATCTCGGTTTTTGCTTTGTCCAGGCCGTAAAGGATCGCGCTTTTGTTGTACAGGAGCGTCTGCGGGCTGTTGACGTATTTTCCTTCGTTCTCTCTGGGCTTGATATACCTTCCGGTAAATGCCACCACCGTCCCGTTAACGTCCCAGATGGGAAACATGATGCGGTCACGGAACCGGTCATAGTATTTTTTCGTTCCTGACTTTTCGCTTAGAAGGACCAGCCCTGCTTTTTCCATCATGTCCGCTTTGTACCCTTTCATGGCAAGATATGAATACAGCGAGTCCCATGCGGCGGCGGCGTACCCTATTTGGAACTCTTCGATGGTCTCATCCTTGAGGCCGCGCTGTTTCAGGTACGCCATCGCCTCCTCCCCCGCCGTGCTTTCGATGTTGTTGCGGAAAAATCGAGTCGCCTGCGCGCACAGGTCCTGGAGGGCGGTGCGTTCGTTGGCGAGTTTCGGGTCCTGGGATTTCAGCGTGACGCCGGCCTTTTTCGCCAGTATCCGCAACGCCTCGACGAACTCAACACCCTCCATTTTCATGACGAACGTGAATATGTCGCCCCCCTCGCCGCAGCCGAAACAGTGCCAGATCTGCTTGGGTATGGATACGTAGAACGACGCTGTTTTTTCGTTGTGGAAAGGACACAGCGCGCGATAGCTCGCGCCCTGTTTTGAGAGACGGATATAGCCGGACAGAACATCGTGTATGTCAAGCCGGGATTTTATCTCTTCCGAAGGAAAATCGCTCATGGGAATCGCGCGTAACGCGCGAACTGTATCCTACCTATAAATACTATTCTTGTCCATCAAAAAACCAGCCGATGAATTGCGGGATGGAGATGCCCGCGTTCACCGCATATGCCTCAACGGAAGCAGAGCCGTCAATGGCGGCGATGAAATAGTGCCGCGTAAGCATCTTGAGGTCGTTCATGCTTTCAAATAATACCGACTTTGAATTTTGCGCGACAGACACCAGCCGCGCGTTTTTCTCGCCCGTGAGCGTGCGCTTGTCGGAGCCGTCAAAAGCAATCGAATATATTGTAGTTTCGCGCGAAGCGCCGGCGCCCGAAGCCGCCGTAAAAAGCACCCTGGATCCGTCAGGAGTTAAAAATACATTCTCCGGAGAAAAACCGGGAGGCATGCCGGCAATAGTGCGCCGCTCTTTCGTGGCCGCGTCCACGGCAAGAACGGCGTCGGGAGTTGCCGCAAGGAGCATGTTTTTCTCGGGATAATATTTGGCATCCGCGACGCCCGATTGGGACAGGATAACCGAGAACGAGCGGGATTTCGCGTCAAACGCTTTCACGCTCGCGACGCCCCCCTTGCGCGAGACGCAATACGCTTTTGCATTGTCTTGCGACCATCCGGCAAAATCGCACACTTGGGACGCGGGTGAGCTGACGGGCCAGAAAAACACGTCTTTGTTCTTCTCCACATCCCGCAAGGTGAGCGCTGTCGTTCCTACCGAAGAAAGATAGTTGAAATAGAACATCAGCTTGTTGTCGGGTGAAACGGAAAAATGCCGATCAGGAGGCATGAATTCGTTCGTGGGAACCACGTCCCCTTCGCGGGAAATGAGGAATCCTTTATTGACATCGGGAAATACGGCGATATCCTTCCCGTATCGGGAAAATGACGGCTGTGAAGAAGCGTCGCTCCAGGGAAACGAAAAAAGCTCTTCTTTGGCGTAGTTCGCATAAAAAACTTTGTAGATCCTGTATTTTTTATCCTCGGGAGCGAATTCGCCATACAGGAGATAGTTATCGTTTTGCGGCTCTACCGAAGAGGCGGAAAGATTTGAGACCGGCGTAACGATCGAAGTCGCGCCGACGCTCGCAGAGCCGTTCTCATTGCTGGTTTTCATCACCTGATAGCTGATGTAGAGCAGGAAAACAGTCATCACGAGCGCCATAAAAATCAAAAAAGACCAGACAAGAACTTGCCTTTTTTGGAATTTATCATACATCGCGTCATCTGACTGCACAGGGACAAATGGCATATGAGCAACCTAAATATCTGCTCATATATTATACAATATCCGCAAAAAACACGCAAAGAACCGTACGTTCCAATTACTTCAGCGAAGCGATGAACTGATCGGCCTTCTCGCTCAAGGGAGGGTCGATTTCTTTGATTTTCAAAGCGGCCTGTACCGCCCCCTCTTTCTCTCCCGCTTCGGCAAAACCGATGGCGATGTCGATGTAATTTTGAACGTTGAGCCCGTTTTGTTCCATGAGCGCGCGGTATATCGCGAGTGCTTTGTCCCGCGCGCCGGTCTTGGCATGCGCATGGGCAAGCTTGGTATTGGAATCAACGATGTCCGGACTCAAGGCGACGAGCTTCTCCAAGAGCGGCACCGCGCCGGCGTAATCGGACAATGCGAACTTTATGCGCGCCCATTGGATGTACAGGATCTGTTTATCGGGCCCCAGCTCCCGCGCTTTTTCGAGCGCCGCGTCGGCTTCTTTGAACGCATCGATATCGCTTTTCGCGAGCGC
Organism: Candidatus Azambacteria bacterium RIFCSPHIGHO2_02_FULL_52_12; assembly: GCA_001775835.1. Classification (GTDB taxonomy): domain Bacteria; phylum Patescibacteriota; class Minisyncoccia; order GWC2-36-17; family WO2-46-25; genus WO2-46-25. Next base: position 17,199 of record MEYP01000002.1, on the reverse strand, counting down.
TTCACCCGCATTCGAGAGAAAGTTTGCAAAATATAAATAGTTGCGGAAATCAAGCGGCGCTTCTTTAAGAGACTTTTCCATTTCACGCATCGTGTAGACGGCCAATTTCTTTTTCCCTTCCTCGTCCGAGTTGTCTTTGTTGTGCAGGAAATCAACCGTAGCATCGGCGAGTTTTCCGCGTATTTCGTGCCTGCCGAAATTGCTGTATGCGATCGCTTTGCCGAAAGCGGTTATCGCCTCGTCGGCGCTCATGGCGCCGCCCCGCAATGCCGCAACGGTGTAATACGCCGCAAACGCGGGACGGACGTTCACGAAATATATCGTCAGCACCAGCACGGGGAGCATGAAAATAGCCGCATTTGACGAAGGATTGTAAAACTTTTTTGCTTTTCCGTCTTTTTGTTTCTGCGCGGCAACTTCAGACAACGGAAACCCGGCGCCCGCAAACGCAAGCACGAGCATTAAAGGAAGATACGTCACCAGACTGTCGAACACGAAAAGATTCTGCAGGAAATACACCAGCACAAGCACCCAGATAAGCGTTCCTATCCAGTATTCACGGGGGTCCTGCCGCGCATGAGCGAACCCGCGCCGCGCCAGATTCCCCACAAGAAACAGATATGCCGCCAAACCGATTACGCCCATGGTCGTGATGACGTCGAAAATGATATTGTGCGCGTGATCGAACCAATTCTCTATGGGATAGAGCTTTGGATTGTAGTATTTGTCGAAAACAAGATTGTAATTTTCGGGCCCCCACCCGAGCATGGGGCGCTCAAGAAATCCACGCCAACTGCTTTGCGCGGAAAAAATACGGGTTTTCACGGTGGCGTCATCGAGCGAAACGGACGTGAACCGCTTGAAATATTGGAGAAAACCTTCTTTACCGGCAAAGAAAAACGTCGCAATAAACACCGCGACAGCCACCCCTAAGACAATAATGAACGTGTTTTTCTTCGCGGCAATGGAAATGTCCCTTTTGAAAAGATACAGCGCCAGCAGAACGAAAAATCCCGCAAGCAGAGCGAGCGCCGCGCCTCTCGTGCCGGTGAAGTAAATGACCGCGAGATTCAGCGCGATGGAGAAGATATAAAAGATCCGAAACGGCATGTTGGCATCTTTCACGAGCAGAAGGAGCGCGAAAAAAAGCGCGAAAATAAGGTAGCCGGCGACAAACGCAGCGTTGCCGATGGTCGAATCTATCCGGTCGATATTCGCGTGGTAGAACCACTCCATGCCAAGCTTCTGCCCGATGCCGTACAAGCTCACCAACACGCTTGCCCCGAGAAAAACGCGCAACAGCATGAGCCAGTCGCGGCCCGAAACGAACACCGACTTCACCATGAAGAACAGCGCGACAAAATGCGCGAGATTGACGACGCCAAGCATGCGCTCATAGGTGCCGAAAAAGCTCCGCCAGGGATCGGCTCCCAGCGCCGCGGCAAGCGCGTAGGTGCCGAAAAATACCAAAACGGTCTTGG
>MEYP01000002.1:11392-15500 GCA_001775835.1 Candidatus Azambacteria bacterium RIFCSPHIGHO2_02_FULL_52_12 | reverse complement strand
GTTTATACGCCCGCGCGAGCCACAAAAGCTCCTTGACGTTCGTGAACGTGAAACCGTTCCGCATCCCTTCTTGTGCGTACGCGAGGGCGTTTTCCCGGTCGTTCTTGAAATTATACGCTAAAAAGACGATATGGTAAAAGTCCGCGTACTCCTTGTTCGCGGCAATCCCCTCTTCCGACAGCGCGATAGCCGCGTCAAGGTTCTGTTTCATCAGTAGAAGCTGGGCGCGCGCGTACGGAAGCTCCAGGCGGCCCGGCGCCAATGCTTCTCCTTCTTTGAATATGCGTTCGATCTCGGCGTTCTCCTGTTTCGTCAAAAGGTAAGCAATGTTATAGATCCGCGCCGCGCGGTAAAGACTGAAGTAATCGTCTGACCGGACCGGTGAAGACCGCTCCAAAACCAACTTCCGAAAATCAGCGCCTCCCGCATCGCCAAAGGTGTTATAAAAATTAAGGAGAAACAGGTCAAACGATGCGTGAACGGTATCTGACCCGTAGAGCGCGTTACCCAACGCCTCTTGGTAGAGCGTTTCCGCCGCCGCGAGCGCTTCATCGGGCTCGAATTCTTCCAGGCGCTGGTTTATCGCATCGGCGTCCGAAAGCGCCCTGTCGGCGAGCGCCGGCTTGACGGTGAACGACCAGCCAGCATACGCGAGCGCGGCAAAGATCAATGCGAGAGGAACCATGCTAAGACCATTTGATGCTTGGTGCACGGGTTGTTTTTCTTCCTTGCTACCAAGCGACTCGGCGTACGCGAACAGCAGGATAAGCGGCAGAACGGACGTGAGCGCGTCCATGCTGAAAAACCCCTGCACGACATACGCGGCGACAAAGGCATATCCCGCGATGGCAAAATGCCGGTTGGCTATCCCCGTTTGAACGCGGCGAAACACCAAAAAAAGAAACGAACAAAATACGGCGAGGTAGGCAATGAGCCCGACGATGCCCGCTGTTGCAAGCATCTCGAGAAATATATTGTGCGCGCGGGTGAACTCCGTCTCGATTTTTTCGTACGTATAAAAATCGGAATCAAAATACTTATTGAACGCGACGTTAAAATTTTCCGGCCCGACGCCCAACAGCGGGTTTTCCCTGAAGCCCTCCCACGCCGCGCGCCACGCGAACAAACGCGTCTGGCCGGTGGCGCTCGAAGAAGAGATGTTCACCAGACGGCTTAGCGTGTTATTTTTTTGCACCACATCGCTTGTCCTGAAACTCACCACAAGCACAATGGCACAAATCAATGCTCCGCCCGCGACCATAAGCGCCTTCTTCATGCGCTTTGATTTGTGCCGGTAAAAGAGGAGGTAGCCGACGAAGAGGACCGCAAGCGCCGCGACAAACGCGAGGGCGGTCGCGCGCGTGCCGGTCATGAGCGTTACGCCTGCATTGACGAAAACCGCCGTCCAGAAAAATATTTTTTCACGCGTCGAGCGAGCCATATCCAACGCGAGCCAAAACGCGATAATGGCATTAAACAGCACATAGCTTGAAAGAAGCGCGGGGTTGCCGATGGTGCCGTAAATGCGCCCTATGTCCTGGAAGAAAAATTGGTACACGCCATAGAGCGCCACCATGGAGCTTGCGGCAACCGAGACCGTGAAAAGCCGCCTCCACGCTTCCCTGCCCGAAAACACGCCCCGCAGGATGAAGAAAAAAAGAAACAGATGCGAAATCGTGAGAAACCCCCAATGCCGGTCGAAGTCGGAGAAAAAACTTTTTGCGGGGTTCACGCCCGCGAAAGCGGCGAGAACGTATGCCAGGAGAAACGCGGCAATAGACCATGACAATGCGGAAAGCTTCGGAACATACGCGCTGTTTTTAAACGCCAACACGATAGAGCAAAACAGCATCGCTTCTATCAATAAGCGGAAAACAAACGTCTGCGGAGCCGCGTGCGAAGGGTAAAAATACACTGAAAACAACAATGGCACGCACACCGCCGCGTACGCGAGCCAGGTAATCGTCTTTACCAACAGTGTTTCATTTATTTTCATAGCTCCTTATCGGTATACCACATCCTCAACGTTGCCGCTATAGGCGTTGTCGGTAAGCGTCGGCAGGGATTCCGCGCCGATACTGATGCCGTAGCCGGCAACCGCATCATTGTGGGGACCTGTCGTTCCGGGAATAGTGTTAAGCAAAGAAGAATTTTGTATTGTCGACTGCGTGGCGCCGTCAAGATAGATGCTCACGGCAAGGTTATGATCAAATGTCATATGCGTGAATGTCGGGCTCGCGCCGTCAACCAGAACCGCTCCTTTGTATTCCATGCACGGACCGCCAAAATACGCGTACGGGCATAGATTGTTCCCCTGCCCGCCGTAGCGAATGTGCACGTACTCGAGAATCGAATCGGACGAGCTTGCGCCAATAAATTGAATATTCTCCCAGTCTCCAGGGATTGGTTGTCTGTCGGCATAATTACTGTCATAGCCATCGCTGTCATCGGCAATGCCGGTGAACACAATGGGAGCGCTTGCTGTTCCCCGCGCCGTGAGCGTTCCTCTCATGACCGCCGGAGCAATGCTGGAATTAGGATTCGGGCGGGCGAATTTAAAAATAGCCCCTGGCTCCACCGTAAGCGCACCGCCGCTTGAAACCTCAAAAAGGCTTCCGATGATATACGGCATGGAATCGGCTTTGACTGTTTTGCTCTGCCCGTTGGATACGAACACTTGAATGGAAAACCCGCCTTTGCTGTTGGCGTCCCTATTGCCGGAATTGTCGAGATTAAAATTCGCGTATCCGTTGAACTCGCCATTTTTTTGATTATTGAGGAAGATGTTATCACGCACAACCAAAGGCATGTCAGAAGCAGAATCCGATGAAATGGCGATAGTGTTATTTTCAAACGTATTGCCGACAATATCGGCTGTTGCGCTCGCGTCGGCAAGTCGGATACCAAACCCACCGGGACCCGCGCCGTTGTGCGTCGGCACAACGGTGTTTCTGATGCTATTATTGCGAAGGATCGGGTACGCGGCATCTTTAAGGTACAGGGCAATGGCATGGTTGGCCTCAAATACCGTATCGGTAATTTCCGGACGCGCGCCATATATTCCCACGGCGCCGGTATAGGACGGATACCAGCCGTTGGGATTGTAGTTGGTTCCCTGCCCGCCATATTTTACCTCTGCGTGCCGCATCACTGATGGCGTCGTCGTGGCATAAAAGTTGATGTTCATCCAATCGGCAGACGCGGGGGTTGACGTACTTCCGTCTTGATTGGAATCCACACCATCTGCGGCATCGTCACGAAAAGAGGTGAAAATGATCGGTTTTGCCGCCGCGCCTTGCGCGTCAAGAACACCGCGCACATTCAGCGCGCCTCCGTAGGGAGTTCCCGGTGCGAATTTCACCGTTACGCCGGGCTCAATGGTAAGCGTCGCACCTTCACGGACTGTTATCGGCGCGGGAACATAATACGGACTGTGCGCAGAGTACCATATCGCGTTCTCAATAATATCACCTGTTGGCGTGTAAAACCCTGCAACACTATTTTGAGCGCCGGGCGTTCCGAGGATGTCGTTGCCTTCCGCGTCCTTTGCGAACGGCGCCATGAATGACTCCGAATATGTCTTCCAGTTGTAATAGAGCGTGCTTGTCGCGTACGGACTCACGCGCTCCATGGTACGCTTCTGCCCGTTGTCCCCAAATGGCCAATTACCAAAGTTTACCGCATCAATCGTCGTTGTTCCCTGTTTGAGATACAAGTTCGCATCGGGTCCGGAATTATTCAGCGCGCCCGTGTACATCATATCTTCTATACGATTAGTCGTCGTGCTCGCGGTGCGCTCCAAGAAAAAATAACCGCGCGCTTTGATAGTGCCTTGTAAAGAAATAGCGAGCGCTTTCGTTCTGCTTTCAAGCGTCCATCCGGTCAGATCGATATCGTGTCCGGTCTTGTTGTACAGCTCTATCCACTCGTCGTTGGGCTGCGCTCGCGTCCCCATCCACGCTATCTCGTTGATGACCACCGGATCAGCATAGGTGATCTCCGGTTCAGGTGCGGTTGCTACAATTAACTCGGTTGTGGAAGTCGCCGTGTCTTCCGTTGAGGTCGCAATGACAATATCCGCCGTAGACGTTGCAATATCCTGCACCGG
>MEYP01000002.1:0-11363 GCA_001775835.1 Candidatus Azambacteria bacterium RIFCSPHIGHO2_02_FULL_52_12 | reverse complement strand
GTGTAGATGGCGCTGTAATTGTTTCAGTGGCAATTTGTGGAGCGGGTGTGACGACAGACGGCGCTCCTTGTGCGGCGGGTATGGCGGAAGCAACCGAAGACGGCGGAGTCTGTGCGGGAATAAGAGAGAGGGGGCTTGCAAGAAAAGTTGATGGAGGAGGCGCCGATGCACTGTACACAAGCGCCAAAAGAGAATTTCCTGCTTCTTTTACCGCATTCACCACTGATGTTCCTACTGAAACGGCCGTATTTACAACAGCAATGATTGCATTTTTTGTTATAGTTAATCCAATAGACGCCATAGCTAGAGTAAGGTCAACAGGATAAACAATAGCTCCAGTTATTTTTTCATAAGGAGAAAGTTCTTTGGGTGGATTAATACAAGGGATATCTTCGGAACGAGCAGGGTCGATAGATAGTTTATCCAATGACCACTTGATGTCTTCAACGACTGTTACAGGACGATAATGAAGGTATATTTTTGCAAAATCATGCCCCATGCCGAGATCATCAGACCATTGATAATCGATGCTGTCGTTCGTTGGCGCAATAGTTCCCGGAAGCAGGTATTTGGCAAGCCAAGCAATGACGGTATCCGTGGAAGAAGTAAGGTGTCGCCCTTCTCCCGCCACATGACTTGCCGGAGTCGCAACGCTGTATACACCAATTGATTTTTTGGAAATATCACCATCATCGGTAACAGCTTTATAGAGATTATTGGCATAGAAATTTCCCTGTGAATGAGCAACAAGAAGGACTTTCTGGGTTTTTACTTGCGTGCTTGCATCGTTGAGAATTTTAAGAAAATCATGATCTCTCATATCAACCCCTTCAAAAGTCTTTTGGATAGCAACGTCAGTGAGATCCATGGCTTTGTGGGACGGGTTGAGGAGATAATCTATGGTTAATTTCTCCCCCTTGTAAGTTTTCCCAAAATAATGCTCCAGGGCCTTTCTATTTGAAATGGCTCCATCCATATCAGTAAATACACCATTAATTGTCTCAATAGTATATCCTTCAGCTGAACAAATTTTATTATCCACTTGTTGGGCAAGAGCTATATATGGGAACAGAATGGATGAAATAACAACCGTAGTTATCTTAGATTTTACTGAAAAATAATCCATAAATCCTAATTAGGCAACATTGAAAAACTAATATCACAAATTTCTTCGTCAAGAGGACTGAAACTTCCTAATTTTTCAACAAAATCTTTCCGTGCTTTTTTCCTTTCTGGTGTATTTCGTTGTCTACTCTCAATAAAACTAATAAATCTATCAATCTTTTCTATATCAGCAGGGGTTCTCCATGACTCTGGACTTTCCCTTGGAACAAGAGTATCAGCAACACAAGAATCTGCCCTATCTTCCTCCCTCACCACCTCCGTCACATTTGTTGTATTCTTAAACGGCTGCGTCACTTCCATCTGGAGCACAAGAGCATACTGCAAAAGCACTGCGCGGGTTTTTGCGGAACCGGGATATTCTTTAAAGATGGCAAGTTCCACGTCGTCACGAATGCCGTTTTGGTTGGCATCAATGCCGGCGATGGTCTTGTCGGCTTGGGCACCGGGGTCTGGCGGCAGGTTCTTTCCCATCACATCATCAAGCGTCAACTTTGTCGCATGAATCTTCGCCACCTGTTCTTCGGTCTTTTGTTTGTCTATGAAATGCGGAATGCGCGTAATGGCCAAAATAATGAAAAGAGCAAAAATAACAAGTACCGCCCCAACCGCCATCTTCGCGATTTTCATCCCCCATGATTTTTTCACGCCCGCCGTCTGTTGTTCCATATATTTTAATACGTTAGTTAGTATCTTTAAGTTCCCACTTATCTGCGTTTCTTTTATCTAATAGAAATGGAAGTTGTTCATCCCATGGTATATCTCTACCCGGTATATCCGAAATATCATTAAGGAGGGCGGTAAATCTATTTCCGGCGGAATCTTCCAGAACGATATAAGCGTAATCACTGCTATCAATACAATAGGAGCAATTGTAATGATATACGGCTCTCACTGTTTTGTATTCTCTCTCTGCCACATATCCACGTTTTTGTGATGCGGGATCAACGAATTCATTCGAGAGCTTCCAAGAGTCCGTATCCAGAAAACCGACCGTACCTGATTCCGCAACTTCTTTCAATGACTCATACGGATCAAATTTAATGTTGATGCCTTTGCTGAAAATAATTTTCTTGTTTTGCAATACTTTTGGCAATACGCGAAGTTCATCGCAACCCTTTTTCTCAACGCCGCAAAAAGACCGAGGGTAAATAACAGAATGAATGGCGGTGAGGAACTTCGCAATGGGCTTATTGTGTTTAGCAAGATAGGTGAGTATGGGATATCCAATGAAAGCAATAGCAATCACGCTCAAAGAAACATTTCTCACACGCTTGCTCGGCACATACATTTTCCTTACTTCTTGTTGCGGCATGTTTTGTTCCAATAATCGTTAATAGTCACGGGGTCAAGCGCCCATTGTTTCGCCGTCCGATAGTCGTTAATCCCTATGTTCCGAATGGGATCGTAAAAGTGATTCAGCGCCCGCGTTGCCGGATTATCTTCATCAATGGACCCAAGAGTAATAAGCTCCTTTTCTGCGGCATTGATTTTATCTCTCGCGGAGAGGTTGTAAAATTCCACAATCTGATCGGAAAGTCCCGCATGCGTGGTCGTCGGCTCGTATGCTAACGAGATTCCCGGTAAAAGAAAACTGGCGAGAAATAATAAGACAGTCCTTTTCATAATTATGGCTGGACGACTTTCCAAATGTTAGCGTATGGATTCAGTTTAAGATCAATCATTTTACTGCCTTCACTACCTTTTGGAATAAAAATTCTATCATTTGTCCCTAAAATTAAAGATTCGCTATCTTCTGTGGTGATATATATATATTCAAAATTACATCCAGCTCTTTCGTTATCTAAGTCATGACATATTTTTTTACCCTTACTACGCACATCAGTAAAATAGATAACACTTTTATTGAGACTTCCATCTCTGACTAAATACTCTTTTAATTTTAAAAATTTTTTCTCTTGGTTGTCGATGATGTAATACTTGCTCGCCAGTTCGGCATCGTTTTTTTTGAGCGCCTCGAGAAAAAGATCAAATGTTTCTTCGGGAGTTTTGCCGCCGTAGGTATCGTTTTTTTGCGCTTCGATATACTGGTCGTATACTTTTTTGTACTTCGCTTCTTCATACCTATCAACCCATTTAAGATATTGAGGGCCGGCGATATTCACAAAAGCTACCAATGTGGCAAGCACTATCACTGCGATAAGCGCGAATCTTCCCAGTCTTCGCACAAAAGATCTCTCTTTCAGCTTCACCTCCTGCTGTCCCTCTTTTATTTCTTGTTCCATATGTTTTTTAATTATTCAGGTCATTATACTACGCCGGCAACCATCAAATCAATCCTACGTTTCTTTACGATAGTAAAGAAACGTAGGATTGATAAAATCTTTATACACCGAATTTTTGTTTAAGATGTAAGCCAATATCAATTTCTTTTACGATAAGCATGCGCACATAAGGACGGAGTTCAAACAACTCAACGATAAAATCAATCTCATCTTTGCATGCATAGGGAAGAATGAACGCGCTTTTCTGAAGCGGGTAAAAGCCAAGTTCCTTGAGTTTTGCGCCAAGCGCGTTTCTTCCTTCGCGTTTCTGTTCCGGAATATCAAACATAACCACGCGCCACAAACCGTCCCACTTCGCCGGTTTTTTGATCTCTATGGTATCTAACTGATAACGAAGCACCCGCTTCGCTCCCTCTTCACCAAGCACAAGTTCCACTGTACCATCATTATGCTCACGGCATCCGATAAGTTTTGATTGATACAATTTCTTCACTGTTCTCCGCAAACTCTCCTCGTTGAGTTTCCCCCACTCCGCAGCGGTCTCTCGAAGAATGCGAAAATACACATCAGGCCGTCTTGTTAATGAGAGTCGTGCGCCCGTGGCAAGCAAAAGTAAAATTTTCTTAGCCACGGGTCCAACATGTATTTGCTTATTCTCTCTCATAATATCAAGATGGTGCATAACTTTGTACGTTTCTTTACGATAGTAAAGAAACGTACTTTTTGAAATTCCAAACTTACTGCAACTCACGCAAAAAATTATCCACAGCGGGTTGCTGGGCGGGGTCGAGTTTGCCGACTTCGAGGGCGTGTTCTCTCGCCTTGTCTTTTTTGCCAAGCGCCTGGTACGCGAGCGCGAGGTTCATGTGGTATGCGATCGCGTCCGGCGGGTTTTTGGCAAGCACCTGTTTGTTGATGAATACCATCCTGGAATAATCCAGCTTTTCATTGTAATACTCCATCGCCCACAGCAGTTCCTGGTAATTCCGGACATCCTGACCCAGATACAGCGCTTTTTCCAAGTAAGGAATCCCCTGTGCCACCAACGCCTTTGATTTCTGCAGATCTTTTTCCGCCTTGGACCAGAAATAATAATTTTGCGAGATCTTCCAATACGGCATGGGGTGGCTCGGATTTTTGCGCGACGCTTCTTCTAAAATAGAAATCGCTTTGGTAAAATTCCCTTTCAGGAATTCCGTCTGCGCCAGGGCAAATTCAAATTCCATCCTTCCCGGACTTATCTGGATAGACTTCCTGATGATATCTTCGATTTGGGCAGACTCCATGCCGGTGCGGGAAAGTTTCAGGTTGTAGAGGTCCGAGAGCTGGAGCCGGTACAGCAGATGGTAGTCGTTGGTGTTTTCGATGTTCTTTTTCAGGCCCGCGATGGCAAGATCCACATAGCCGGCAATGTTGCCCTGCAGTTTCTCTTCTTTGATCCCCTGCACGGTTTTGGCGACCGTCAGCGCCATGCGGCTCCGCGCTTCATTGTCGCCGAACGTGTTATACGAAAGCGCCTGCTGGTAGAGCGCAATAGTCCGGTCAATGTCATATGCCCCGCTTTCCGCTTCGGCGATATAATAGCTTTCCATCATCGGCTTGACGTTGAGAAAATAGACAGCTACGACAACCGCCGCCAAACTGCCGAATACGACCCGCGGGTAATGCCAGCTCACGCTTTTTTCTTTTTGTTTGCTTTCTTCTCCTGTAAAACTATTCAGATACGCGACGGCAACGATGAAAGCAAGAAATACCGAGAATGAATCGAACAGGAAAAAGCTCTGGATGAGATACATGGCAAAGAACGCGTTGAAGGCAAGAAAATAAACTTTATCCATCTTCCCTTTCCGGTACAGCGAAACGATACTATACAAGCACACGGCAAAAATACCCAGGTACGCGAGAAGGCCGACGATACCGCCCATGACCAGCATGTCCATGAAAATATTATGTGAACGGTCAAACCAGATCTCGTATTTTTCGTACGAATAAAAATCGGCGTTGAAGTGCTTGTTGAACGCAAGAACGAAGTTTTCGGGGCCGATGCCGAACAACGGATACTCTTTCACGCCTCCCAATGCCGACTGCCACGTTATCAAACGCGTCTGCGTGGTCGGGTCATAGAGCGAAAACCTGGTGAGCCGGTTGAGAAAATCAACCCTTACCTCCTCTCCCATGCTTGGCGCGTCAAAGCGGTTGATATCGTAATACTGTTCCTGGGAAATTTTCTGCGGCTTTTCAAACAGCGACCCGTACGCAAAGAGCCACCCGGCAAGAAGCGCAACCAAAATAAGAAACGAAAGAGCGGCAACCTTGATATATTTTTTCGCACTTATGAATACAAGCAGGAACGCAAGCCATACGAGCGCGCCGCCAAGCGCCACCAGCGCGCCGCGCGTGGCGGTGGATAAGATGATGAAAAGGGCAAGCAGAGAAAGCGCGAGATAACTGTATCGTTTATACAAAGGAATTTCCTTTGTAGAAGAAGGGGCGGGAAAAAGGAGGGAGAAGATAAGCGTGAAAAAGAGGTAACCGGCAAGAAAGGCGGGGTTGCCGATGGTGCTTGAAACGCGCGGGGCTTGCTGGCCAGCCAGCAGGGCGCTTGCAAATTGGTATACGCCTCCGGCTATCACCAGAAAGCCTGCAAACATGGCGACTCTCACCAGCCGCTCCCACGCTTCCCTGCCCTTGAATACTCCTGCAACTACCACAAAAAACAAAAAGAAATGTGCGAGCTGGAAGAACCCCCACATGCGCTCAAAGTTGCCGAAAAAGCTCCGCTCCGGTTCTGCGCCAAAGACGGTGGAAAGAAGGAGTGCCGCGAAATAAAAAGACAGCGCGTAGAAAAGCGCCGTCTTTTTGGGGCGGAATGCCGGGTTTTTGAACGCAAGCAAACAGTACAGAACAAAAACAATTTCGACGATAATCTGGAACAAAAACCCTTTGGAAGTGATGAACGGAAAAATCTGCGGCAAAACGGCGAGCGGTAAAAACAAAACGGCATATACGCCGGCTTTAACCGCTTTGACAAGCGTATTTTCCGAGATGAAATTCATTTTCCCACTATAGCATAATAGAGGAAACACCTCCAGCAAGCCGGAGGAGTTACCTCTTAAAAATGCCGAGAAACACAAAGAGCCCCTTTGCTTTTTCAAGCATCGGGGCTCTCTTTGTGTCTCTCCCGCCGTTAGCGGGACAAGCCAGCTATACTGTCACAAGCAGTATGCCAGATGAGTTATCACTAGTACGTGATGGTTGCTCCCGGGATCGGCTTGTTATCCAATGAGGTAATGCCGCCCGATACACCATCTGAATACGTGATGACGTTGCTGCCTCCGCCAAGGGTTGTACCTATGTTAAGCGTTGCTGTTGCGTCATTCGTATCTGCCAGTACATAGAGGTCTACGTAGCCGGTTCCGCCTGCCGCGTCAATCGTGAACGAAGTGAATGCAACTGCATTGCTATCACATGCTGAAACTGCCCAGCTCGTGATATCGCCGTATTGCACTGCTGCCCCATCAGCACAAGCTCTATACGCTTTCTTTGCCACCGTCGTTCCGCCTACTGAATCTCTCTTCAAAGTAATATATCGTGATGCCGCACTGTTGACGATTGTCCTAGTCAATCCAAGATCAATGTCAGTCACCGTGATGGTGTAGTTGCCTGCCGAAGTGTTGGTCAAGCGATACTTGCCAATAAGCTGGTCGGTTCCTGCTCCGCCCGATGAGTTTGACTGGGCGTTCGCCACGGTCAACTCTGAACGGTACACCGTCTGCGCGTTTCCTGCAATAGGATTACCGGTTGCCGTAATCGTTGCTCCGCCGGTTGCGCCGGTTGCCGTTACATTAGATGCCAACATAATCTTGAATGTGTGTGCGCTTCCTGAAACTCCGTTCGGGTAGCCGCTCACATCACCCTTCAATGTCAATACCGTTGCCGTGTCTTTCGGAAGATTCAAGGTAAGACCGTTGAATGTCGCGATGACATCCTGTCCTGCGCTTGCCGTCATGGAAGCGACGTAGGTTCCCACCTGTACTCCATCAGACTTGAACAATCCAAGATTCGTGATGGTACCGGTTGCCGCCGATGCCGTTCCCGACATAGTGTCTGTTACGACGATCGTGGTTACGTTAACCGCTTCCGGAGCGCCTGTGGTGAACTTGAATGTCGCCAAGGTCTGTCCGGTCTGACCCATGGAACGGTTCTGGGCAACGGGCATATCGGATGCCGTCGCGATTACCAATGAACCGCCCGCTGAGATGTAGACAACCTGTCCAGTGACATCTGTTGCTACGCCTGCAGCAGCGCTTGTTGAAACGCCGGTTGCAGTCACGTCATCCCACAGAACCGCCGCATATGCGGTAGCCGCTGAGTTTGACGCACCCGTTAAGATGTCCGCGTACACGTCAACCACATACTGCTGTCCCGCATTGATGGTTATCGATGAGGACGGCGTAAAGGTGTAGGTCGTGTCTGCTGTCGTTGACAATGAACCGATGGAAGTACCGATCATGGAAGTTCCATTCTTCAAGGTCAAGTTCTGGAAGTCGTGGCCCAACGCCAACCCTGCGGTCGCGCTGTTTTTGACTACCATCTGGCTTACCGATACCGCTTCGCCCGACCCTGCGGTCACGACGAATGAACCGATCTTGACATTAGTCGCACCCTTCACGCCTGTTGGCAATGAGGAGGTTGCGGCCGCCAAGCCCGAGTTCAACGCGACGCTCAAGGTTCCTGCCTGTACCGTTAAGGTGTTGCCGTTTGATGCGGTCGAATTAGTGACGGTCAATGAGGTTTGTCCTTGTACGTTGCTTGCGCCCGTTCCCAAGAAGATCTTGATAGTGTCTGCCGCGGTAAAGGCTGTTGCATCAGCTGCTTTCACTTCACCCTTGACCACCAAAGTCTTCGTCGCTCCTACCGGAATAATGAAGGTGTTACCGAACGTGAACGTTGCAAGTCCTGTGGTCGGTAAATCGGTTGTTGCGCCGACTTGCGTTCCATCCAAGTACAATTTCGCGTTGTTGATACCTTTATTTCCAGTGGTCGTTGAAGATGCCGTCAAAGAAGTGACTTTGATCGCTTCTCCGTTCGCTTTGAAGGAGAACCGTGCCAATTCCTGGTCGATGTAACCCAATGCAACATTACCGGTCGGGGATGCCGAGTCAACCGAGATCGTCAATGTTCCTGAGTTGATCGTTGTCGCACCGCCCGCCTGAATGATAGTGAATGAATCGGTCTGGTTTGGTTTCAAGGATACACCGTAGTTGTCATCCATCGCTACGAGATCCGCTGATCTCTGGACGGAGAACCGATAAGTCCTTGTCGTGCCGCCGACGATGTCACCCTTCAAGCTCAAGTTTTTGGTCTGGCCTGCGGTGATCGCCAAAGGAGTTGCCGACATATCAAACATTAATACGCCGGTTCCCAAGGTTGCCATGGTCGCGCCAAGCTGGGTCGCGCCGTCCATCAATTTGATGTTCGTCAAATCGGTTGAGCCGACCGAGCCGATGTTGGTGACTTTAATGCTTGAAACATTCACTTTCTGGTCTGCCGCTACCAGCGAGAATCTCCACAATTCGTAAGCAGTCTGGCCCGGGTCAACCGTCGTTGCCGCTGAAGGGGTGACGCTTGCAAGAGTGATCTTGCCCAAGTCTCCCACTGCCGCGGTCGTCATATAGTTGCCCATCAGAGGGAACATGCCTGCAACTGTCGCTGAACCTGCTGTAACATCTGCCGCCGCGTTGACCGACAATGCGATGGTCTTGCCCGCGGTCGTGCCGTTGGCAATGTCAACTTTCACATCAATCGCTTTGGTCGTTCCCTTTGTTACCACGAACAAACCTGAAGCATTCGTGAAGGTGATGTAGTTGCTTGCGATGCTTGTCATTTCTGCGACTCTGGTTGAGCCGTCGTACAAGTACGCGTTGGTCAAGTCAGCGTCCGCAGAGATGCCGTTTCTCTTTACCTTCAAGTTCGTTACGGACACATCGCCGTCGGAACCCGCCGCGAAGTTGAACTTCGCCATGGATGCCTGGGCCTGCGCGCCGTCGCCTGAAGTCGAGTCAGCTACCACTGAACCTCCCGCAGGGGTTCCTGCCGCCAACGATACCGTCAAGCCCGTGCCGGTTGCTGCCGGAGTGGTCGGGGTCGTCGGAGGTGTCGTTGTGGTAATCATCGGACCTTCTGCGTAGTAGTTCCTCTCTGTCGTGTTGACAATGAAGATCTGGCCCCAGTCGTAGCCACCTGCTACGAAAGCCGCCTCGTTCTCGATCCAGCGTTTTGTCGCCGAGTCGCCAGCTTCTACCATGCTGAAGACTTTTGCATCGCCATCTGCGCGATACAGGTCAGAGGTGTGATAGGCGTCGATGGTTGCCTGGTTCACGCTCTTGATGTTTGACCAACTCAAATGGCCATACATATTGAATACTGCCGGGTTGAAGATGTGTCTCTTCCAGCCTGCGTACATGCCGTGGGGCAAAGGCTTCACAATGTAAACCTTGATGCCGTCCGGACCTCGTACCAAATCGCCGTCCGCCAATGTTGCCACTTGAGCCGCCGCGGTGAACGCGAAGGTCAGAGCAAATCCGGACAACGACAGGGTAGTCGTGAAAGCGAGTACCACGGAGAAGAACTGTTTCAGCTTCTTTGCCGTAGACTGCTTTATCAATGAAGTTGTATCCATACTGCTTTTCTTTGATAAACGCAGATATGCTCACCTTGCGGTGAACAGACCTACTTGAATTAATTGCTTTAGTTTTCTTTCAATCGTAGCTGTCGTATCGGCGTTTCCATCCTCGGAGTCAAGTTTGAAGCATTGCTGCTCTTATCGACCTGACTTTTATCTCCGAATGTTATTCCTTAGTTAGTGAAAACTGTGTTTCCTTATTCAGTTTTCAAAGTTCGGTCTTTCCGCATCTTCCCTTTCATTGGCCGCCAACCTTTTTGCCATCCGTTCCGCCACACTGTCTTATCTTGCATGGCACAAAAGTCGACGTCCAAACATACGAACAGTTACAGGGGCATCGCACCTGTAGGACTTTGGGCTTAGAAGCATTTTAGCATCTCTCAAGCCGCAAGGCAAGAGAAGCGCCACAGAGACCTTATGATCGGTCCCTGCCGGCAAATCCCTTGCGGAACCGCATATGCTCAAATACTTTTTAAACCTCAAATAGCGCAGTAATCAAAGCACTTTCATTCCCATCCTGATTGTGCGCAACATCGTACTTGAAGTATACCACAAAAACAGCCCCCGAGAAACGAACGTAAATACCCAAATTGTGGATAACTTCTGGGGTCCTGAAACGTGAAGCATGAAACACGAAACGTACAACCCGAAACGTGAAACTTGGAACATGAAACGTACAACCCGAAACGTGAAACTTGGAACACGAAACAGAGAACGTGGTGATGAAAAATAAGGAAATTCAGTTCGTGAGTAAGGGAACTATAGGGGAAATAAACGGCTTCCCTGTTGCTTCCTTATCTATTTCCTTATTTTTCCCTATTTCCGCACGAGGTAATAATAGCTTGACTGCCCGAATCCGTCCGAGCGCGCGATGATTCTTTTATCGCACAGATCTTTCAGGTCGTTGCGGATGGTACGATCGGTCAACTGCGGGAAAACCTGGGCAATGGATTTTAGCTTTATCTTATTCTCTTTGCTTTTGGTGAAAAATTGTACGATTTTGACTTGCCGATCGTTCAAGGTTTTTACCGGCGCGGGCGCCGTTGTTTTCTTTGCCGGCGCGTGCCGTACCGCCGGGGCTTCTCTCATCGGCTCATCTCTTTTCTCCGCCGCCGGCTGCCAGTTCGGCCCTGAGCTCACTGCCGAAGGGTCGGAAAATGCCCTTCGTTCAGCTACCGGCGCATGCTGTTTTTCTTCTTCGCGAAACGCCATCGCGCGCGACAGCAATGAACCGAATCTTTTGTATTCATTCTTTAAAATCACGAAATTGATCTCTTTCGCGCCGCTTATCCGCTGTGCCAGAGAAAGCA
>MEYP01000001.1:86091-89281 GCA_001775835.1 Candidatus Azambacteria bacterium RIFCSPHIGHO2_02_FULL_52_12 | reverse complement strand
CAAGAGATACTGGGCGTGAAACGGCAGGAACAAAAGGAACCCCGCGCAAAAGAGCGCAAACACGCCGAACGTCTCGCGCACCGTGAAAAGAAGCAAAGCAAGGATGAATAAAGCCAGGGAGCATACCGTTAAAAAAGCCGACAAGCCGACATCCGCCATCGTCACGACGTCAAACGTAGTGCGCACGTGATACCATGTCGCCGCGGACAGCGCAAAACTCAATAACAGAAAACCGCTATACGTAATACGGTAGGTATGTGCCATGGATCATTTTTTCTCCTCAAAATCCCCTTCAATGGGATTCTCATCGTCTTTTTTCTTTTCTTCCTGCGACGGCTCTTTTCCCGCGGCGCCCTGTTGTTTATACATTTCCGCCCCGATCTTCTGGACCGCCTCCGAAAGGTCGGCGGATGCTTTCTTGATCGCCTCAATGTCATCTCCGTCCTTCACTTTCTTGAGCGCGTCAACCTTGCCGTCCAATTCCGTTTTGACATCCTGCTGTATTTTATCAGAAAAATCCTTCAGTGTCTTTTCCGCCGAATACACGAGCGCTTCGGCGCTGTTTTTAACTTCAACCGCTTCTTTTTTCTTTTTGTCTTCATCGGCATGCGCCACGGCGTCCTGCTTCATCTTTTCAATCTCCTCTTTGGAAAGCCCCGAGGACGCTTCTATCCTGATGAACTGTTCCTTGCCAGTCGCCTTGTCTTTCGCCTTCACGCTCAAAATGCCGTTGGCATCTATGTCAAACGACACCTCCACCTGCGGGACGCCCCGCGGAGCCGGCGGAATGCCGTCCAGGATGAACCTTCCCAGCGTCTTATTCCCCTGCGCCATCTCCCGCTCGCCCTGCAGGACGTGCACCTCGACGGACGGCTGGCTGTCCGCCGCCGTGGAAAAGATCTGCGATTTTGACACGGGCACCGTGGTATTCTTCTCTATCATCTTGGTGAATACGCCACCCATGGTCTCGATACCGAGCGACAACGGCGTCACGTCAAGCAGGAGAATGTCTTTCACCTCGCCCGCTAAAACCCCCGCCTGCACCGCGGCCCCGATAGCCACCACTTCGTCGGGATTGATGCCTTTGTGCGGGTCTTTGCCGAACAGCTTCTTCACCTCTTCCTGCATTTTCGGCATGCGCGTCTGCCCGCCCACCAAGATCACTTCGTTGATATCAGCGGCGGAGAATTTCGCGTCGGCGACGACTTTTTTGGTCACCTCGATCGATGTTGAGATATAGTCGCCCACCAGCTCTTCCAGTTTCGCCCGGGATAATTTGATGGCGAGATGCCGCGGGCCGTCCTCGCCCGACGTGATGAACGGGATGTTCACTTCCGTCTCCACCGTGCTCGACAGTTCCAGCTTCGCTTTCTCCGCGGACTCCTTCAGGCGCTGAAGCGCAAGAATGTCTTTGGACAGGTCGATGCCCTGGTCTTTTTTGAATTCGTCGATGAGCCAGTGCATGACGCGCTGGTCGAAATCGTCGCCGCCCAGATGCGTGTCCCCGCCGGTCGCCTTCACTTCGATGATATCGTCGCCGATCTCAAGCACCGACACGTCGAACGTGCCGCCGCCGAAATCGTACACGACCACTTTTTCGTTCTTTTTCTTGTTCACGCCGTACGCGAGCGCGGCCGCGGTCGGCTCGTTGATGATGCGCTTCACCTTGAACCCGGCTATCTCTCCCGCGTCTTTGGTCGCTTTGCGCTGGCTGTCGTCGAAATACGCGGGCACGGTGATGATCGCCTCTTCTATCTTTTCGCCCAATTTCTCTTCCGCGTCCTGTTTGAGCTTTGCTAGTATCATCGCGGAAAGCTCCTGCGGCGAATGCCACTTTTCTCCCATCTTCACCTCAACGCCGCCGTGCTCCGCTTCGCGGATCTCGTACGGGAGCATTTTTTTGTCCCGTTGGACTTCCGCATCGGCATATCGCCGCCCGATGAGCCGCTTGGCGGAAAAAATGGTGTTTTTCGGATTGGTCACCGCTTGCCGCTTCGCCAAAAGCCCGACCACCCGGTCGCCGCTTTTCGACAGCGCGATGATGGACGGAGTCGTGCGGTTCCCCTCTTTGTTTTCAATGATCTTCGGCTCGCCTCCTTCAATGTAAGCCATCGCCGAATTCGTCGTTCCCAGATCAATGCCTAAAATTTTTGCCATAGATGTAAAAATTAATTTTCTTTCTTCTTTGTCACCTTAACCTTTGCCGGTCTTATGATTTTATCATATAATTTATATCCTTTCTGCAGTTCCTCCATGATAACATCTTCCGGTCCGTCGGATTCCTCATGCATGACGGGTTCGTGCGCGTGCGCGTCAAGCGGGGTATCGCGCGTCTCTACTTCCGACACGCCCACCTGCCTCAAGACGGCGTCCAGCTGTTGCCTGATCCTCTCGATGCCCGCGACCCAGCTGTTCTCGTGCGCGTCCTTGGGAATATGCTTGATGGCCAGGTCAAAGCTGTCGATGATAGGAAGCAATTTCAGCAACAGCTCCTCATTCGCAAACCGGATCACCCGCGCTATTTCTCTTTCCTGGTCTTTTTTCGCGTTGGCAAAATCGGCTTTCAACACCCGCGCCAGACCGATAAATTCGTCTCGTTCTTTCTCGCATTGCGCGAGCCGCGCATCAAAATCGGCAGGGGCTTGTTCTTCTTTTTTCTCTTCTTGGTTGTGTTCTTCATCCATAATCGCTTCACTTAAGTCAAAGTTTATAAAGTCATAAAGTTCGTAAAGTGAGGTTTTTGCATTTTACTTTATGAACTTGGTATTTTTTCATGATAATAAATGCAGCAGCGTGTCGAGCACTTCGATGTTTTTTTTGTAATTCATGCGCTTGGGACCGAAAATGACCACGATGCCTTCCTCGTCGCCCGCCGTCCTGCATTTGGAGACTATCATGCTGAAACTGCGCGCGTTCACGATGGGGTTTTCGTTCCCGATGAACACAGCCGGGCTTTCCGCGTCGAGCAGGGGCGCGAACGCGTCGACGTTATCCTCGAACGAATCAAGAACGTCTCCGAAATGCCTCCGCACATCGAAATCCGCGAGTTCCGGCTGGCTTAATACCTCATTCAGCCCCGCTTTAAAAAGCACGCGGGCGTCGAGCGGTCCCGAAAATACCGCATTGCCCGAGAGCGCGGCGATCGCCTTGGCCAGTTCGGAGAACACGTCATACTCTTCTTTTTTAAGCT
>MEYP01000001.1:85645-86041 GCA_001775835.1 Candidatus Azambacteria bacterium RIFCSPHIGHO2_02_FULL_52_12 | reverse complement strand
ATTCGTTGCGGAGCGTCGCGGAACTCACCTCGAAATCGTACGCGTCAAACAGCAACTGCGAGCTGACCGGTTCGGCATGCTTGATATACTCGTTGATGACGGTAAACAAGATGAGTTTTTGCCGTTCGCTTATCATACCCAGTATATCATCTTCGACAGTATTCATTCTATCGAAAATGGCAGTAAATTATTTTCCTTACTATAATCTTTTTCGCATACCCAGCTTACGGTCTTGCGTATACGCAAGACCAGTCGAAGTTGTATTACTGGGCATATAGTACCAGTGTATAAAATTAGCACTCTCATGTCAAGAGTGCTAATTTAGATTCACCAACCAAGCGCACCGCCCTCTTTTTTGTCGCCCTTTTGTATACGTTTCCCTGCGAAACATCGGCC
>MEYP01000001.1:85067-85623 GCA_001775835.1 Candidatus Azambacteria bacterium RIFCSPHIGHO2_02_FULL_52_12 | reverse complement strand
GCCGACGGCTGGTTCCGCGGATGATGTTTCACAGGGAAACGAAAAATAAGGTTCCCTATGCCGCCCTAGACAAAAAAGAGGGCGGTGCGCTTGGTTGGTGAATCCGGTAATCGCCGGTTTTTTCTATTGAATCTCGAGAACTTCGTATTTCGCCATGCCGCCGGGAGTTTTTACCTCAACCATATCCCCCACTTTCTTGTCCAGAAACGCCATTCCCAAAGGGGAAAGGTTTGAGATCTTGCCGGCGGACGGGTCTGATTCTTCGGAACCGACGATGGTGAACGCCATGGTCTTGCCTCCCGTTTTGATGCTCATGGTCGAGCCAATCTGCACGACCCCCTTCTTGCGGTGTTTGGAAATGAGCACGGCGTTGCGGAACAGCTCTTCAAGTTCGGCAATCTTGCGCTCATTGAATTCATGCGCTTCCTTCGCTTCCATATACTCGGAGTTTTCAGACAGATCGCCCAGCTTTTTCGCTTCTTCGATGCGGAGCGATATCTCCCGGCGCTTAGCGGTTTTCAGATCTTCCAGCTCCTGCTTCAGCTTTTCATATCCC
>MEYP01000001.1:83655-85042 GCA_001775835.1 Candidatus Azambacteria bacterium RIFCSPHIGHO2_02_FULL_52_12 | reverse complement strand
CTCTTCGGACAAATACATGTTGTTTTCAATAGGCATTGCGTTTTTTATTCAATGATAAATGCTAAGTGCCTTTCATACTATACCACTCCGTACAGAAAGGCAAGAGATTCAAGGAGTACTGCGTACACACACCTCAGGTTTCCGGTTCCCCAAAGAAAAGCGTCTCGGAAGCCGAGCGGGCATGGTGGTCGCCAAAGGCGACCGAGCGAGGCTGAGAGTCGAGTGGCAATTTCCACGCTGGGGAAATTGACCACTGTCTTTTCTTTGGGGAACCGGAAACCTGAGGTGTGTTCTGAAAACACTACGCGTGAAATAGATTACTTCCGGGTAAAATACCATTGCAGGACCTCATGGGCGACCGGCACGGAGACAACCGATCCTTCGCCGCCATTTTCCACCAGCACGACCAGCACAATGCTGGGATCGTTGTAGGGGGCGAACGAGGAAAACCACGCGTGCGTCTTGTTCTGTCCCGCCTGCGCGGTGCCCGTTTTCCCCGCCACGGCAACGGGCAGGGAGGACAGGGGCCGGGCGGTTCCTGAAAGCACCGTTTCCCGCATGCCCTTTCTTACGGTATCAAGATTCTTCGCGTCGATGAAACTTGCGCGTACCGCCTGCGACTTATTTTCCATGATGACGCGCTTGTCTTTATCCAGCACGCTCTTGACCACGAACGGGCGGAAGAGCGTGCCGCCGTTGGCGAGCGCGGCGTATCCTTGCGCGAGCTGCAGCGGCGTGACCAGGAGATTCCCCTGCCCGATGGACGTGTTGTAGGTATCGCCCAAGCTCCACCCTTCGCGCAATACTTCTTTCTTCCATGCGGGATCGGGAACCGTGCCGTTGTTTTCTCCCGCCAGATCGACGCCGGTGGCTCCCCCGAATCCAAACAACCCGAGATACTCTTTGATCCTTGAGATGCCGAGGCCGGCGATATCGCCGTGGCCGCCGCCCACCGTATAGAAAAAAGTATTAACCGATTCTGACAGTGCTTTAATGACGTTCACGAGCCCGTGCCCGCCCGTTTTCCAGTCGTGGAACGTGTATACGATATCCGGATTGTATTGGTTGGGAACGGAGATCGACCCCGTACTCACGACGGTCGTGGCTGAAGTAATGACCCCTTCCTGGAGCGCCATGGCCGCGATGAACGGCTTTATGGATGACCCGGGCGGATACTGTCCGAACACGGCCCGGTCAAAAAGCGGCGTTTTGGGGTCGTCCCGCACATCGCGGTAGGACTCGCGGGAAGCGAGGCCGCCGAATATATTGTTGTCGTATGAAGGCAAACTGACCAAGGCGAGGATCTCTCCCGTCTGCGGGTCGAGGGCGACCGCCGAAGCGCCATCGGCTCCTTCCGTGGCCGCCAATTGCCGCGCCAGCGCATCGG
>MEYP01000001.1:83246-83612 GCA_001775835.1 Candidatus Azambacteria bacterium RIFCSPHIGHO2_02_FULL_52_12 | reverse complement strand
TTCTCCGGCGGCGTCTTTTGCGACCTGTTTTTCTTTTCGCACGTCGGAAATCGCGTCAACCTCCCGTTCGATGATGCCGTTGGATCCCCGCAGGGAACGGTCGTAGGACAGCTCGACTCCCGACTTGCCGACATAGTCGATGGAGGAAAAGCCCGGATCTCTTTCCAAATCGTTCTCGGAAACCCTGCCGACGTATCCCATGACATGAGAAAAATATGCGCCATCGGCGTACAGCCGGTACGAATTTTTTTTGATCTCGATGCCGGGAAACAAATCTAGTTTCGTTTCCAAAAACAACGCAGTATCCCGCGCCACGTTTTCCATGATGAGCGCGGGATTGATCTGGGCAAGCTTAACCCTCGCGAA
>MEYP01000001.1:53797-83203 GCA_001775835.1 Candidatus Azambacteria bacterium RIFCSPHIGHO2_02_FULL_52_12 | reverse complement strand
GGGCGCAAATCCCGGTCATAGACGATGCCCCGCCGCGCCAGAATGGGATAATTCCTCGTCTTGTTGCTTGCGGCTGCAGCTTCGTACTTTTGCGCGCCCGCTACCTGCATCCACCCCGCGCGCACGGCAAACAGCCCCAAGGCGAGCGCGACGCACCAAAACAGTATGAGAAAGTTCTTCGCTTCGATGGGAAGCTCGAACTTCGAATCGTCGAGCTTCTCCGCCGACTGCGGATCCAGGAGAATCTCCTCTGGCTCCACCGACCATTTCTCGGATTTTTTTACAAAGTAATCCATGTTTTGTTACGCAAGGGATACAAAATCGCAAGCGCCGCGAGGGTGGCAACGGTTTCACCAGCAATGCCGGACAGAGAAAGAGCGAGCGACCACGGAGAAAATGCGGAAAATCCCATCGCGTGCGCGCCGTACAAAGAGATCCACAGCGCTCCGAGAGAGGCCACGATTCCGGCGACGGTAAAAACGCATGCATGCAAAAAGGTGCGATGCGGCAAAAAAACGCTGAGCGCGCGAAACGCGGCAAGCACGGCTGCAAAAGAAACCAGCACCGCCCAAAACGGAAGCGCCGAAAGCATCCCTAAAAGCGCCGCGGCGGCAAGAACCGGCACTACCACCTTCTGACGGTCTTTATGCCCGAACCAAAAAAGAACGATGAGCGCAAGCACAAGATTCACGAACGCATCGCCGGGAACAATGCGCGCCAGCCCCGAGATCTGAAACAGTATGGCGATGCACAGTAAAAGAAAGATCTTCATCACAGATGATTGGTAATGACAAATACCTGCGTGTGCGCAAACGGCGCGTACGCGGGTTTGACGTACGCCTGCTTGAATATGTCGCCCGCGGCAGACTCCACCTGGGTTACGGAGCCGATGACAAGATCTTTGGGGTAGACTCCGTCGAGACCGGACGTGACGATGAGATCGCCCGATGCCAGCGAAGCGCTCTTTTCGAGCAAGTCCATGAACAAGGTGTTTCCCAGAGCGCCGCCGAGCACGCCCGACACGCCTCCCTCCACTGATTTCACGCTCGCCTTATTGTTCTTATCGGCGATAAGCATGACGTGGGCGTACCGCGGATACGCTTTGTATATCTTCCCCAGCAGCATGTCTCCCGGCATGATGACCGGCATGCCCTCGGCAATGCCATCATCCGATCCCTTATCGATAAGCGCGTACTGGGCAAAGTGGTACGGATCATAGCTGACGATATCCGCCGCAACGAGCGCGCGCGGTTTTTGTTTTTGCACGCCAAGCTGTTTGAGCAGGAGTTCGTTTTCCTGCTCGAGACGCCGAACATTCACCACGCGGGCGCGCAACGATTCGTTTTCCTCCGTCAGCCGCAGGATGGCCGCGCTCTGTTCCCTGAAATGAAAAAAGGAGGGCGCCAGCGCCGCCGTTTTATTTGAAAAAAAGACGCCCGCCCTGCTGACCGGCGCAAAGACGCTCATGACGATGGTGCGCGCCCGCGCCGTATTCAGCGCGAATCCCGCCGCGATAAGCGTGCACGCAAGCAACGCGAAGATAAAGATTTTTTTTTGGCGCATACTGCTAGCTTTCGTATTGCGATTTCACCAGCACGTCGGAGAGCTTTTCCAGATTTTCAAGAATGATGCCCGTGCCGATGACCACCGACGTCAGCGGGTCTTCCGCGATGCGGACGGGGATCTTCGTGCTTTCTTCTATAAGGCGGTCAAGGCCGCGCAGGAGCGAGCCGCCGCCCGTCAGCACGATGCCGTTTTTCACCAGGTCGGAAACCAGTTCGGGCGGCGTCAGCTCGACGGACGCCTTCACCGCATTCACGAGCGCGGCGATGGAGGGGCCGAGCGCTCTGCGTATCTCCTCATCGGTGACGATGACTTCTTTGGGGAGCCCTGAAACAAGGTCTCTTCCGCGCAACGCGTCTTCCATCTTGTGTTCCTGGGCATACGCGGACCCGATGGAAATCTTAATGTTTTCGGCGGCAATTTCACCAAGCAACAAACGATGTTCGTCCCGCGCGTACCTGATGATGTCCTGATTGAATTTGTCCCCCGCCGTTTTCAGCGTTTTGGAAACCACCACACCGCCCAAAGAAATGACGGCGATGTCGGTCGTGCCGCCGCCGATGTCGACGATCATGTTGCCGACCGCCTGATGAATGGGCATGCGCGCGCCGATCGCCGCCGCCACCGGCTCTTCCACTAGATACACCTCCCGCGCTCCCGCGTTTCGCACCGCGTCTTCCACCGCGCGCTTTTCCACCTCGGTGATCTGCGACGGGATGCCGATGACCACGCGCGGGCGCGGCACCAGCGTGAAATGCTCCTTGTGCACTTTATCGATGAAAAATTTCAGCATCTGCTCGGTAACCTCGAAATCCGATATGACGCCGTTCACCAGCGGCTTGGTGGCGATAATATGCCCCGGGGTGCGCCCTACCATGAGCTTCGCTTCTTTGCCGATGGAAAGGACCTGCCCCGTCTTTTGGTTGACGGCGACCACCGACGGCTCGTTGATGACGATGCCGCGCCCGTGCACATACACCAGGGTATTTGCCGTTCCCAGGTCGATGCCTAAGTCTTTGGAAAAATAGCCGAACAATCTATCGATCATAGAAGTCTTGAAACATGAAACTTAAAGCATGAAACATTTAATGCATCTCTTTTACGACACTCTTGAACGCGACAAGCTTTGCCGTAGTATCAGAACGCTTTTTAATCTCAACCTTTCCCTGCGCAAGCGTCTTTGCAGAAACGACAATGCGCCACGTGCAGCCGACCAAATCGGCATCGGCGAATTTCTGCCCGGGTGACACGCCTTTCCGGTCGTCATACAATACCTCTAAAAGACGTTTTTCCTTGCCTATTGTTACCTTCCCGAGCGCATCATACGCTTTTTTTGCCTCGGTGAACACCCGCTTGCTTTCCTTCGCGTCTTTGCTTTCAAGAACAATAAGGTGCGCGTCAAACGGGGCGATCTCTTTGGGCCAGATAATGCCCCGATCGTCATGATTCGCCTCAACGACCGTTCCTAAAACCCTGCTCAAACCCATGCCGTAGCACCCCATGACCAATAGTTTTTCCGTGCCGTCCTTATCGGTGAAAAATGCCTTCATGGCTTGTGAAAACCGCGTCCCCAGCGTAAAGATATTGCCGACCTCGATGGCTTTCTGCTCTGTTAACGGCTTGCCGCACTTTGGACACGCGTCGCCCGTTTTTGCTTCTGTCAGCTCCCTGTTTTGCGCGAAACCGCATGACGCGCACGAAACGATGATATCTTCCCCCGCGTCGGTCGCCACCTGAAACTCGTGCGAGATCTCTTTGGAAAACGCGCCACCCGACGCTTCAGTCACGATGGCTTTGAGGCCGCATCGCTTGAAAATCTCGAGATACGCTTTCTTGACCGTTTCATAATACCTTTGCCGGTCCGCTTCGTCGGCGTGGAAACTATAAAGGTCTTTCATGAGAAATTCCCGCCCGCGCAAGATGCCCGACTTCGCCCGCAGCTCGTCCCGGAATTTCGTCTGGATCTGATACAGCGCGAACGGCATGTCGCGGTACGACAGCGGGTGCTTGCGCACAATGTCGGTGATGACCTCTTCGTGCGTCGGTCCCAGCGCGAATTCTTTTTCCTGCCGGTCCTTGACCTTGTACAGCACGTCCATGCTCACCCACCGGTCCGTCTCTTCCCAGAGCGATTTCGGCTGGAGCGCGGGCATGAGTATTTTCTGGCCGCCCACGGCGTCCATCTCCTGCGTGATGATGCGCTCGATCTTAGCAAGCACGCGAAACCCAAGCGGCAGGAAAGAGTACACGCCGCTCGTGAGCTTGTCGATGAATCCGCCGCGCAAAAGCAGTTGGGCGTTCACGCTCACTTCGTCTTTGGGCGCCTCGCGCTTGGTTTTGATGAACGCTTGAGATTGGAGCATATGCTCGAAGCTTATCAGATACGCCAACACATTTCAAGAAGAAAAAATAACAGCCCGAACGGATGTCCGTTCGGGCTGTATCCTCAAGTTCTTAGGGCTGATGTTTTTCTTCAACCCAGAGACGCACAAGAGTTTTTAAACCATCTTCCTCATATCCCGCCGCACGAGTGAGACGCAGAGTATTGATGAAAAAGTTTCTCACCGCAACATGTAGCTTATCACCATCAAGAGATTTTCCATGATCGACCACCTCACAGACTTCTGTAAGTTTAGCCACCGCTTTGATCTGATGGAAAAGAATATGCTTCAAGGTAAAAAGGTTCTTTTGCTCTTGAGACAAGCTGTGCAATTCGGGATACGTTGTCTCGTCGAATGGCCAATGCTTCTCAACGACATCAATCATATTGCCAAGCGTCTCTATTTTCATCATCATCCCCCCTTTTTTCTTGTTAGAAAGAACAAATATGCCTGTTAGCGTACCTCTGGCTTCAAGAAATTGCAAGAGCTAAAACAGCTTCATCACGTCGCGCACGGTGATGAGGAGCATGAGAAGCATGAGAAAGACGAATCCCGAGGCGTTCGCCATCTGCTCGACGCGCCTGCTCAAAGGGGAGCCCTTGATGGCTTCTATCATGAGGAACAGAAACCGCCCGCCGTCCAGCGCCGGAAACGGCAGGGCGTTGATGATGGCGAGGTTGATGGATAAGATGACGGCGAACTGGATGATGTAGGAAAACCCGAGCTGGGTGACCTGATATGTCATCATCGCGATGCCCACAGGTCCGGCGATGTCGCCGATGGGTTCTCCCTGCGTGAACACGTTGGCGATGATCTGCCCGAACGCGGACAAGAAAAGCCACGCGAGCGAAAACGCTGTTTTAACGCCCTCAACGGGCGCAAGATACCACGGATAGGAAACGATGCCCGTCTTTTCAAGCACTACGCCCATCGCGCCCTGATTTTCCGGGGCATTCTCGCGGGGCGTCACTTTTTTCTCGAGCATCTCGCTCCCGCGCTGGATGAACAGCGAGATTTCCTGGCCTTTGTGCGCGGCGATGAAATCCTGCGCGGCTTTTGTTTCCGCGATATCCGTTTTAACGCCGGCAAACGCAACGCCAGTCAGCGCGTCGCCGATCTTGATGCCCGCCTTTTGGGCCGGAGATTCCGGGGCGGTTTGTATGATGGTCACATGCACGTCGCGCGCGGCGTATTTCGTGTCTTCGTCGATCGCCTGCGGCACGCCGTACCAAAAACCGAACGACAACAGCACGATAGCGAGCACGAAATTCATCGTCACACCCGCCAGAATGACCACCGAGCGCGTGAGGATTGGCTTGGCGCCGAAGCTGTATTCTTCTCCTTTCGCATCGGCATCCTCGCCGTATATTTTCACGAATCCGCCCAGCGGTATCCAGTTGATGGAATATACGACGTCGTTCTTTTTGAACGAGAACATCTTGGGCGGGAATCCGAACCCGAATTCTTCCACTTTAATGCCCGCTTTGCGGGCCGTGACGAAATGCCCCCATTCGTGCACCAGCACAATAGCGGCAAACACGCCGATGAAAACAACAATGGTCAATAAAATCATATACCCCATTAAATCACAAAATCATATTTTTTGCACGTCCCGTGCAAAAAACAGCACTCTCTAAGTCGCGCTTAGTTCGATAAAATTTCTGCTTCTTTCTTGTCCCGGACGCTTTGTATCTTTTCGTTGTTGAACTGGTCTACGATCTTTTGAATGTCGTTCTTCGCTTTGAAAAAATCGTCCTCGCGGATCTCGCCGTCCTCTTTCTGCCGCTGGATATGCTTGATGGCGTCTTCCCGCTCTTTGCGGATGCCGATCTTCGCGTCCTCGGCGTATTGGTCAAGAAGTTTTATGAGACTGTCCCGCCGCTCCTGGCTCAGCGCCGGCAGAGAAAGCCGGATGGTGTCTTTGTCCGCGATGGGCGCGATGCCGAGGTTTGACTGGGTGATGGCGCGCGCAATGGGTTCCAAGGCATTCTTGTCCCACGGCGTGATGACCAACGTCGTCGCCGAAGCGACGGAAATGGAGGCCACCTGGTTGAGCTCCATCATAGAGCCGTAACACTCCACCTGAATGCGATCCACCAGACTTGGCGTGGCGCGGCTCGTGCGCAAAGAGGCGGTCTCATTTCTGAAATGATCCACCGTCTTCTCCATCTTTTCCGTCATTTTTTTGATAACCTCCTGTTCCATAGAGCCATTATTTCTTTACGCTTTTCATTCCCAAAAAGATGCTTTGCGGATTTCTTGGGTCGATGGCGATGATACTGATGCGTTTTAACGTGTCGAGTTTCAATACGCTCCAGTTCACCCCCCCGTCTTTTGACGTGTACATGAGCGCTCCAACGCCGACATATATGATGCGTGTATCCTGCGGATCGATAGCGACCGCGTCAACCGGCAGCTTCTGCGGCGGAATGAGGATATTCATGAATTTCCACGTCCGGCCGCGGTCTTCCGATTTTATCAGTCCGTTGGCGATGGCAAGGTAGAGCCGGTCCTGGCTCGCCGGGTCCATGCGCAGCATCACGACATTGTTGTGCGCGGAGATGCGCGCAAGCTCAGCGGAGAATCCGTGCCAATTGTACCCGCCGTCGGTGGAACGGAACAGCCCCCGGTCGCTCGTCACCGCGTATATCTCGTACGTGTTCCTGGGGTTGATGACGATGTCCGCTATCTGTCCCGTCAGCCACTTGATGGCCTGCCACGTTTCCCCGAAATCGGTGGAGACGAAAAATCCTCCTTGCGCCGTTCCGATATATATAATATTACCCGATACGGGATTTATGGCAAGCGCGCTCAAGGGGTAACCTTCAAGCTGGGAGATATACGTCTGCACGAACGACACGCCGCCGTCGGTCGATTTCAGGAACACGCCGTATTTGTTCTGGAATGCCGCGACATAGATATTGTTCACATTCTTAGGATCCTGCCGCACTTTGTAAACGACCGCGTTGTCGGCAAGCACTTTGTTCCGGTCGTACAGCTTGTTCCAGTTCTGGCCATTGTTCACGCTCTTGTATAGGCCGTCTCCCTCGGTTCCGGCATACAAGATGTTGGAATCCTGATAATCGTATATGAAATCAAGGATGGTCACTTCGGGGATGCTTTTGTCCGCGTCGATGGCCACCTGCGGAAACCACACCTTTCCTCCCTCGATGGAACGGAAGATGCTCGCTTTGGCGGGAGGAACGGCCGTGCTGTTCTGGGACGCGCCCGAAAGCCCCTGAAACAACGGGAAAGACGCCACAATGTCCGTGAAAGAAGCGGGGACGAAGATAAAAAGCGCTCCGATGATGACCGCAAGGATGATAATGAGTGAAAGTGGATTCATGTGATGTCTTTAAAATGATAACGCGATGTTTTCCAGGATCAGCCGCTTGTTCGCATTCGTGGTTTTGACGATATGCGCCCCCGCGACCAGCCGCGAAAGGATCTGCTCCAGCGCCCTAGGCGTATAGTTTTTTTGCGCCGCGATCCTTTGATATTCTTTTACATGAAATTGATGGCTGACCAATGCGTCCTGCTTGAGCGTAACGTACAGCATATCATGGAAAAAAGAGACCAATTCCTCAAAAATATCCTCATGATCGCCGCCCTTCACCATCTGCTCGATAAGCGCGAAACGCTCGACTTTATGGGCACAGATCAGCACCGATAAAGTATTGCATATTTCCTTTATTTTGTCAATATCTTGGGCGTTTTCACCGGCCGAGAAATCAACCTTATGCACCCGCGACAAAACAGTATGTAGCAGGAGATGAGGATGGTCAGAAAGCAATATGAACGTGCTCCGTCCGGGCGGTTCTTCCAATATCTTCAAAAGGGCGCTTGAAGCTTCCGTTTTCATGCGCTCGAATTCCTCGATGATGACCACTTTGTGCTTGCCGAAATACGGCTCAAACGAAAGAAAACGCCCGATGCCGCGAATATCGTCGATGGAAATTCCCTGTTCCCCTTCGCGGACGCCGATAACCAGCACGTCGGGATTGGCGCGGACGCCCTCGTCTTCAATGCCGGTTGCGATGCGCGCGCACGCGAGCGCCGCTTCCTTCTTATCGGCAACACCAATGCCGTAAAATAAATACGCGTGGGCATGTTTCCCCTCTGAAAAAAGATTTTCGAGTTGTGCGGTGATGGAAGACGTTTCCATATTATAGATATTTCGCTTTCGCGCGGTTATGCTCCTGGAGCGTTCGTGAAAAAACGGTCTGCCCATCGGGCTTTGAAAGATAAAACCAGTACTCGGACGCCGTCGGATGGAGCGCGGCATTGATGGCGCGCAGGCCGGGGTTCGCAATGGGTCCCTTGGGCAGCCCTTTGTAGCGATACGTGTTATACGGCGAATCGACTTTCAAATCGTCATACGTGAGCCCTTTGTGCCCCACGGCATAGGCGACCGACGCGTCAACCTGGAGCGGTATGCCTGCTGAAAGCCGTTTCCATAAAAGGCCCGACGCAAGCTTCATGTCCGCATCCGTAATAACTTCCTTTTCAATGATAGAGGCCATCGTGACGATCTCAAAAACAGTCTTTCCTTGCGCGCGAATCTCTTGGCGCATATCCGCAATCAATTTCTTGCCGAAATTATCGAGCATCTTCTGCGCCACCGCGTCGGCCGAAATACTCCCGCGCTCAAACCGGTAGGTATCGGGAAACAGATATCCTTCAAGCGAAGCGCCGCCGGGGGCATCCGCCAAAAAATCATACGCTGTTTTGAAATCCTCTGCTTTTTTCGTCATCGAAATCGGCGCGACTTCTGAAAAACGGAATTGGATCTCCGCAAGCGTGAACCCTTCCGGTATCGTTACGGCAACCTCATCGCGCCAGACTTCGCCCCGCGCCATGGCGGCAGCGATCTCCCGCACCGACATGCCCGAGTCAAGCGCGTATGTTCCCGCCTGAAGCGAAGACGACAGGTCTTCGCGCCACACATGGAAAGAAAAGAGATACGCATGAAGGACAAGCCCTCGCGCCTCGAGCTGTTTGGCAATCGACTGCGCCCGTTCCCCTTTCTCAACAACGAACATGACGTGCGGACCTTTGGCGTGCCGCGCGTCAATCTGCTGCGTAAGATACGCGCATACGACTACGAACCCGAGAATTACTACGCCAAAAACCGCCGAGCCGATGAAAAGAAGCTTTCTTGCGCGTCCCGAGGGAGCCGCTTGAGAAGCCGGCTGTATGTCTGTCTCCATAGCTACCACTCTAACAAAGCCGTTATGAAATGACAAATAGAGAAAAAGGGGTGATGTCATATCACCCCTTTTTACAAACGCTTCTGCGACGCTGCTTTGCTTTTGCGGAAATTTCTTCGTTTCTTTTTGCGACCTCCTCGCAGATAGAGCGTTCACACTTTTCCCCTTTCTTGGAGTACCACGTTATTTCCGTCTTGCAACGCGGGCATTTCTTCAGTTCGCGCTTTTTCTTGTGCTTTTGAACGGTCCTTTTTCTTGAACTTTTCACAGTGCACTCCTCCCGGTTTTTAAAATCAAAAGAACAAAATACTATCGTATCATAACAATAATACGGACAGAGCGGACTGTCAATGCATGAGTTATTTTTTCAGCGCCCCGTTTGCGGCGTTGCGGTAGTTGCAGTAGTCGCAGTCGGGGGCTTGCGCGGGCAGGGCGTCGCTCATCAGGCACGCATGCGCATCTTTGACTGTCTGGTCCACCCACGCATCCGAGCCGGTATAGGGGATGAGCTTCACGTCAAACTCAAGCTTGGCGTCGAACGCCGCGCGATCTTTCTTGCCGTTCACATAGACGAAATAGCCGGTATCCGAAACGTCAAAGCCGTTGCGCCGGAAAAGCCATTGGTACATCTCCATCTGGTTTTTATACCCTTCCTGCCACTCGGCATCGATATTCACCTCGCCGTCTTTGCTCGTCGCTTTGTAGTCAACCACGATAAGCTCGCCTTTTTTATTCACCCACACGTCGTCCACCGCGCCCGTGATGATAAAATTGGTCGGCTCGTGCAGATATTGAATACCCACGAAATTTTCACGCCACGCGTCCAGTTCCGGATGCGCGAACGGCATCGCATCCACGCCGTAATGCTTCATGAGCGGATGAGCGGTTTTCCCCGCGCGGTGGATGTCGAATTCTTTTTTGAGCAGGTGGTCGACCGCGATATTAAGATTGAAAGGAAATCCCGGCGGCTGGCCGACGCCAAGCCGCCTGTCCAGATAAAAACACAGCGGGCACTTCAAAAACAGCTCTATCTTGGAACGGCTCAATTTGAACGGCTCTTTTGCCGCCGGACTGAATACATTCCGAACCCTTTTCCCCGCAACGCGTTCTGCCATTCCCAATCCTCTTACTTCCTGCTTATTTTTTTCTTGAGTATCTTTTTCCCCGCCGCGATCTTTGCTTTCACCTGCTTGACCGCAGAGGACTTAGCAACGTCTTTTTGGATGTTCTTCCAATGGCTTTTCAGTTCTCCCGCGAGCGCGGCGACTTCCTTTTTATCGATGTCTTTCACGGCATCGTATCCTTTCATCACGCCATGCACTACGGCGTGATATGCTTTCTGGTCAACCTTTTTTAAAGCATGGATGCCTTTCACGACCTCTTTTTTCGCCTTCACCGCCCACGCCTTCGCCTTTTTGCGGTTTGCCGCTCCTTTCTTTCCGGTAAAAAAGTACGCGCCCGCCGCCGTAGCGGCCGCCGCGGCCGCCGCAAGCCCCAAGCCGACCTTGGCTGCCGTTTTTGTTTTTCTTCTCTTTGTGTTTCCGCTCATAGTTATATTAATTACTGATGATACATTCAGTATACCATCCGCCGATAAAGTGCGCAATCTGATTACGTGATTTCAAACACTTTTTGCTTGGAAGCGGCTCCAGAAACGAGTCGGACGCGCGATTGGCCGATATTGAAATATTCCGCAAGCGCCTCAACGATGGCGATGTTCGCCTTCCCATCCACGGGAGGCGCTTTCACCTTCACGACAAAATGAGCGTCATCCACCTTTTCCACCCCCGCCATCTTTGACTTTGTTTTCGCCGTCACAAAAATTCTCATAGTTATCGCACTTCCGCGCCGAGAGGGACTTCACGCTCGGGCATAAGCACAACAGGGCCTTGCTCGTCAGAAGCGGCAAGAAGCATGCCTTGGCTTTCAAGGCCCATAAGCGTGCGCGGCTCAAGATTCGCGACGATAACGATCTGCTTCCCGACGATCTGCTCCGGCGCATACTGCTTGCCGACGCCCGCGATAATCTGCCGCGACTCTGCACCCAAATCAACCTGCAATTTCAGGAGTTTGTCGGAACCTTCTACCCGCTCCGCAGAAAGCACCTTCCCAACCTTCAACTCAACTTTTTTGAAATCATCGTAGGTGATCATGGTGCTTATATACTAATACAAAGAATGCCTTTGCGCAAAGAAATAAGTTTATCCTTCGCAAGACCGTCGGCAATTTTTCTCACGCGCACCGTCGGTTCCCGAAGTTCTCGAGCAAGATAAGGAATGCGTGCTGAATTCCTGGCAATAAGTAATTTCAATATCTTCCCTCTCACCTGCCGGTCAGAGCCATCGAATTTTGATTGTTTCACGTGGTGCACACTTCTGCGGTTGGGGTTTTCCACTTTCTTGGCGAGCATGGTGCCGTAGTCCATGAGTGCGGAATACCACGCGCGGGGATTTTTGCGGTGAAGCGCGGCTTTCGCAAGCGGCATGATGTCGTCATCATGCACTTTCTTTTTCGTTTTCGCAAAGAAAAAATGGATGAATACGCGGCGGATGTTCGTTTCGATGAACACGACGGGCTTGTTGAACCCAAACGCGGCGATGGAACCGGCGGTCGCTCTGCCGATACCGGGCATTTTTTCAAGTTCATGCGGATTGCTTGGCAGTTTTCCCTTATAGTCGCGCACGACCAGCTCCGCAATCTTTTTAAGCGCCAACGCGCGGCGGTTGTATCCCAAACCCTGCCACGCGCGGAGCACCTCAGCAACGGAAGCTTTCGCGAGCGCGGCAAAGCTCGGAAATGTTTTAATGAATACCGGGTATTTCAACGCGACACGCTCCACCTGCGTCTGCTGGAGCATGATCTCTGAAACCACCACGCGATACGGCGTGATGGTATGCCGCCACGGCAGATCCCGTCCGTGTTTGCGGTAGTAACCTAAAATCGTCTTGCGGAAG
The DNA here is from genome assembly GCA_001775835.1 of Candidatus Azambacteria bacterium RIFCSPHIGHO2_02_FULL_52_12. Lineage (GTDB taxonomy): Bacteria > Patescibacteriota > Minisyncoccia > GWC2-36-17 > WO2-46-25 > WO2-46-25. The sequence continues at coordinate 71,095 of MEYP01000001.1, read as the reverse complement.
GCGGCAAGTTTTCGCGATGATGCTTGCATGGGGAGAGATACTATTGGTCTTCGTCGGGGTCCGCCGATGAATCTTTGTCGGCCACTTTGTTTTCCAACGCGCCGTTGTGGCTGCCGTCGGTGCAACCGCATTGGTCAAGCGGCATGCCGTGCTTGGGACAATTTTCGTCCTGGCATACGCCCGGCTTGTCCGAAACGCCCCCGCATCCGCCCGTACAAATATAGTGCGTCATAAAAATAATTTATTTAGATGAAAATAAACGCTCCGCTCGGCCGTACGCTTTCTCAAGTTCGTCCACGATGGGACTTTCAAGCTTCTCTTTCAGTATAGCAAGGACGGACTTGAAAAACCACATCTGTCGAGACACAGAAGTGTTGAATTTCCGCCACAATGCTTCACCTTCCAGTTCGTGCGCCTCCATGAGAGAAAGCAAGTTATGTAATTTATCGGCGCAGGAAACCATGAGCGCCTCTTGGGACGCGCCTTCGAGATGCTCGAGATATTTTTGCTTGCGCTCCTCCCATGACGCGACTTTTCCTTCGCCGCGCTTGAGCGCGACGTCTTCAGTGACCTCAAGGACGATGCCTGCGACGCGCTCGCCGAAATCGGCTTTCAACTGCTCTGCCGAATAATCGCAATCCTCGATGGTGTCGTGCAAAAGGCCGGCGCTGATAATGTCTTCGTCTTTAGTATATTTTGACAAGATGAACGCCACCGAATACGGATGCACAATATACGGCAAGTCACCATGCTTGCGCTTCTGGTCTTTGTGTAAAAGCGCCGCTTTGCTGATGGTTTTGTGGATTTTTGGAGTAAAGGTCATATCGCTTTTATCATAATTCAATCCCCCGCAAAACACAAAACCCTACCATATCTAGAGATGGCAGGGTTTTGCTTATTTTTCCCAAAGAGCTGGATTAATCCGCGCGCGCGCCTTCTTTGTATTTGTCGCGCTCGCTTTCATCTACGATAACGATATCGTCCCATTTGAAGCCGCGCTTGTTGAAAGCCGCTTCGGAGGGAACCCAATGCCGCTGGCCGCTGGAGATGAAGTACACCTTCGCGTCGCCGGATACCCGCAGAAGCGTAACAGCTGAAACGGTCGGGTAGAAGGCAAGCTCGGAACCCGAAACCGCGGTGATGTCTGACCAATCAAGCCCCTGCCCTTCAAACTCGGAAGGGTCTTTTACGTGCCGCTTCTTGCCGCCCGAGATAAGATACACGGCGGGACTGTTGACGCTCTTGATGAGCACGTCCCCTTCGGCCGCATCCGCCACCGCCTGCGACACGACAAGCACCCTGCTCCACGTAAGTCCCAGCGCTTCGAAGGCCTTGAGACTCGGGATATGGCGCTTCTTGCCGTTCACGATGATATACACTTCAGAACCGTCCGCCGAGCGGAATACCGTTCCTTCGGGGAGATCGGTCGCTGAGCGAAAACGCACCGTTGTCGAACCGCCGAACGTTTTCGTGCCTACTGTACCCGAAATGACAATCTGCTTTTGAACGAACGACGGGTCGGTTGAAGTTGCCGTAGTGGAAGTCGCTGTTGTTCCGCCCGAAAGCAATGCTATCACCGCAGACCGCGAGAATTTCAGATGCAGGCGGCTTTCGCGATCCTGTTCGTCTTCATCATCGTCGTCGTGTCCATTGTTTTTCTTCGCCTTCACCTTCACACGCTCGGGTGAGAGCGTGCCGTTGAGCTTGATGGACGTCATGTCCGCGTCGCGCGCGTCATACCCCTCGGGGAACGTTACGCGCACCTCGATCCATTTGCCTTTGCTTTTCCCGTTGATGGTTTTGGGCTCAACTTTGACGCCCACAAGAACATCTGCCGTGGTGGTCGCCGGCGGAGGAATTACCACGGACGCAAGCGTGGTGAATGTCGCGTCGCTTGAGGTCGCGAGGTTTCCCGCCGCGTCGCGCGACTTCGCGATGAAGTGATACGTTGTCGAAGCGGTCAGCGAACCCAACGCAACTGCATGCGCCGTTGTGGTTGCTGACTGTAACGCACTTGAAAGGCCATAGGAGATCGAGGTGCCGTATTCAACCTGGGTATCGGCCGGTTCGTTCGTCGTCCAATTGATATTCGCCGCAGTCTGGGTGATGCCAGAGACAATGATTCCGCTGATAGCGGGAGCTGCGGTATCTGCCGCGAGCGTCGTGAACGCGTAATCGGATGATGTTGCGATGTTGCCTTGATCATCCTTTGATTGCGCCATGAAGTGATACGTGGTCGAGGCGGTCAAACCGGCCAGCGACACCGCGTGCGCCGTCGTGGTCGCCGTTTGCAGAACGCTTGAAAGACCGTATGCCGTTGACGTGCCGTAAAACACCCGGCTGTCCGAAGACGTGCCGGTCGTCCAATTGATATCGGCTGAAGTTTGCGCGATATTGGTAACGCCTACACCGCTGACGGTGAGCGCCTGCGCGGAAGCGGTTGCGACTCCGAAGAAAGCGAGCGCAATGAGTACATTCCCTAAAAACAATGCTTTATACGACATATTTTTATGTTTTTAATAGTAAAACTCTCGACATGAAAAGAGACGCACCGAGCCGATAAAACGTTACAGGGCAGGATCAATAAGAAACTTCCGCAACCAGCAGGTCGTTTTGGTCGCGTACCAAAAGCGAATCGGCGCCCGGCGCCCACACGTTGGACGTGAGGTTCAGATACGTCCACCACTCATCAAGATAAAAATCGTAATACGCGTTGTTCGTTACCACGCACTGCGAATACGTGAGGTGCATGCGCGCATAATCGATGCATTCCGCGTCAAGCAGCGTTTTCCCCGCGTTCACCTCGCGGCATTGCGGGGTTTGGGAGATGACTTTCTGGCAAACCGCGCTTAAGTTCTTAATCTCGTCCTGATTGGGGTTCGGACAATAGGAGGGCACCGCCAAAGGATAGTACGTATTCAAATACCCGATGCACCGGTTCAGGCGGAAATTGACCCCGAGGGGTCCTTTGCCGATATGCACGATGATCTTGTTTTTCGCGTTCAAAACGATTGTGCTTTCCAAAGAAGAAAAATACGGATGATTGGGAATATCCTTCGCCACGGACGGAATGATATACTGCGTGTTGTATTTCTTGCTGCCGATGGTCCAGCCCGCGATGGAGACAGCGTCGGTCGTTTTGCTTGTCAGCGTCACTTTCTGCGCATTGACAGTAGAAGCGCGCACCGAAGCGCTCACGGACACCTTGTTAAAATAGGGGGAAAGCTTCACATCAAACGCATAACTTGCCGGCTCCCTCTGCACGACGCCATCAGGGTCTTTCGCGCGCACGAAAAAGACGTACCTGCCCGCTTTGGCGGGAACCTTCAGGATGCGCTCCTTGCCGCGCGAACTGACCCATCCCGTATCGATCCCCTGCCCGACTACGTCATTCAGGCGGGCCTCGATGAACGTCTCAAACGTCAAATCTTTTTTGTCGGTCCGCGCGGCAATGCCGGTAAATTCAAATTTGACGGTGGCGCCCTCCACTATGGCATCGGGTGTTTTCGTCAGCATCGCAAGCGGTCGCGCAAGAGGGGTTTCCCGTTTCAACGACTGCCCTGCGCCGATGGTTTTGAGCTTTTTTGCTGAAATATCCATCACCGCCCCCCAAAACAACCCGAGATTCTGAAAATCCTGCTCGGTCTCTATCCAGCGCCGCGAGCCGCTTTTGACCAGATACACCCGGACGCCGTCGCCTTCCCGGTTCCTGTCCCCCCGGACCAGCGCTCCCTCCGGATACGAACGCGCATTGTCTATTTTTTTTCCCGTCGGATACCGCGCCAAATCCTCATCGGCAATATATTGAATCTTGTCCCAATTGTATTCAAAGCCGTCAAAGACCGCTTCCGTCGTTATGTGGCGCTTCAGGCCGTTTTCAAGCGCATACACTTCCGGCCCGCTTCCTTTAATAAGCGTGCCGTCGGAAAAGGCGGAAAACGCCCACGCAGAATACGGACTTGCAAAAAGTCCGGCGGCAGTCAAAAGAATGAAAGAAAAATAAAGTGATTTTTGGGTCATAGCGCACTCCAGTACTACAACATAAATCCGAGAAAGTCAATGTGTCGTTGTTGTGCAAAAGAAAAACTGTGCTATACTCAAACGTATTATACCACTTCCATCGAAGTTCCGCTCTCGTGGTTGAATGGATCACAATGCCTCCCTCCGAAGGAGGCGGTGCAGGTTCGATTCCTGCCGAGAGCACAAAATGATATAATTGAAGTAAGGGCGGAGCCGCGCGCCGCTCAAAACCGCAAAAGAACCCGAGGGAAAACATCGGCTCGCTTGCCCATCCGTAGCTTTAGCGAAGGAGGGAACCATATTTTAATTTTGGGGGATTGGGCTGGTTACTCTAATAATCAAACAGCTTCTATAATAAATAGACGAATACATGAAAAAAATAAATCTGATAATTTTTGTTTCAATAACTGCTTTCGTTAGCTTGTTTTCTATTTTCCTTTTGATTGGGATTATTGAAGGAATTCTGTCAAATAGACCTGACTTTATTTATGGATATCTGCTTTGGGCAAGTATTTTTATGATAATCATATTCGCTCTCTTCTTTCTCTCTTTAATAAAAGATTCTCGGATTTTAACTGTTAGATTTGAAACAAAGAATAAGTCTTATATCATACTTCCAATGTCCTTTATCATTCTATCATTGCCTTTTTGGTTCCTCTCTATTTTTTCAACTTTCCCTGATCTTAGTAAAATATCTTTCACACAAAGTGGAATTATGGCTTTGATAACAGGTATTGTTTATGTCTATTTTGAATCCGAAAGTATTAAGAAGTTGTATATACTGTTCTCTATATTGACTCTTCTATCATTGTTAGTGTTAGTCTTCCCTTTTGGTGGACATTAAGTAATTTCACTGATTTATTTACCGCCAAAGAAAAACTTGAAACCCGCCTGAACCCAGCCCGACAAAGTCATCCGCCCGGCCAGGCCATTCGGACGGGTTCTGGCGGGGAATTCATTCGGGCAGGTTGTCAGCGGTATGGCTCACTTCGACTTCGCTCAGTACAGACTGCCGTCTTTCCGTCCGCCAGCCGGCGGATTCGCGTGGGGATTTTTTCGGAAAAATGCGTTCGGACTAATTCAAGAATACTGCGCTAATAGAGAACTTATTCATACCGCAGGGCCTCCATGGGGCTTTTGCGCGAGGCCTGACGCGCGGGGTAAATGCCGAATACCAGCCCGACGCCGGTTGCAACCGCGACGCCGATGGCAACTGCGGAAAATGGCAGGGTGAACACCCACGCAAGCTCGAATACCCGCGTAAGCACGACCGACGCGGCAAACGAGAACGCGCCGCCCAGCATGATGCCGATGGCACCGCCCACGCCGGTGAGCATGATGGCTTCGAGTAAAAACTGCGTGAGGATGTTGCCGTCGGTGGCGCCAAGCGCTTTGCGCAGGCCTATCTCGCGCGTGCGCTCGGTAACGGATACCAGCATGATGTTCATGATGCCAATGCCGCCTACCACGAGCGATATGGCGGCGACCGACACCAAAAACAGCGTCAAAACGTCGGTGACGGTGCTCAAGCGCGCCGCCAGGTCGGCCTGCGTTTCCACGAAGAAATCGTCTTTTTCCGGATTGGTGATGTCATGTTCGTTGCGGAGCGTCCGCTCGATGTCCCCCACCGTCTGCGCGATCATGGCTTCCTCCTCTGCTTCTACGATGAAACGGTGGAAATATTTGATGCCGAAAATATACTGCTGGGCCGTCGTATACGGGATAAGCGCCGCTTCGTCGAAATTGAAAAACGAAACCTGCCCCTTTTTCGCCAAAACGCCGACCACGCGAAGACTCCTGTTTTTTATCTTGATCTTTTTGCCCAGCGCCTCGCCCGAACCGAAAAGCTCCTCTTTCACTTTTGAGCCGATCACGACGACGTCGGCGCGGCCCTTCACGTCTTCTTCGGTGAAAAACGACCCCTCTGAAACCGCGATGTCGAAAATTTTCGCAATCAGGTCGGTTGACCCGAAAATAGTGAGCCGGTACGTCTCGCCGCCGTAGATGCCCGTGTCTCCGCCGAAAACAAGCGGCATGATGGCGCCGAGCGTCGGAACATTCGTCTTTCTTTTAAGCGCTTCCAAATCGCGCTCTTTGAGCGAATCAGAAAACACCTGCGCGGCATCCGACGGCCCCTTGGGCTCGCGGCCGGGAATCACCACGATCGTTTTGGAGCCCATGCCCTGAATTTGATTGAGAATCAGGTCCTGCGCCCCCTGCCCCAGCGACATGATGAGGATGATGGACGTGATGCCGATGACAATGCCCAAAATCGTCAGCGCCGAGCGCGACTTGTGCGTCCCCACTCCCTTGAGTGCCGTGGTAAAGCTGTGCTTGAATGTCATTGCCTATTTTATAAAATGATTCGCGGCGCGGCGGTGATTGACGACTTCGTCGCTCTCGACCTTCCCGTCAAGGATTTTGATGATGCGTTGCGCATTTTGGGCCGTATACGTCTCGTGCGTGATGAGAATGATGGTGTGCCCTTCTTCGTTGAGCTTCTGCAAGATCTCCATCACCTGCTGGCCCGATTTCGAATCGAGGTTTCCGGTCGGCTCGTCGGCAAAGATGATCTGCGGGTCGTTCACCAGCGCCCGCGCGATGGCAACGCGCTGTTTCTCGCCGCCCGAAAGCTGGGAGGCGCGATAGTGCGCGCGATGCCCCAGGCCGACCGCCTCGATCGCTTTCATGGCGCGGCCGTTCCATTCGGATTCCTTCACCGTCGAGTACAGAAGCGGCAATTTAACGTTCTCAAGCACGGTCGCGCGCGGAAGCAGATTGAACGCCTGGAACACGAACCCCATCTTCTCGTTGCGGACGCGCGCGATCTCGTCCGGAGAATAGTCATCCATCGTTTTACCGTCGAAACGGTATTCTCCGCCCGTGGCGGCGTCCAAAAACCCGAGAATGTGGAGCAGGGTTGATTTGCCGGACCCCGACGGCCCCATGATCGCGGCGAATTCTCCGCGCGCGATCTCAAACGATACTCCGCGAAGAACCGGCGTCTCCACGTCATCGCCAAAATACGATTTTGTGAGATTGGAAACGGCAATGAGATTCATATCTAGGGCGTCAACATTTGAGAAGAATCCGCGATCTGGTCGCCTTCTTTTATACCTTCACGGACTTCCACCATGCCGTCCGATCCGCGAAGCCCGATGACGACGCGGCGCTCCACGGGAACATCGCCTTGCTCCTTCACCAAAATAAATGAAGTTCCGTTTTTGACGCCTACCGAACGCTGGGGAACCGCCAGAACATTTTCCCGCTTGTCCGTGAGAACATCGATATTCGCCGTCATGCCCGATTTGATCCGCGCGTCGTCCTTGGAAAAGACAAACGTCGTTTTATACGTCGCGACGCCTTCGATCATTGTCTCCGCGGGGTCAACCGCAACTACAATTGCTTCAAATATGACGTCGTCGCCGTACGCGTCAAGCGTCACGCTCGCACGGTCATCCCGCTTCACTTTCGCAACATCGGCTTCGGGCACGAACGCCTCGATCTCGAATTTCGCATCGGAGATGACCGATACCAGCGGCGCATTCGCGCTCACGATCTCCCCGACTTTCGCGTCCTGTTTGGTGACAATGCCTGCAAGCGGGGAACGCACGACGGTCTTTGCGAGTTGCGCCTCCGCGCCTTGCACCCTCGCCTCGGCTTCCCTTACCGCCGCTTCCTGCGCGGCAATAGTTTCTGCGGCTGTTCCCGCCTCCTTGAGCGCGAGCTCGTCTTGCGCGCTCGCCAAAGCGTTTTGCGCGCTCGTGACGCTCGCTTCCGCCGTGGAAATATTGCTTTGGTTCTGCGCTTTCTGCGAAGCGATGGCGTCTTGCTTGCCCGTCAGGGCGACCAGCTCGGTGTTCATGTTGTTCCGCTCGGTGTTGAGGTTCGTCGACTCGGTCGACGTCAACAGCGAAGTGCCCGGGATCGCTTCAAGCGCCGTCTTCACTTTAGCGAGTGCCGATTTTCCAGCCGCGAGCGCCGCGTCTATGTTCGCGTGCGTCGGGTCCTGCTGCGCCTTCAAAAGCAGCCCTTTGGCGCCGCCCGAAAGAGATCCTATGGCGTCATTGGTCGCCCTTCCCATGCCGACGCCGCCCAAAAGCGCGGACACCGCCGCCGCTTTCGCGTCCGCGATAGCCGTACTCGTCTGGTCGTACGCCGAATAATGCGCGAATTGGATATCGGTGAAAACAAACAGCGAATTCGTGGCGATGTTGACGGATTTCCCTACGGCAACGAGCGCGTCCCCGTAATCCCCCTCCAGGTCGGTGCTTGCCTTTGCCGTCACGTTATCTAAATTGATCGCGGCGTCGTCCAGCGCTTTTTGCGCGTTGGCGGCTTTTGTTTCGGCAAGGCGCAAGTCCTCCGTCCGCGTTCCCCGTTTGAGCTCATCAAGCTTCGCCCGAGCGCTCTCAAGCGCCGCTTGCGTCTGGGCAAGGTCGGCCCGCGTGTCGGCGCTCTCAAGCTCGACAAGCGATTGTCCCGCTTTCACCCTGTCGCCGACCCGCACATACGTTCTCGCGACCCTTCCGCTTTTTTCAAACGCAAGACTTACGTCTTGGGCCGCCCTTACCTTCCCGGTCACGCTCACCTCTTCGATAATCGTCCCCTTTTTCACGGCGATGAAATGATACGCCACGGGCGTCGGCGCGCCGAAATACCAAAAGAAAAACCCTCCCACAACAACGATAACCGCGGTAATGACGTATGTTTTTGTTCGTCCCTTCTTCATGTAAAATTATATCCTTACTCTACCACGCGCGCATTTTTTTGACAAAACAGCTCTGCACAAGAAAAAAGCCCCACGGAAATTCGTGGGGCTTTAATTTCAACACCTCCTTCTTTTTAGGATTTGAGACGGAGCAGATTATTCGCTTTAACGAGAGAATCTCTCATGCCGGCAATGGGGATATTCCTCCAGAATTCATCCACGACAAGCTCCTTACCCATGAGAGCAAGATCGTGCTGGGAGAAATAGGGGTCAACGCCCGGCCGAATCTGTACGGGCCAATTGCGTTCATCGTCTTTGGCTATTTCCCAAATCTCCCGCTTTCTGACCCTATCCAGAGAGTCGGCGTGCTCCAGCATATAGACCTTTCGTTTCATAACCTCTTGTGAAACATGGCCCGCGACATGACCGACCCGTGCCGCCGTCCCGGGATACATATGGCTTACGATATGTTCCGGAACAAGTTTTGGATTCCACTTTCGCAGATGTTCCAACATTTGCGAAAGCTTTATCTGATGTTCCGGCCGAGTGGCATAGCGCATCATATCCGGACCGGACACATCGTAGCGATCGACCCTTCCGGTTTGCCAATATTGGACAAGCATGCTGGAGAGCGGCACCATGACGCCGCCATAGCAAACACCACCTTTTGTGGTGATTTCCTCATCCGAGAAAAGGAGGTGCTCCAGCTCTTCCAAAACTTCCATGAAAGAACCGGCCATGCTCTCCACTCTTACGCCGCTTTCAGAGACCGGTCTCATCACTCCACGGGGAGCGATGAAGCGCCCGAAGACCTCGTCTTTTTTGGTGCGGGCCAGGTAGTCGAACATCTCCCAAACTTTTTCTCGTTCCGAAAGCAAAAGCCGCGAGCAGGACGACAAGGCATCGGGGAAGCATTTCTGTATAGCTTTAACATGAAATCTCCCGAGTCTCGTCCCGTCCTTGGTGAATTGGTACGCCGTCACGAAGCGATTGTTCGGACCGGTCGTGTCGATGACCTTGCGGTGGAAATCTTCCGAGACAACGAGTTCCGCCTTACCGCCGACAAGACGGTGCATGGGCTGGTTGTTAGCGTCTGCTATGCAACATGTTACATCCCACAAATGCTCTGGGATGCCGCACGACCACAAAACCAGTTTGTAAAGAGAGGCGTTGCCGGGGTGCGAGGTGAGCGTTACCGGCGCGCCGGCATCCTTTAAAGCGAGCAAGTCGTCGATGCTTCCCGGATTGATTCTGATCATCTCTTCTCCTTTTCTTGGGGGTTGATTGTGAAAGAGCATAAAGAACAAAACAGACTCTGTTTCCAGAGTCTGTTTTTGAGTTCATGCGAAGGATAAGTCGGCTATACCATAAACGCAAAGACAGGCTCTGGAAAGAGAGTCCAAGTAAAATAAAAACCGCTGAAATGTTTCCTGTGTGATCTTTGCGACATCATATAGTTACATTATTCTAATATAAAAATTTTGTCAAATCTTTATTTCGTGTATACTGTGAATATGAACGAATCGCTCAAAAATGCTGTTATAGACAGCGACGCCGCAAAGGAAGATATTTTGATGCAAAATCCCGACCGTCCGGCTCCGGGGCATATCTTGAATTCTCAAGATATTCTCGAAGTACAGTATTATGGTTTTGATGGAGCGCTCCATCGCGGTCAAATCGTCATGCACAAAGACGTTGCGAGGGATGTGGAAGTTTTTTTCAAAACGGCGCTGGCAATGGGATTTCCCCTGTCAAAAGTCATACCGATAAGCGATAAAAAATATGCATGGGATGATGTGGTCTCTTGCAATGACAACAATTCTTCGGGCTACAACTACAGGCTCATCATGGGCACCGACAGAATGTCGAAACACGCCTCGGGTTTGGCGTTCGATATCAATCCCGTTCAGAATATCTACGTAAGATACGATGAGAATATGCGTGAGATCTTCAGATTGCCGAAGGAAGGAGTTTATGACAAAGATGCCGCGGGAACCTTGACCGGCGACCACCCCCTCGTCACCCTGATGAAAGGTTTGGGTTGGGATTGGGGAGGAGACTGGAAACCCCAAAGCGGCAGGATAGATTATCAGCATTTCGAAAAAACTATCTAATATGTCATTCTCCATCGGCATCGTCGGGCTTCCGAATGTGGGCAAATCAACGCTGTTTAAAGCGCTGACGAAAAAACCCGTCGACATCCAAAACTATCCGTTCTGCACCATCGACCCCAACGTGGGCGTGGTGACCGTGCCCGACCCGCGCCTCGAAAAGCTCTCAGCATTTTCGCATTCGAAAAAAACCGTTCCCACGACGATAGAATTCACGGACATCGCGGGCCTGGTGAAAGGCGCTTCGCAAGGCGAGGGGCTCGGCAACCAATTCCTGTCGCATATCCGCGAGACCAAAGCGATTGCGCAGGTCGTGCGTATTTTCGAGGACGACAACATTATTCATGTAGAGAAGCGTATAGACCCGCTTGGCGACATTGAAATCATCAATCTCGAACTGATATTCGCCGACCTGGGGACCGTGAATAAACGGCTTGATAAAGTCGCCGGGGAAGCGAAATCAGGCCGAAAGGAGGCGCTCGCGCAGAAAGCGGCGCTTGAGAAAGTAAAATCGGCGCTTGAGGGCGGCGCGCTTGCCAACACGGTCTCGTTCACCGATGTTGAGCTTCCTTTAATGAAAGAGCTCAACCTCATCACCGCAAAGCCGATTCTGTACGTACTGAACAAAAAAATGGGCGGAAAGAATCTGGATGAGCTTCCGCCGGCTGGCGGAGACGAACGGTACCAAAAATTGACGGATTATTTTACCAAAAACAGATCCGTTTTCGTCGTGCTCGACGCGGGCATCGAGCTTGAGATGAACGACCTTGCGGATGCTGACCGTACCGAATACAAAAAGGAATTCGGTTTGGGCGCGGAATCGGGGCTCGACCGGCTTATCGAAAAAAGCTATGAGCTATTGGGGCTTGAAACCTATCTGACCACCGGAGAAGACGAGTCGCGGGCATGGACAGTCAAAAAAGCGACCAAAGCACCGCAGGCCGCCGCCGAGATCCACACCGATTTCGAGAAAAAATTCATCCGCGCGGAAGTCATTAATTGGCAGGATTTACTTGATGCCGGCTCCTACGCCGCCGCGCGCGAGAAAGGCCTGCTCCGCATCGAAGGTAAAGAATACGTCGTGAAAGATGGGGATGTTATCGAGTTTAGGATATAAAGTTAAAGGCGGCTTTCTTGCGAAAGTCGCCCTTTTTAAACCTTGCCCACGTTATCCAATGGTTGTGATGGAGTGATACCTTGTGCCGAGCACTTTTTTCTCGGCAAATTTATCGCTGATCTCCTTCAGCTGTGAAAGAGCGAACGTATTTCCGCTTTTGAGATTCTGGTGCACGGAACTGAGATCGCCTAAAAATCTTTCCGCCTCTGCATCTGTCATTTTCAACATTGGGTTCCCTCCTCTATGAGTATATCGTGGTTAGAATGAGCTTTCCTCGTCTCTTTACAATACAAGATAAGGGAAAACGCGTCAAACTACTTTTCCACAGTCGCTTTAAAGCCGGCTTCCTCGATGGCTTTAATGACATCTTCGTCTTTGATCTTTGTTTCGTCGTACTCAACCTCTCCCTTTTTTGTGTCGTAGCTGACCTTCGCGGAGGCGACGCCGTCGGTGTTTGAAAGGAACATCTCAATGCCCATGGAGCAGGAACCGCAGTGCATACCCTCTATCGCGTACGTTTTTTTTGTCATAGTGTTTTTATTTATACGGCCGGTTTTGTTATCCGGGCGAATTTCGGCTCCCTATAGCGGCGCAGAAGCAACGAGTTGCCGACCACCGACACGGAAGAGAACGCCATCGCGAATCCGGCGATCTCGGGGCGCAGGGAAGACTGGGAAAGACTCTTGAAAAAGTCAGCGACTCCCGGCCCGATGGATTGCGAAATGGATTGCGTTACGCTTAAAACCCAGTCCGCGGGCAGGCCGCCGGTCTGCGTGATGAGCAGATGGAACCCCGCGGCGATCGGGATGGCGATAACGTTGTACGCGAACGCCCAGAAAAAGTTCTGCCAGATCTTCACGATTGTCTTTCTCGACAGGTCGATAGCCGTCACCACGTCGCGCAGGTCGTCTTTGATGAGTACGATGTCACCCGTTTCGATCGCGACATCCGTACCGGACCCGACCGCGATGCCCAAATCCGCTTTGGCGAGCGCGGGCGCGTCGTTGATGCCGTCCCCCACCATCGCCACCACTTTGCCCTTTGCCTGCAGGCCGGCTATCAGTTCCTCTTTCTTTTCGGGCAGGACTTTGGCGAAATAGGTGTCGATACCCAGATTTTTCGCTATCGCTTTCGCCGTTTTTTCATTGTCGCCCGTTATCATGATGACTTCTTTTTTCATTCTCTTGAGTTCCGCGATGGCTTCAAGCACATAGTCTTTGAGCGTATCGGCGAGCGCTATCATGCCGATGGCTTTGCCGTCGTAGGCGACCAGCACCACCGTCTTTGCCTGATCTTGCAGGTCTTCGTACGCTTTCTGGTGCGCGCTCACGTCAATATGGTTCTCGGACATGAGCAGTTCGTTGCCCACCAGCACGGTCTTGTCGTTGTAGTCGGCGCGCACGCCCCGGCCGGTCACGGACGCGAAATTCTTCGGCTCGGCAACATCGCCGGCGGTTTTCACGATGGTCTTTGCCAGCGGATGCTCCGAACCGCGCTCGGCGACGGCGGCAATTTTCAACACCTCTTCTTTGGGTAGGTCGGTGAACGCAACGACATCCGTGACCGACGGCGTGCCTTTGGTGAGCGTGCCGGTCTTGTCAAAAGCGACCGCGGTTATTTTATACGCGCTTTCAAGCGACTTGCCTCCCTTAATAAGAATGCCTGAATCAGCGCCGCGAGCCGTCCCTACCATTAAAGCCGTCGGTGTGGCGAGCCCCAAAGCGCATGGGCACGAGATGACCAGCACGGCTATCATGTAGATGAGCGCGGGAACGGCTTCAAGCCCCATGATGAAATACCAGAACGCGAACGCAAGGAGGGACAGCACGATGGCCGCGGGCACAAAGCGCTCGGAAATGCTGTCGGCGACGTTCTGAATGGACGCCTTGGACGACTGCGCCTCGCGCACCATGCGGACGATCTGGAACAGCAGGGTGTCTTTGCCGACCTTCGTCGCGCGGCATTTGAGCAGGCCATACGTGTTGTTGGTCGCGCCGATGACTTCCTCGCCCACGGTCTTGCCGACCGGCATCGACTCTCCCGTCACCACCTTTTCGTCGATGGATGATTTCCCTTCGATGATAATCCCGTCCGTCGGAACGTTGGACCCGGGCTTCACCAGGAAAATATCGCCTATCTGCAGATCTTTGATGGGAATCTCAACTTCTTTATTGTCCCGCATGACGATCGCCGTCTTGGGCGCGAGCCCCATGAGCTTGCGGACGGCGGAATTCACCCTGCCCTTGGAACGCGCTTCGAAATATCTGCCCAAAATGATGAACGAGATAAGCGCCGCGGAAGATTCCCAGAACGGATGGTCGAGCCCTCTCCAGTACTGATGCAAGAACGCGATATCGGAAAACAGGAAACCGAAAACAGAGACGAGATACGCCGCCGACGTGCCCAGCACCACCAGCACGTCCATGGAAGCCGACCCCACCCGTACCGCCGTCCACGCGTTGCGATAGAACACCCACCCGACCCCCAACTGGACCGGCGTCGTGAGCGCGAAGAAGATCCAGTTGAAATCAAGGAACCACCCGCCTTGGCACCCGCTGGCGAGGCCGGCAATAAACCCTCCGCCGCTCACGCAAAATGCATGAACATGCTGGAGATTGAACATGTGTACGCTCATGTAGTATAAAATAATCGGCGACGACAGGATGAAACTGATGATCGTGCGCTTTTTCAGGCTCGCTATCTCGCGCTCGCGCTCGGCTTCGAACAGCTCTTCACTTTTATCATCGTTTTCTGCTATAATGAGCGTGTAGCCGATTTTCTGCAGAATCGCGTTCATCTGTTCCGGCGTGATCTGATCCGGGTCGTACAATATGTTCGCGGATTCAGAGCCGAAGTTCGCGTTCACTTCCAGCGCCCCTTTCTGCTTCCCCAGTATTTTATTAATCAAATTCGAGCAGGCGGCGCAATGCATGCCTCTCACTTTAAACACTTTTCTTTCTTGCCTCATATGAATAAATTTATCGTGATGATTATTTTTGCGGTTTTGTTGATCGGCTCGGGCGTGATCTACGCGAAATTTTACCGTCCGGAATCCTTTACTCCGATAGCGGCGTCGGGCAACGTCATCACTATCCCGGTCCGCATATTGGAAAACAAATGGGTTTGGGAACCTAATATTCTCTACGCGAAAGTCGGCGACAAGGTGATCCTTAAGATCTTCAACGAAGACTCGTACGACCACGGGTTTGCCCTTGAAACGTTTGGTATCAGCACCAAGCTTTCCCCGAAGATAGAAACCGTCATTGAATTCATCGCTTCCAAAGAAGGAACATTCGGGTTCTACTGCTCCGTCCCCTGCGGCGAAGGCCACTATCAGCAGACCGGCCAATTCATTATAACAAAATAGGGAAAAGACGTCTATTCTCTCCTAAGGAACGCAAAATCCGCCTTACTGGGCGGATTTTTTCTTGGCAAGCCATGCGTCCACGCTCCACGCCCCGGGTCCCAGAAAAGTAAGGGCGAAACCGGCGCCGATGACCGCCAGGTCGCGCGAAAACGTCGGGTCAAACGTCGCACCGTATTTCAGCACGATGAGCCCGTAAATGCCAAGGACCAGGAGCGTGGCAACCGGCGCCGCAAAGTTCACCAGCCACCCCGCCGTGAGCAGAGCCGCGAGCGCGAGTTCGAGCAGGCCGATGTAGAAATTCATCGCTGAAGCGACACCGAGACTTACGCCCAAAATGCCCTGGATCTCCGCGCTGCCTTGTGAAGGCGCGTACATTTTCTGCATGCCAAACAGCAAGAATACGGCGGCAAGCCCCAGCCGCAGGCAGAACGGCGCGTAGGGTCTTAATTTTTCCTGTAAATTTCCCATTGCGTATGTCCTATGCTGATTTCTTTTTCATGAATGATGCCCCCACCAATCCCAGAAGCGCCCCGATGACCAGACCGGCGGCCAACGGCACTCCCTGGCCTGATTTGCTTTGAGGAACGGCCGTCAGTTTCCCCGCGATCGCTTTTTGCTGTTCGTCGCTGAAACAGCCCGTCGCATCTCTTCCCATCATAATATGCATTTCATCATGAAATGATTCGCTCTCCGTTTCCATGGCAACCTCGATGCGCTCGTGCTTTGCCTCATCCCCTCCGAGCATCTTCACCATCATTTCCTCGCCCTTTTCCACCAGTTCACCGGAAGTGAGCGTAGCGCAATCCTCTGCCCGGTTTTCGAGCATCATGCCGCCCATCACGGTATCCATATGCATCATGGCCTGGGCGGTGTTGCCGCCCATGTCTTCACCATGCGCCGTTTCACCACTATGCCCCGCGTCCGCAAACGCGAAACCGACGAACCCGAATGCCGCTATTCCCAAACTCAATAAAACTTTTTTCATATGTTTTTTGTTATTGCTTACGAAAGCTCTTTGAGCTTTGCGGTTAATTGTTCTTTGTTGAATCCTCCCGAAGAAAACAGCTCGCCGTTGATGATGATGCCCGGTGAAGCGAAAATCATGTGCTTTTGGATCTGCTCCTGCCCCTCCTGGTCAAGGATGCTCAAACGCTTGAACTCGACATTCGGAAAATCTTTCGCGATAGTTCCCCAAAACACCTCAAGCTCTTTGCACGTGTGGCATCCGGGAGAAAATACTTCTTCTAAAATGACAGGTTTCATGATTTTTTGAAAATAAAGCGTGCGAGGATGATGCCGACCACGACGCCGATGACGAATCCGCCGACGGCATTGGGAAACTGGGTGCTTGGTTGCGCGGCCGGCGTTGCTGTTGTTGTCATGCCGTGCACTGCGGGCGCCTCGTCGTGACCGGCATCCGCAAGCGCGAAGCCCGAAAAGAGAGCCATGCCGAGTATCAGCGATAAACATACCGCAAACCCTGTTTTTTTCATCATAGGACGCGTGATTAATGATCTACTGCCCAAGCGGCTTATACCCTTCATAGAGGATCGGCATGATCATGCCGCCGCCCGCGTGGTGCAGTTCGTGACAATGGAATACCCACACGCCCGGGTTTTCGGCGACAAACTCGATGTCATACGTCTCGCCCGGATTGAGCGCGATCGTGTTCTTCGTCAGCTGCGCCGCGAGAGGAACCGGATTGCCGTCGGTTGCCGTCACCTTGAACTGATGGCCGTGCAGATGCATCGGGTGGATGGTAGACGTGCCGGCATTGATAAGCCGCAAGCGCACTCGCTCGCCTTCTTTCACGGAGATTGCCGGCACGTCGGGGAATGTCCTGCCGTTCACCGTAAATACGCCATAGTCCATCATCGCATGCCCGACGCCCGCGCTTGGCGCGGCGTCTCCCATGTCATGCCCCATGGTCGCGGCCATGTTCGTTCCGCCCGCGCCCACCGCCCATTCGTCA
>MEYP01000001.1:44280-53758 GCA_001775835.1 Candidatus Azambacteria bacterium RIFCSPHIGHO2_02_FULL_52_12 | reverse complement strand
TTTGGTTCGATGATGAACGCTCCCGCAAGCCCCATATCCAACTGCATCGCTTCGGTCCCGTGCGACGAGCCGTGCGTATGGTAAAAGCGCGTGCCCGCGGGCTTCGCTTCAAACTCGTACACCCTCGTTTCACCCGGCTTTGTCGCGACCTGGCTGAACCCGGGCACGCCGTCTTGGGTATACGGAACGTCAATGCCGTGCCAATGCATGGAAGTCGCTTCAGGCAGATTATTGGTCAGAACAACGCGAACCCTGTCGCCTTCCATGACGCGGATCTCCGGTCCGGGAACTTGCCCGTTGTACCCCCACGCGTGAACAGAGCTGCCCTTCGCGTATTCCCAGCGGAATTCACCCGCTTCCAGATGAAACTCTTTTGTCCCGTCTTCCGCGACCGCAAACGGCAATCGGGCAATCGCATTGGCGGGAGTCCTTAAAGACAGCCGTGAAAGATCGCTCGCGTTCATGCTCCCCATAGCATCCATATCATGCATGTCGCCCATATCCACGGAACCCGCCGATGGAACAGCATGCTCCTGCGCCTCAAGCGCCGCCTGCTGCGCCAGGAAACGCTGGGGAAGCACGTAGATGAAAGTGAGCGCGAAGAGGACCGTCGCCGTCGCAAAAAGGATCGCTTTGGAGCGCAACGCCTCTTGTTCCGCGCCGCGTTCCGTCTCCGACAACGAGCTCATCCGGTTGCGCCGGAAAAACCAATACCACCACAGCGGAATGGCCATAAGCACCACCAATACCCAATTGCCGAGCCAGAGCGGTGCGCCGAAAAATCCCGCTCCTTCTTCGAGCCCATGCCGGTGCGCCACCGCGCTTTGAAACCGTTCATTGAGCGCGTCGGTGAAGCGCGCTTCCTGGGTAATTTCTTCAAGAAGCGTATGCGAACCGGAATTCACCCACCAATCGTGCGAGAAAAAACCGAGCGTGAACAAAAACGCGCCGACAAACACCATGCCCCACGCCGTCGCGCGCGCGATGGAATCTTTATGCTTTACCAGCGACTTGGTCGCGTTCACGCCCAAAATGCCAAGCACGGCGAGAAACAGCAAAGGAATAACGCGCCCGACGGCATGCACGAAAAAGAGAAGCCACCCATAAAACACGTCGTGCGTCACGCCTATCTGCCCCAAAATGATCGGTGTCGCCGGATGCGGACACCCTACGCCGATGTTGCCCAAGAAAAGCCCGAGCATCAGCGCTTTGGCGATGTCCTTGCGCTTCTGGATGAACCCCGGCACCGCGCCCATATAGCTTGGCATGCGCGCTTTCAAAAGACCGAGCTCGCCCAAAGCGAACACAAGAGCAAAAATACCCGCAATCGTATAGAAAATATTCTTGATTGTCTCACCGCCTCCGTCCGTAAAACCAAACAGCGCCTTCCCCAGGAGCGCCGCCAAAATACCGTACATGGAAAGCGTGATGGCGACGCCAAGCCCGAACGCGAGCGCTACCGAAAAGCCCTTCACGTATCCTTTTCCCATCGAAAGCGGCACGATGACGAACGCGAGCGGAAGCGTGCAGGGCAGAACGATCATGGAAAGCCCCGCGGCGAAACTGAACAAAAACCACCCGGCGCCGATCGGAGAATTCGTGCTTTGCGTGAAGATCCAATAGAGCCCGTAGAGAAAGACCGTAAACAGCGCGAGCGCGAAGATAATAAAAGGAACGCGCATTTTCTGATCTTGCGTGTTCGTCGCCTCCGGCGCGGTTTGATTGGGAATCTCTTCCATTGCTTTCAGTATACCACAGGTATAAAAAATGGTACAAATGGAGGGGTAATAGATATGCTCAAAGGGCGGGTCTTGCAATTTCCTGTGGGGTATAGTACGATATTGTGCATGGAAAGCGAAGTGAAAAAAACATACGAACTGTCATATTTCATCACCCCCGAAGTCAAAGACGAGGAGGTTGTCGCCTACGCGCAGAAGATCAAGGATTTCGTCACCGGAGAAAAAGAAGAGAAAACGGAAATCACCCGAGAAGAAATGCCCTCCAAGAGACGGCTCGCCTACCCGATAGAGCATAAAAAGCAGGGGTATTTCGGTTTCATGCATTTTGCGGCAAGCCCCGAAAAACTGAAAGAAGTCAAAAATAAGCTGGTGCTCGACAACAACATCCTGCGGCATTTGATCATTGTGGTAGACAAAAAACAGGTGGCCCACATGACCCGGCCGGCTCCCCGGGTCGCCGCCGTCAAACAGCCGGTGCAGGCGGAAATCGACAAGGAAGTCTTCAAAAAAGGACACACCGTCTCCCAGCAGGAAGAGAACAAAGTCGAATTCGAGGAGTTGGACAAAAAGCTGGAAGAAATACTTAATAAATAGCTTTTAGCTTTCAGCTTCATTAGCTTATAGAGACAGAGCAAAAAGCACCCCCTAACAAGCTAACGAAGCTAATGAAGCTATAAGCTTTTGTGAATATGAATTTAAATAAGGCAATGATCTTGGGAAATGTGACGCGGGACCCCGAATCGCGCACCACCACGTCGGGACAGACCGTCACCACGTTCGGCATCGCGACTAACCGGTTTTTCACGGACGCGCAGAAACAGAAACAGCAGAAAGTCGAGTTTCACAATATCGTGGCATGGGGACGGCTCGGGGAGATCTGCGCCCAGTACCTCAAAAAAGGCCAACTCGTATTCATCGAGGGGCGCATCGAAAACAGGTCGTGGGAGGGGCAGGACGGCGTGAAGAAATTCCGCACTGAGATCATCGCCGAAAGCATGCAGATGGGACCGAAAATGGGGGGAGGAGGCATGGACGCGCCCCGCAATTCCCAGCAGGCCCCCAAAGAAGAAGACGCTCCGTCGTTTTCTGATGAAGAGATAGAAGTAAAAGATATACCTTTTTAAATTATGGCCATCAAACGAAGAATGCCTATCGGGAAACCGGAGGATGAATTCAAAAAAGAAAAGAAACAGTGCCATTTCTGCCAGAACAACATCAAATGGATAGACTATAAAGACACGCGTCTTTTGCGCGGCTTTGTTTCCATGCAGGCGAAGATGTATCCCCGCCAGAAAAGCGGCACCTGCGCGAAACACCAACGAATGCTCGCCGAAAGCGTGAAACGGTCGCGCTTCATGGCCCTCATGCCCTACACGGTCAACGAAACCTCGAACTTCGTCACCAACGCCTAAAACAAAAATCCCCGCGAGTAGCGAGGATTTTTGTTTTAACATTACTTTTCAATCATCTCTTCAACCTTCCGCTTAGCTTCTTTTTGTGCGTAAAATGATTTATAACTTTCCTATAATCCCTATTCCCGCCTCAAAACTCTCAACGGCGACTTTATCCAATAGAATTTCTAACTTTTCGTCATCCTTATTTTTATCCTCTATGCAATTATTATGCAAACATAGCCACGACCCGACACTCTCTTTGATCTGAACCACTTTTCGTCCTGCATCCTTACATAGAGCAACACGATATTGTTCTTTCATATTTTTAGTTTAATGATCTAAAAATCAAAATTCTATTTCAATCTTTTTTTATCATTTGATTTTGGCAAATAATTTTCTCTTGATACGATCGGTCTGCCTAATTCTTTTTCTGTTTGTTTTCGAGCATTTCCGGCAACGCTTCCGCCCCTCTCTGCTACCTTTTTATTTTTTACAAAAGTATTCGGCTTTTCTTGTTGAGAAATTTCGGTTGTCACTCGCTCGCCAAGCATATTAAAAATCAATTCCAAGTCATTCATATGGTCGCGTAAATTTTGCCGTTTCAGTCCTTTCAGCTTTTTGTATTCACTCGGTGTCACGCCAAAAGTGGCTTTGGAAATTTCGGCAGTTAAAATTTCATATTCTTTTTGCTCTCTTACGCCCCGTTTTTGCCATTCATCGGTTAATTCTTCGCGAATAGCAATGCCGCGCATTCGTTTTTCTACCCAACTTTCAGAATATCCCTTAAGTTTATAGAGCATCTTGGTTCTTTTTGTTGCTAGTTCAGGATCTTCAATTTCTTGTACTCGTTCATAGCCTACTTTTGCCAGCCAACGCTTGAATGGCTCGGCTTTAGGGGATGGGATGGATTGAATAATACGAAAAATTCCTTCTGTATTTGCGCTGGTTATCTTCCTTTTTCTACCATCCTTTGCGATCATTTCAAGCAGGGGACAATTTGTCCCCCAGTAGGCATTTAACTCGACATCACGTTTTCTCATTTTCTTTATGTAATCTCTAACATCAACCGTATCAGTTAGCGCCTCAATTACATCAGAAACTGAAAAGCACCACTCGTCATTATGAATGACTTTGCGTATTTCTTTTTTTTGAAAAATCGCTATTTTTGTCGTAATTTCTTGAATCATAACATGAAGGCTCAATTATGGATGAATATTTTATTACGATGATATTCTAAATATTCTTCTCTTCCGATAATCGGTAAATTTACAATTGTTTGATTGCGTCTCAAGTTAAGTCTCGATAAAATTTTTTCCGAAAAGCTCCCTGAAACTAAAAGGTCTTTATTATTTGAAAAACTTATTAGTCCCCTGTCAAAAAGTCTGTCGTAAGTCGGACTAAATAAAAATCCATTTCGCACATCTAACCTCTCGTGATTTGTTGATTGAGTCCACGGCTTGATATGACTTGCGGTCAGAATACGAGTATCATCTATTCCTGTAATTGGACATCTCTTGAGTGAGATTATGAGTTTTTTTCTAAATTCATTCTGCCCAATACGAATAGCTGTAAGGACATCTTTTGTGGTCACTAAATCTTTTGGATACAACACAAGTTTGGTTTCATCATAATCAGCTAATGAATAAGTTCCCTCATCAATTTTTTTGAAATTCCTGTTATTTTTTATTTCTCTGTATAAAACACCACGAATACCCGCCGACCATTCCTTCGATTTTTTAGCTTCAGGGTAGTACTTTTCAATCTCGTTGTAGATAATTTCCCACGTTGCGATACCACCATTATTTTCGAGAACTTTTTTAATTGCTTCTACTTTTGTCATACTCGCGGGGATTTTTGCTACGCTTCTTAATGAGTATGCTTATCCTTCATCTTGCGCCGTTTTCTGATCTTCGGCGATCTTCTTTTTTATTTCAGCGACTATTTTGTCAGCCATCTTCTTGTCGGCTTTGAGCGCTTTGCGCGCGGCGTCGAGCCCCTGCCCTATTTTCGCGTCTTCATACACCAGCCACGAGCCGCTTTTCGCGATGATGCCGTGCTTGACCGCCAGGTTGATAACATCCATTTCATATGAAATGCCCTCGTTGTACATAATGCTGAACTCCGCGGTTTTAAACGGCGCCGCGACTTTGTTCTTCACGATCTTCACTTTCACCATATTCCCGACAATATCCTCGCCCTTCTTGATGGGAGCCGCTTTGCGAATATCAATGCGGACAGATGCGTAAAACTTGAGCGCCTTGCCTCCGGGGGTCGTTTCGGGATTGCCGAAAAACACGCCGATCTGCATGCGGATCTGGTTGATGAAAATAACCGTCGTGTTCGTCTTCGCCACGACGGACGTCAGCTTGCGCAGGGCGTGCGACATCAGGCGCGCCTGCAGGCCCATATGCTGTTGGCCCATCTCCCCTTCTATTTCCGCGCGCGGCGTGAGCGCCGCCACGGAGTCAACCACCACCACGTCCACGCCGCCCGATTTCACGAGCATCTCTACGATATCGAGCGCCTCCTCGCCGGAGTCGGGCTGGGAAATAAGCAGAGTGTTGACGTCTACGCCGGTTTTTTTGGCGTATTCGGGATCGAGCGCGTGCTCGGCGTCCACGAACGCCGCGACGCCGCCCGCTTTTTGCACGTTGGCGACGACATGCTGGGCGAGCGTCGTTTTGCCGGAAGACTCCGGCCCGTAGATCTCGATGACCCTGCCACGCGGCACGCCGCCGACGCCGAGCGCTATATCAAGCGACAGCGAACCGGTCGGGATTGCCGGCACGTTCACCTTTTTTGACTGCCCCAAGCGCATGATGGAACCTTCGCCGAATTTGGTCTGAATCTCTAAAATCGCATCTTCCACCGGACCGCCTTTTCCCTTCTCTTTTTTTTCTGCCATAATTTTCTTAATTTTGAAACGAAGTGCGCAAAATTCAGCTAAAATTATGAGCACCCCGCTTACATTCTATGAATAAATTCTCAATTTCAAAAATGTGAGCCGAAGGCGATACCGCGAATCATATTCCGAAAATCATCTGCATCACTTCGGAATTTGTGCGGGGTCGCCATACCATTCCGGCGCTTGTTTAATGATTCTCCGTAATACCGAAGTTGTTTTGCCGAACTTGTTGACCGACTTGATCTCGATGGCGTTCATGCCGTTTTCAAGCGCGATGCGCTCTTCGAAAGCTCCCTTTGCGGTAACGGCCGCTTCTCTGCTGTTTATAAAAACATGGCTTTCTTTCTGCGTGACGCCCCGCACGAACACAAAATCCTCCTGGGTTATTATATCATGGTTTTGTTCAAGAACAAGGAACGGCGGACGAAACAACGTCCAGACGTGATACGAAAAATATAAAACCATGCCGCACGCGACGAGCGCCCACGTGACGCGCGCGATGCCATGCGGCGTGACGGCGATAGCATTGCTAAATCTCCTCATCATGAGCGGTCATTTCTTGCGGCGTGATATACACTTCCCGGGGCTTGGCGCCGTCAGACGGCCCGATGAGTCCTTCCGCTTCCAGCATGTCCATCAGTCGCGCGGCGCGCGCGTAGCCAAGCTTCAGGCGGCGCTGGAGCAGCGAGGTGGAAGCTTTCTGCGCCTGCGCGATGACCTCTTTTGCCTGTTCGAACATCTCGTCGTCGCTGTCATCATCGTCGCCTTTATACGCATCGAGATCCGCGGTCAAATCGATCGTTGTTTTTTTCTTGTCCAGTTCCGACGCGATGCCTTCGGACTCCGCGCTTTCCGTTTGCGCCGACGTCTCGCGGATGAAATCGGTGATGCGCTTCACTTCTTTTTCGGACACGAACCCGCCCTGGATGCGGCGCGGCTTCGCCAGGTCCTGCGACAAAAACAGCATGTCGCCGTTGCCCACCAGCTTTTCCGCCCCCGACATGTCCAGAATCGTGCGTGAATCCACGAGTGAAGGAACCTGAAACGCGATGCGGCATGGGATATTCGCCTTGATAAGCCCGGTAATGACTTCCACCGACGGGCGCTGGGTCGAAACCACCAAATGCAGGCCCACCGCGCGGGACATCTGCGCCAGCCGCACGATGGCCCCTTCCACTTCCTTTGCCGACACCGCCATCAGATCGGCCAGCTCGTCGATGACGATGATGATATAGGGCATGATGCTTCCGTCCGTCTTTCCTTTCGCCACCTGCGCGTTGTAGGAAGAGATATTACGCACGTGAAACTGCGACAGCGCCTCGTACCGCCGCTCCATTTCTTTCACCGCCCAGCGCAGGGCGGCGAGCGCTTTGTCGCGTTCGGTGATGATGGGCGCCAACAGATGAGGGATGCCGTTGTACGCCGCGAGCTCGATGCGCTTGGGGTCGATGATCAGGAGCTTGAGCATCTGCGGGAAATTCTTGTAGAGCAGACTGGTCAGGAGGGAATGCAGGCAGATGCTTTTGCCAGAGCCCGTCGCACCCGCGATAAGCACGTGCGGCATTTTCTCGATGTCGGCGTATTGCGGGTTGCCCGACACGTCGCGGCCCAGGCACATGGTCAGCGGGGGCGACTCCGCGAACGCGGGATTGTCGATGAGATTGCGCAGACGCACTATGGAAACCACCTTATTGGGAATTTCGATGCCCACCAGCGACCGCCCGGGAATCGGCGCCTCGATGCGCAACGGGTGCGCGGCAAGCGACAGCGACAGGTCGTTCTGCAACGCCACTATCCGGGACAGCTTGATGCCTTGCGCGGGTTTCAGCGTGTACTGCGTCACCGTCGGCCCCACGTTCACCTCGCCCATTTCAACGTCGATGCCGAAATTATGCAAGGTCTTCTGGATGACGGTCGAATAGGCGGCGATATCGCCCGAATTGGGCTTGCCCGAGTCCGATTCCAAAAGCGAGATGGGCGGGATCTGATACTGCGCCTGATGCGTTTCCACGACGAAATCAGCGACCGTCTGGCTTGATGACGGGCCGGTTTTTTTCGCAAGCCGTTCTTCCGTTGTTCTGGTATCGGCCGGTTTTTCTTTATTATCCGGCGGAGCCATGCCTTTCAAAGCGGAGATGGCCGTTGCCGTGAAACCGGCGCTTTTTACGCGCTCCATATCCTCAATCGTTCCCGGCACGCCATCCAGATCTTCTTTCTCTCGAAACGCATCGCCTTCCTCCGCTTCCTCGTCTTCTTTTTTATGAAACAGCGGCACATTGAACGCGACGGAGACGGCAATGAGCACGGCCACGAAAAATATCAACAGCGAGGCCCAGAATCCGAACAGATACAAAAACGGATACGACACCGCAAAGCCGATGTACCCCGCCGGATAATTCCCTGCCATGGCAGCCGCATCAGCCGTACGGCGCGAGAACACGTCGATGATCCCCAGAAAGCTCAACAAAAACAAACCGCCGCCAAACAGCGGGGTGAAATAGATATTCGTTTTCAGCGAACGGAAAAACGCGATGCCGATGATGCAAAACGTGAGCGGCACGAGGAAAAACCCGACACCCAGCAAGCTGTGCAAAACCGCAAAGAGCGTGGAGCCGGCGCGTCCGGCCAGGTCGAACGCGCTCAAAATAGCCAGCGCGGCGAGCGCGAAAAAAACGATACCGAGCACGCTTTTTTTCGTCTCGGGATGCAAATCGAACCGCGGCGTGCGTTCGCCGTTGCCGTTTTTTGACGACCCGCCGTTGCCGTTCCTTTTTTTCTCACGCGCCATAATAGAAGTATAATAGGTTAAAAAGGTCGCATCCGTCAATTCGGCTTGGCGAGCTCTCCATAAAAAGAAAATCTCCCCGTCGGCGCGATGCTTCCGGGGAGATCTATTTTTTTGCCTTGCCGCTGTGCGCGGTCTTTAAGGCGGCGAGTATGCGCTCCATGATGATGCGCGCGGTTTCCTCGCGACTGTGTTTGGCGGTGTCGATAACGTGCCACCGATGCTCTTTCGCGAGCTTGCGGTAATTTCTCTCCACCTCGCGAAAGAAACCGGGGACGCGCACGGTGGGAGCATGCGGCTTTCTCCGCTTTGCCGTCTGGTGATCCACGGCAAGAAAGATCGTGAGGTCGCCCTGTAAAAACTTTTGAAAGAACGGCCCCCACATCTCCTTCCCGAACCGATATTCCTTCAGCGTACACTGGGAATACGCGACGGACCTTCCCCCGTGAGAGTCAAACAGGATGATCGTATCGCGGGGGGTCCTTGCCACCACACTGCGCAAATTGGCATCTTGCAGCTCTTTGATCTTCCACAAGATCAGCTCGCGCAATGGCGAGACAAAAGAGAGTTTCCTCTGCTTGATGACTCGCTCAAGCTGACGTATGAACTTGTTTTTCGTATTTGGGACCAAAACAGCATGTCCCAGTTTTTCCAG
>MEYP01000001.1:43469-44221 GCA_001775835.1 Candidatus Azambacteria bacterium RIFCSPHIGHO2_02_FULL_52_12 | reverse complement strand
TTCAGGCCTTCTTCTTGAAGCTGGCTTTCGATCTCTTCTTCGGAAAGATCGCCTTGTTCCTTGAGCTCTTTGCGTCGCTTTTCTTCCAGGTTTTCGCCTTCTTCCACGGCCTCATGCGCCGCAATCTCATCCTCCGGGGTTATTTCCCCGGCCCGTTCCGCGTCTCCCAACATATCCTCAAATTTTGTGCTTTTCATACTTTCAATATATCACCGCTTTCGCCGGGAAGCAAGCCCGTCATTTTTTCAAAAAACTCCTCCGATGAATCGGGGACATACCATGTTTTTTGATGAGGTCGAAATGGAGTTTCGTGCCGTAGCCCTTGTGCTTTTCAAATTGATACGCCGGATATTTTTCGGCGCATTTTTGCATCATCGCGTCGCGCGCGACTTTCGCGATGATAGACGCGGCGGCAATGGAAAATATGAGGGCGTCCCCTCCGATGATGGACCGCTGATTGGCGGAAAGATCGGGGATGACCTCTCTGCCGTCAATATAAAAATGCCGTTCTTTGCGCAGAAACTTCACGCCTTTTTTCTCAAGCCCAAAAACGGCGCGGCGCATCGCGAGCAGGCTCGCCTGCAGGATATTTATCTTATCAATTTCCTGTTCATCCGCCTCCCCCAGCGCCCACGCCACGCATGGGTGCGCACGAAGCGCTTCGCTGATCTTCTCTCTTTTTTTGGGCGCGATTTTTTTGGAGTCGTTCACGCAAAGCAGAAGGAAATCCCGGAGCGCTTTTTTATCGCCCA
>MEYP01000001.1:7731-43431 GCA_001775835.1 Candidatus Azambacteria bacterium RIFCSPHIGHO2_02_FULL_52_12 | reverse complement strand
CCTGACGCCCTATTTTCTCTTCTTCTTTTAATGTTGGAAATTGCGCCTGCATATGCTAAGATTGTAGCATGAAATTCAGTTACCTGAAACATCTGTTTCTTTTTTTCTTTATCACTGGCGTTTTAGCTCTGGGCGGGGTTTTTTCAAGCGAATCCCAAACCTCCCCCTTTATTACCTATCCTATAAGCGATGGGTACGTGATGTATCTTGGCGCGTCTTCGTCCTCATGGGATAGCGCCCACAATGCCTCTCAGGGCACTTCACTTGCCACTGTCCTCGAGGATTCCCGTGCGGAAGTGATAGCAACCGATTTTATTGCCCGCGGTTTTTTTGTCTTTGATACTTCTGCGCTTCCCGATGATGCCGTGATTTCAAGCGTCCGCCTTTACCTTCGCGTTTTCAACACTTTGAATGGCGACAATGACGGGAATGACTTTATTGTCGTGACCCCTTCTACGCAAGCAGGGAATGGAGATGTTATTTTAGACGATTTTGACCAAGCAGGCGCTCTTACAAACCCCGCCGAACTCTCAAACCGCATTGATATTACGGGCATCTCTGCCGCTCAATACCAATTCTGGACCTTGAACGCAACCGGTATTACCGCTATCAACAAAACCGGCTTTACCAAACTCGCTCTTCGCGAAGGCCATGACGTCTTGAACGACCCTCCTCAAGGAAGCAGCAGCCGCATCAAGTATTATTCTCTTGAACGCGCGGGCGTCTCTGAAGACCCCTATCTTGAAATTATCTATACCGCCCCGCCATCCTCATCCGACACCCAAGCTCCCGCCACTCCCGCGAATCTCACCGCTACTCCCATCTCCTCATCTCAAATCAACCTCTCATGGACTGCAAGCACGGATAATGTAGGGGTAACCGGCTACCGCATCTATCGCGGAGGAAGCCAGATTACAACCACCGCCCAGACTGCCTATTCAGATACCGCCCTTACCGCAAGCACCGCGTACACCTACACCATCTCCGCCTATGACACGGCGGGGAATGTGAGCAGTCAGACTTCAGGCGTGAGCGCCACTACGCAGAGCGCGACACCTCCTCCGAGTTCAGGCCTTCTTTGGTCTACGACGTATAATTGTGCGGATTGGAATGCGAATAAGGGACTTAATCCCAATACCCAGTGTGACAGCCTTTCTGCGTGGGGTGGATGGACTACTAATACGGGAAAGAATGAGGAAATTACTGCCGCCGCAAATAACCCCGCGGGAGGCGGAGGAAAAGGGCAGAGGCATTGGGCTACTTATTTCTATACTCCCAGTTCTTCATCTACTAATTTGTGTACCGACAGAAATTACGCGAGTAATACGAGTGGCGGAACTCGTTATGTTTTTCCTTCAACTACCCCCGAGTTATGGATACGTTTCTACATGAAATATGAGGCTGGTATCATGTGGACTCCTCTTATTGCCGACAAATGGCTTTACTTTGATCCCGGTCTTCCGCATGCTGTTGTTCCAGAATGGTACTCATCGGATCGTGTCAATATGTGGGTTAATGGAAGCGGCAACCACAGTTCTGCTGATGGGAATGGATGGAACGCTGTGATGGCTAATGGGCCGCTTGATCCGCAAGGAAATAGAATATCTGACGGCCAGTGGCACCCGTTTGAGGTGCATATGAAAATGGATACGAATGGAGCGAATGGTGTAGGAGAAATATGGATAAATGGTGTGAAACGATTTTCTTCTAATACTATCGATTACAAGACTGCTCCTGGATGGACGACTTTAGTTTTTGGCAGTAACAAGGGTTGCCTTACAAAAAACGTTACCCAGCCGAATGACATGGCAATCGACTACGACGACATCGCCATCTCCACCACGGGCTATATCGGACCTCTCGGTTCCGTTTCCCCCCCTCCCTCCGACACCCAAGCTCCAACTATCCCCACAGGTCTCACCGCTACCACAATATCCTCATCTCAAATCAACCTCTCTTGGACTGCAAGCACGGATAATGTAGGGGTAACAGGCTATCGCATCTATCGCGGAGGAAGCCAGATTACTACTACCACTCAAACTTCCTACCAAGACACGGGCCTTTCCGCAGGTACCTCCTACACCTATACCATTGCCGCCTATGACACGGCAGGGAATGTGAGCAGTCAGACAAGCGGAGTAAGCGCGACGACGCAGAGCGCGACACCGCCTCCGAGTTCAGGCCTTCTCTGGTCTACGACGTATAATTGTAATGATTGGGATCAGGGTATGGGGTTACTCAAGAGTAATGTGAATTGTGACAATCTTGTAGGATACGGGAACTGGACCACCGCGAGCGGTTCAAAAGAACAAATTACCGCCGCCGCGAATAATCCCGCGGGAGGCGGAGGTAAAGGGCAGAGGCATTGGCTGGGGGATGGATCAGCTAGTAATAGTGGCGGCACAAGCCTGAGTCTCGCTTCTCCAAAAGAGTTTTGGATGAGATGGTATATGAGATTTGAAAAAGATTTTGAATGGAGTTCATTGTCAAATTATAAGACTTTATATTTTGACCTGGGTCAGCAAGATGCTACAACGATTCAATTCAAAAGTTTTGATTTATTGAACTTTTGGGTCGTTTTTAGCGGAGCTCCTAATTATTCTTCTCCGTCCGGTAATGGCTGGAATACTATTATGGCGAACGGCGCGCTTGATGCGAATAGTAATAGGCGCTCCGATGGTCAGTGGCATGCGTATGAAATTCATATGAAAATGGATACAAATGGAAGCGATGGAGTTGCTGAAATGTGGGTTGATGGCGTGAAGCGTTTTTCATACGCGAATGTGAATTACAACGCGCAGCCAGGTTGGGATAATGTCATTATTGGTTCGAATCATGCCTTCTCATTGAATGGCACTGATAGGTACGTAGACTACGACGACTTCGCCATCTCTACCGCGGGATATGTCGGTCTTCTCGGCTCCGCCCCACCGCCCTCATCCGACACCCAAGCTCCCACCACTCCCGCAAACCTCGCCGCCACCGCGCAATCCTCATCTCAGATCAACCTTTCATGGACTGCAAGCACGGATAATGTAGGGGTAACAGGCTATCGCATCTATCGCGGAGGAAGCCAGATTGCCTCGACTGCCCAAACCTCCTACCAAGACACAGGCCTCTCTGCAGGCATGAGCTACACCTACACTATTACCGCTTATGATGCCGCAGGAAATGTGAGCAGTCAGACTTCAGGCGTGAGCGCCACTACGCAGGCATCGGTCCCGACAACCGTGACGAATGTCCGTTTCACCGTGCGGCTGGAAGGGACGGCGAATGCGTCCAACAGAGACGTAACGCTTACCGTTCTCAATGCCGGCGACACCACACAGGTTGCCCAATTCACCGCGCGCACCGATACCTCGGGAAATATTGCCCTTCCCTCCGGCATCACGCTTCTAAGTGGGAGGTATGACATTCTGGTATTCTCTCAGACATATCTGCGGAGAAGAGCGGCAAATGCGACTATCTCTTCCAACGCGACGATCGTGCTCCCTCTGCTTCCCGCGGGGGATCTCAACAGCGACAACACGGTCAATTCTCTCGACTGGTCGCTGATGATTCCGAAGTGGTTTACTGCCGATACCGCCGCGGATGCCAATAGGGATGGATTCGTCAATGCGCTCGATTTCAGCCTGCTGTCGAGGAATTGGGCGTCGGTTGGTGATTAATTAAGAAGCGCTCTAGCATGAAATTATGAGTGAACAAAAAAGCAAAATTGAAAAGATGATGTTTGGCAGGACAAATTGGTTCTTTATGTCCCTTGTGTTTCTCGCGGGGTTTGGGGCCGCAGGGCTCATTGCGGTAACGTTGGCGTTTGCGGTGGTGGATATCAGTGAAACAAGCGCGTTGAGAGGCTTGTCCTTACAGGGAAAGCCGGTGACGCTCTCGTTGGTTGCGGACAAGGAGGAATATGCGGCGGGAGATCCGGTGATAGTGCGCATTATGCTTGACAGCGGAAGAAAAGAGGCCGCCGGAGTTGACGTAGTACTGCGCTATGATCCCCTTTTGCTTGCGATACAACGCACGGGAAAAGGCGACGGCGCGGATGCGTACCTGAAAACAGATGATTCCATTTTTGATATTTTCCCCTATGTAAAGGTGAACGAGGAAAGCGGAGATGTTTTTTTCACCGCTCTCGCGAAACCGCTGAAGGAGATGCGGGAAAAGGGGCCTGTCGCGGCGCTTCTGTTTACGGCGCGCGCGCCGGGAACCGCAAAGATGACGTTCGTGTTTGAAGAAGGGTCGATCATTGATTCAAATGTCGCCTATTTCGGGAAAGATCTCCTGAAAAAGGCGCATGGCACCCATGTCATTATCAAGTAAAATCATATTCTCTTTTGTTGCGGCGGGAATGGTCCTGCTTTTTGCGGGACGCGCGGTTCCAGCATCCGCCGCGACTCTTTCATTGTCGCCGAGCTCCGGTTCCCGAACGGTGGGCGATATTTTTCCCGTCGCGTTGCTTTTGAATACGCAGTCACTCGGCGTGGCGGGCGTTGATATTTTGTACCTGAACTACAACCCTTCGCTTTTGGAGGTGCAGGATGATGATGCTACAGTTGCGGGAGTGCAAATCGCGCCGGGCTCGCTTATGCCGCAGACCATTGTGAATGTGGCGGACGCGACAAATGGCCGCATATCGTTTTCGCAGATCGCCAACATTGGCGGACCGGGATTCAGCGGGAGCGGTACGCTTGCGACGGCGCGTTTCAAAGCGCGCGCTCCGGGTGTTGCCGCGGTCACGTTTACGTTCGCTGCGGGCGGGACTACCGATGCCAATGTGGCAAGCGCGGGCGCCGATGCGCTTACGGCCGTGACAAACGGAAATTATACGCTCACGTCGTCTGTTTCTTCTCCCGCGCCTTCGGCCCCCTCCCCTGCGCCTTCTTCCGGTGGTGGCGGAGGCGGTTCTGTCGCGCCAACCCCGACTCCTACAGCTGCTCCTGTTCCCGCTCCGACGCCTTCAGCTTCTTCCTTCGTCCAATCCACGAATCTTCCTTCAGGAGTTCGTGAAGGCGACCTCGTGAGAGGCCCTGATGGTATCAAAGTCTACATCGTTAATCAGCATGGCTACCGAAGGCATATCTTCAATCCCGCCGTCTTTTCCATGTATGGTCATTTCAAATGGGATCAGATCAAGACGCTCGACCAGCAAACCATGGACAGCTTGAAAACATCAGACTTCTATCGCGCTGACGGCGATACCCGCGTATTCTCCCTCAAAGAGCTTGATGAGCGGCAGGGACTTGCAGAGAAGCGATGGATGAATATTGCGGGAGAACGATTCACCCAGTTTGGCTACTCATGGAACCAAGTATTCATTATCAACGCCAAAGAACGGGACTATTACCAGGAAGGATCGCCGCTGGAAGATGCGGAACTCTCCGGCGCCGCGCCGTTGGTGCGTCCGGGATCCGGTTCACTGGTTAAAACAGCGGGCAGTTCTGTGATTTACTACATCACCCCGGCGGGACTGAAAAAACCAATCCCCTCTCTTGCGGTGTTTAACTCTTACAACAACAAATGGGAGAACGTGAAAACAATTGGCACGAGCATTTTAGATTCGTATCCCACCGTCCGAGCTATCAAGCTTTCGACCAGCCAAAAGGTGTATCTTATCGAAAACAATCAGAAACGATGGGTCAGCACCGAAGCGGCGTTTACGAAACTGGGCTTAGTCTATGCGGAGGTTGCAACGGTAAATCAAACCGAACTCAATGCGTATGCGGAGGGAGAAGCGGTGCGTTAAACCCATCGCTTGAAACAACGCTTTTGTGTGTTAGGATTGTAGCATGATCCGGTAATACAACTTCCTGTGTCCGTTTGTGCCGCTTATGGAGGCAGGCGGAGAAGAACACGTGCTTGCCCAACGCCTAAGATGCCTCTATGAGTACACAACGCGGTCGCAGATCATTAGCGTGCGCTTCGCGAGTCGTCGCCGGAAGGCGTTGGGCTCTGGAAGTTGCTCTACCGGAATGAAATTCGTCCACCCCGCACCATTTTGCTGAAGCGAAAGGTGCTGGGCAGGCCTCCACTATGAAATTTGTTCACCTCCATACACATAGCCATTATTCCCTTTTAGACGGGCTCTCGAAAATCGGCCAGCTGGTGGAGAAAACGAAAGCGCTCGGCATGGACGCGCTCGCGCTCACCGACCACGGGTCGCTCTACGGCGCCATCGAGTTCTACAAGACGGCGAAAAAACAGGGTGTGAAGCCCATCATCGGCTCGGAGGTGTACGTCGCCGCGCGGGGCATGCGGGACAAACAGCAGGGCATCGACGACAAGCGGTTCCACCTCGTGCTACTCGCCAAGGACAACAAAGGATACAAGAACCTCGTCAAGCTCATCACGCAGGCCAACCTCGAGGGATTCTACTACAAGCCGCGCGTGGACAAAGCAGCGTTGCGCCAGTACGGCGAAGGGCTCATCGCGCTGTCGGGATGCCTGTCGGGAGAGATCCCCCGCGCCATCGCCGGGCACAATTTCGAGCTCGCGGAACAACTAGTGCAAGAATATAAAGATATCTTCGGGCCGTCGAATTTCTATCTTGAAATAGCGCATCATCCCGCCATGAAGATACTCGACGACGTGAACGCGAAGCTCATCGAATACGGGAAAAAATTCGACGTGCCGCTGGTCGCGACCTGCGACGCGCACTACATCGAAAAAGAAGACGCGGGAGCGCAGGATACCCTGATGGCGGTGCAGACGGGCGCGCGGCTGGGGGAAAGCGACCGCGTCTCGATGCGGCAGGACGACTTTTCGCTCAAAAGCCCGGAAGAGATGTGGGAAACGTTCCCTTACCCCAAAGAGGCGCTCGAAAACACGGTGAAGATCGCCGAACGCTGCAATCTCGAGATCGAGCTTGGCAAGATCAAGCTCCCTCATTTTGACGTCCCCGAAGGCGAAACGGCGAATTCATATCTGCACACGCTTTGCGACGAACGGACCGGCAAGCGCTACGATCCCATAACCCAGGATGTAAGCCGACGCCTTGACTACGAGCTTTCCGTCATTGAAAAAATGGGTTTTGCTTCGTACTTTCTCATCGTGCAGGATTTCGTGAACTGGGCGAAAGAACACAAGATCGTGGTAGGACCGGGACGCGGTTCGGCCGCCGGCTCCATCGTTTCCTATATTCTGGGCATCACCAACGTCGACCCCATCAAATACGACCTTCTTTTCGAGCGTTTTTTGAACCCCGAGCGCATCAGCATGCCCGATATCGACCTTGATTTCGCGGACACCGGCAGGGACAAGGTGCTTGAATACGTCACCAACAAATACGGCAAGGACCATGTCGCGCAGATAATCACCTTCGGCACGATGGCCGCCCGCGCGGCGGTGCGCGACACCGGACGGGCGCTGGGTATGGCATACGACTTTTGCGACAAAATAGCTAAGCTCATCCCGTTCGGCTCGACGCTCGACCAGGCGATGATAGACGTCCAGGAGCTCAAAATGCTGTATGACGCGAACCGGGACGCTAAAACGATCATCGACACGGCACGGAAGCTCGAGGGCGTCGCGCGCCACGCTTCCACGCACGCCTGCGGGGTCGTCTTTTCGCGCGACCGGCTGGACGAAACCGTTCCCCTGCAATACGCGACCCGCTCGCAGGACGACATGGGAGCCTCGAGCGACTCCGCGCAAAACGGCGCGAAACAGATCGTCACGCAGTATGAAATGCACGCCATCGAAGACCTCGGCCTTTTGAAAATGGATTTCCTCGGCCTGAAGAACCTGTCCATCATCGAGCAGACGCTGAAACTGGTGAAGATCAAGCACGGCAAGGAAGTCAACATGGACAAGATCCCGCTCGACGACAAGAAAACGCTCAAGCTTTTCCAGGACGCGCGCACCACCGGCGTGTTCCAGTTCGAATCCGCGGGCATGAAGCGCTACCTCAAAGAGCTCAAGCCGACCGCGTTCGATGATGTCGTCGCCATGGTCGCGCTGTTCCGTCCCGGCCCCATGGAGCTTATTCCCGAATTCATCGCGCGCAAGCACGGCAGGAATCCCATCACGTACGTCCATCCCCGCATGGAGGGCATCCTCAAAAACACCTACGGCATCATGATCTATCAGGAACAGGTCATGGAAATCGCAAAGGAACTGGGCGGCTTCACCCTGCCGGAAGCCGACACGCTCCGCAAAGCGATCGGCAAAAAGATCAAGTCGCTTTTGGAAGAGCAGAAGAACAAGCTCATCGCGGGCATGGTGAAAAACGGCGTCGCCGAAAAAACCGCGAACGAGATCTGGAAGCTCATCGAACCGTTCGACCGCTACGGCTTCAACAAATCGCACGCGGTCGCCTACGCGCTCATCGGGTACCAGACGGCGTTTTTGAAAGCGCACTTCCCCGCCGAGTTCATCGCGTCGCTCATGACGTCCGACTTCGCCGACGTGGAGCGCGTCGCGTTTCTGGTCGAGGAAGCGAAAAGCCTGGGCATCAACACGGACGCGCCGAGCATCAACAAAAGCTTCGCGACGTTCACCGTCGTATCCGATAAAGAAATACGCTTCGGGCTCACCGCCGTCAAAAACGTCGGCGAAGCGATCGTGGAGGCGATCATCGGCGCACGGGGTGACGCACCCTTTGCTTCTATCGAAGATTTCATCAAAAGAACCAAGCACAAAGACCTCAACAAAAAATCCATGGAAGCGCTTATCAAATGCGGCGCGCTCGACGAACTGGGCGAGCGCAACCGGATCCTCGCCAACCTTGAAACGCTCCTCTCTTTCGCGCGGGAAAACATAAAAAACATCGCAAGCAACCAGCAAGGGCTTTTTGACGGAGGGGCGGTCAAGCTCGATGCTCTGCGCTTGAGCCCGACAGAGCCGGCAACGCAAAAACAAAAACTGCAATGGGAGAAAGAATTGCTCGGGCTGTACGTTTCGGGAAACCCCCTTTCCGAGTACAGGGCGGTTCTGGAAAAGCAGGCAACCCCCATCAGCCATATCTCAAGCAACATCATCGGCAAAACGGTGAAGGTGGGCGGCATGCTTTCGGGCGTGAAAAAGATCATGACCAAAAAAGGGCAGGTCATGGCGTTCGCCAACCTGCAAGATTTTAAAGACAAGATCGAAGTGGTGATATTCCCCGACACGCTTGAAAAGACGAAAGACGTCTGGCAGGAAGACGCCGTGGTGCTCGTGTCGGGCAAGGTTGATTTTCGCAACGACGCCTACAAGCTTATCGTGAGCACTGTTAAGGTACTCTCTTAAAAAAAAACCGCCTCGCTTCGAAGATTCTCGAAGCGAGGCGTCACAGAATAAAGGGCATTCAGGTCTTCCGCCTAACCATGGCAGGGACAATCTGAGCATGGGGATCGGAGTCAAGATACGTCTCCATCAACACCACCCCGCGCCCGGACGCTTCACAGTCGGTCGCGATGCACAGGAAATTCTTCACAACGTTGTGCTCCTTCTCCTTCTGTTGCTGGAAGCAATACATCGGCTTCCGGCAATGATGGCAGAGCGTTGTCGCATCCCGCCACACCCACTTGAGATGGAACAACCCGTCTCCGTACCGCACCACCCGCGCTTCCCCGGCGTGAAGCGGGATGATGACTTTCAAAATCAGCAACACGAGGGTAATCGCCAACGCCAGCCCGATTGGAACCGTTATGGCAAAAATCTTCCACAACGGCATCAAAACTTCCTGTACCTGTTCTGCCACCTGCCCCGCAACATGCGTCATCTTCCATCCTCCCCATGAAAGAAAGTGAAAGTTCCTGACCCCTTATTTATTGATAAAAGGAGCTTCTTTAATTACTTTTTAAGCATACCACATCAAAAAAGAAAGTCAACCCCCCTCGTTAGGCACAGGCATTAACTTATTCAATCGTTCCGTTATTGTTTCAAAAAAACTCAAAGAGTTTCTTTGCCACTTATTGAAAAGCAAGCGCTTTTTTGCTAGTATATGCTGTATATGCACAATGACGATTTACACAAAATCAGGCACTCCCTCGCCCATCTTCTAGCGTCGGTCGTGCTCGAACAGGACCCGGGAGCGAAGCTCGGCGTCGGACCGGTCGTTGAAAACGGGTTTTACTACGACATCCTCACGACCAAGCCGATCTCTGAAAACCAGCTCCCCGCGCTTGAGAACAAGATCCGCGCGCTCATCAAGAAAAATCTGCCGTTTATGCAAGAAAATATTTCCATTGCACAAGCGCGTGAACTGTTCGCGTCCCAACCCTTCAAACTGGAGCTTATTTCAGACATCGAAACGAAAGGCGCCACCTCCGTGGATGAAAGCCTCAAGCAGGAAGGGAAAAACGTCGTTTCCATTTATAAAACAGGACGCTTCACCGACCTGTGCCAGGGGCCCCACGTGAAACATTCTGGGGAAATAAAACCCGACGCGTTCAAGCTGACAAAACTCGCGGGCGCGTACTGGCGGGGAAGCGAAAAAAACGCCATGCTCACGCGCGTCTACGGTGTCGCGTTTGCGACCAAAAAAGAATTGGATGGTCATCTGACGTTCGAAGCTGAAGCGCAGAGACGAGATCATCGGAAACTAGGCAAGGAGCTCGGACTATTCACCATTTCCCCTCTTGTCGGAGCCGGCCTGCCGCTTATCCAGCCCAAAGGCGCCATCGTTCGCCGAGGCATCGAACAATTCCTCTGGGAACTGCACAAAGAAAAGGGCCACCAGCATGTTTGGACGCCGCACATCGCCAAGGAAGACCTCTACATCACGTCGGGGCATGCTGAAAAATTCGGCGATGAGCTTTTCCGGGTGCAAGGCAAAGAAGAAAAATTCATCATGAAACCGATGAACTGTCCTCATCACATGCAGATTTTCGCGGACAACCAGTTTTCATACCGCGATATGCCGGTGCGTTATTTCGAACCCGCAACCGTCTACCGGGACGAAAAATCGGGACAACTGGGAGGGCTCACCCGCGTCCGGTCTATTACGCAGGATGACGGGCATCTATTCTGCAGTGTCGACCAAATCCAAAAAGAAGTATCGACCATTGTCGGAATCATCAAGAAATTCTACAAGACTTTCGGTATGATGGACGGCTACTGGGTCTCTCTTTCCGTCCGTGGAGAAGACAAGAGCGGGTATCTCGGCACGGAGCAAGCATGGACGGCGGCAGAACACGCGCTGGAAACGGCCGCAAAATACAACAAGCTTAACTACAAACGCGTTGAAGGTGAAGCGGTCTTTTACGGCCCAAAGCTTGATTTTATGTTCAAAGACGCCATCGGACGCCCTTGGCAGCTTGCCACTATTCAGTGTGACTTCAATCTGCCTGAACGTTTTAACCTTTCTTTCACCAACAATAAAGGAGAAAAAGAGCGCCCCGTCGTCATTCATCGGGCCATTTCCGGGTCGCTTGAGCGCTTTATGGGCATCCTCATCGAGCACTTCGCGGGCGCGTTTCCGCTGTGGCTTGCGCCCGTGCAGGCGTGGGTGATGCCGATTGGGAAAAAACATAAAAAATACGCGAAGGAAGTTTATAAACTTCTCGCGGAAGCGAGCATTCGTGTTGAACTCAAAGACGATAATGAAACGATCGGCAAGAAAATCCGCGAAGGCGAGAAGCAGAAAATCCCCTACATGCTCATCATCGGCGACAAAGAGGTGAAATCACAATCGGTCGCCGTGCGCACCAAAGGAAAAGACAAAGGCCCCCTCAAAACAAAAAAACTGCT
This sequence comes from Candidatus Azambacteria bacterium RIFCSPHIGHO2_02_FULL_52_12, assembly GCA_001775835.1. Classification (GTDB taxonomy): domain Bacteria; phylum Patescibacteriota; class Minisyncoccia; order GWC2-36-17; family WO2-46-25; genus WO2-46-25. Next base: position 31,758 of record MEYP01000001.1, on the reverse strand, counting down.
CGCGCAGATGCAAGCAGAAATCGAGAAGAAGAAATAAAAAAAAGCCGCGTCGGACGCGGCTATCATAGAGTATGCCTGTATTTAGATCTATGCTTCCAACTGCCCTCGTGTAAAATCCTTCAGCTCGTTTATCTGTCCCATGACGTTTCCTTTCTCCAGCTATCTGCTGGACATAATTGCCTCTGCCCGAGGCATGGGGTGCCGCGTTCTGCGGCCGTTCGCAAGTAAATTTACAAAGTGCTATACTGATTTAACAATTAAATTATAGCATACATAAATATATTTTGTCAAGACCTCTCACAAAAAACCACATAAAATCTAGGATCATAGCCATTTTAGGCCCGACGGCGTCGGGAAAGTCTGCGTTGGCGGTGTGCCTCGGCAAACAATTCAACGGCGAGATTATCTCTGCCGATTCACGGCAGGTGTATCGCGGCATGGACTTGGGAACGGGGAAAATCACCAAACAAGAAATGACTGGCGTCCCCCACCACATGCTTGACGTCGTTTCTCCTAAAACCGTTTTCGACGTCGCGCGCTACCAGCGCATGGCACACAAAGCCATCAAGGATATTCTCAAGCGCGGCAAGCTCCCCATCGTCTGCGGCGGCACGGGGCTGTATATCAAAGCGATCGTTGAAAATCCCGCTTATCCAGAAATAAAACCTGACTGGAAACTGCGCGCTCACTTGTCCCGCCTTGGCGGGACAAGTGAGCTTTTTGCGATGCTTAAAAAACTCGACCCTGCGCGGGCGAAAATGATCGATCGGCACAATCCGCGGCGGCTCGTGCGCGCCATCGAGATCATAAAACACCGCGTAACATCCACTTGGGAGTCGAACTCCCAAGTGATGGATCCACTGTACGATACGCTTCTTATCGGCGTTGAAAAATCGCCGGAAGAGCTCAAAAGGACTATTTTCAAACGCCTTCGTGAGCGCATCAAAAAAGGCATGATCGCGGAAGTAAAAAAACTCCACGCACAGGGAGTCTCGTGGAAACGCATGGCGGAGATTGGGCTTGAATATAAATACGTCGCGCTGTACCTGCAAGGCAAACTGACAAAAAAGGAGCTGGTGGAAACGCTCAATACCAAAATCTGGCAATACGCCCGCCGCCAGATGACGTGGTTTCGCAAAACAAAAGGCATCGCATGGATAGCGACGCCCAAGCAAGCAGAAAAACTCGCGCAAAACTTTATGAGAGGAGTTTTTTGAGGATTTCCGCGCTCGTTTCCGGGTTCGCCTTCCCCTTTGTTTTCGCCATGAGCTGTCCCAACAAAAACTGGAGTGCGTTTTGCTTGCCGGCTTTGTAATCGGTAACGACTTTGGGATGAGCGGCGATGATCTCGAGAACGGTTTTTTCAAGTTCGGCGATGTCAGACACCTGTGCGAGCCCTTTTTCTTCGATGATGTTACTCGGGTCTTTACCCGTGCGGAACATCTCTTCAAGCACCATCTTTCCGGCTGATGACGTGATTTTTCCTTCATGGAGCAAGCCTACCAGCTCGGCGAAGTTTTCCGCGCTCACCAGCATTTCAGAGATCGGCGTTCCTGTTTCGTTTATCAATTTACGCAGGTCGGTATTGAGGTAATTTACCGCGAGCTTTACGAGCGCCTTGTCTATTTCCCTCTCCGCGTCTAACTCTGATACCACGTGTTCAAAAAACGATGCGGTGTATTTGTCGGACGCCAGAACTTCCGTTTCTTTTTCGGATAATGAGAATTCCTTTTGAAACCGCGCTTTCTTCTGGTCGGGCAATTCAGGCAGGGACGCTCTGATCTTTTCAACGTCTATGACGGTTTCTTCGGGAGCGCCTTCCTCGCCGCCAAGGACCAATTCGCTTAGATCCGGCTCGGGAAAATAGCGGTAATCGTGCGCTGATTCTTTCAGGCGCTGTGAAACGGTGGCTTTTTTGTTCTCATCCCACCCTCTGGTTTCCTGCACTATCTTCTCCCCTTTGGCGAGCGCGGCGGACTGCCGTTTTATCTCATACGCGATGGCGTCCCGCACGGCAGAAAACGAATTGATGTTTTTTATCTCCACTTTTGTGCCGAATTCCCCCTCCGGCTTGCGCATGCTGATGTTCACCTCGCAGCGCATCTGGCCTTTTTCGAGGTTCGCCTCCGACACGTCGAGATACTGCAGGATCGTCTGCAGTTTTTTGGCGAACGCGACGGCTTCCTCGGCGTTTCGGATATCGGGCTCCGTCACGAGCTCCATGAGCGGCACGCCGGCGCGGTTGAAATCGACAAAACTGGACCCCAGCTTGTTGTGGACCAGCCGCCCCGTGTCTTCTTCCAGGTGAATGCGGGTGATGCGCACTTTTTTGCCCAGCACGTCGAGCGTGCCGCGCTCGCATAACGGCATGTCGTATTGCGATATCTGGTATCCTTTGGGCAGGTCGGGGTAAAAATAGTTTTTGCGGTCGAATTTCGAGCGCTTTGCTATCTCGCACGAAAGCGCGAGCCCGACTTTCACGACCGATTCTATTGCCTTTTTGTTGGGAACGGGGAGCGTTCCCGGGTGCCCCATGCACACCGGACACACGTGCACGTTGGGGTGCGTCTCGTCCGGGTCGTTGAGACTCCCGCAAAACATCTTCGTTTTTGTTTTGAGTTGGGCGTGGATTTCAAGCCCGATGACCGGTTCGTATGTCATACTAGGGAGTATACGTTATCTTTTTCTCGCCCGCAAGAATCCTGTGGATGGCTTCGGAAACCTCCGCGATGGGCCGGTCGCCCGAAACCGTGCGTACAGGAAACTTTTTTGACAGGTCACGGTAAGCCACCGCGACACGCTCCAAAAAATGCTCTTTTTTTTCAAAATATTCAAGGCTCTTGCCTCCCGCTCTCGCCTTCAGCCGCACCAACGCTACGGCGGGGTTGATGTCAATGAGAAAGGTGACGTCGGGAATGATCCAATCGTCTCCCACGATGCGTTCATGCGCATCCCTGAGCGCCTCAAACGAAGCCCCGTGAGCCATGCCGTACGCAAAGGTGCTCAAAAAGAAACGGTCGGCGATGACGACGCCTCCTTTTTTAAGATGCGGAACGATGAAATCCCGCATATGCTCTTTTCGGTCTTTCATGTAAAGCTCCTGGAATGCGAACGGGTCTTCCGGAGCCGGCTCCTTTCCTTCGAGAATATCCCTGATATGCGCGCCGAACGCGCCCTTTGAAGGCTGATGCGTCTTTAAAACATCACGCGCCTTTTTCCCTTGCATGTCGACAAGCCATTGCTCGATAAAATCGGCCTGGAGAGATTTTCCGCTGCCATCTATCCCTTCAATGACGATAAATGCGCCGGGATAGGGGTTAGCTCGCATAAAGTTTATAACTCACGCAATGGGATGCAGTTCGAGGCGCGCAAGCAAAATAGTGTGAGCCATACATGCGGTATGGTGAGCGATATTTTGTGCGGCGCAACAATGAAATGCGCCCATTGCGTAAGTTATATGTTATTTTACGGTTACGCCCATGGAGCGTGCAGTTCCTTCGATGATCTTTGAGGCCTGCTCGACGTCGTACGCGTTCAGATCCGCCATCTTCTTTTGGGCGATTTCGCGCGTTTGCGCTTTGGTGATGCTGCCGACTTTGTTTTTATGGGGAATGCCCGAGCCCTTTTCCACTTTCGCCGCTTGCTTGATCAGTTCGGATGCGGGCGGCGTTTTGAGCTTGAACTCGAACGTCCGGTCTTCAAAAACGGTCACTTCCGCCGGGATGACCTCGCCCATGCGGTCTTTCGTCTTTTCGTTGTACTGCAGACAGAACTGCTGGATGTTCAGCCCGTGCGGACCCAGCGCGGTGCCCACCGGCGGCGCGGGATTTGCCAGACCGGCTTTCAGATTCAATTTAACGACTGCTTTGATTGGTTTTGCCATACTTGTTGAAATTTACAAGCTCATCTCGTAGCGAAGTACATTTCACTACAAGTATGAGCACCCGCCAAAATTTTTTAATTGTAATAACTAAGTCTTGTGGCTCGCTCTTTCATAATGTATCTTTTCACCCCCCTCTCCCTGTCTAAAAATTTAGGCGGGTAAGGTTTTATCACCAAAATAGTTCGCTTCTACAAAGCTCATATTTTGGGATAAAGCCCTTAAATTCTTTTCATCTGCAAAAAGTCCAGTTCCACGGGCGTTTCCCTGCCAAACAAGGACACGAGAACCTTCACCTTGCCCTTCTCTTCGTCCACCTCGGCAACCTTGCCTTCGTAATCCTTGAACGGGCCGTCCACCACTTTCACCGCATCGCCCTCGGCGACGTCGATCTTGTATTTCGGTTCGTCCGCGCCCATGCGCTTCTGCAGCATCTTCACTTCTTCGGGGGAAAGCGGCGTCGGCGTCACGCCCGAACCGACAAAACCCGTCACGCGCGGCGTATTGCGCACCACGTACCACGAGTCGTCCGTCACCGTCATGTCAACCAGCACATAGCCCGGGTAGATCTTTTCTTCCACCGTCTGGCGTTTGCCGTTTTTTATCTTGATCTTCTTTTCTTTGGGAACCAGCACGCTGAATATCTTGTCTTCCATGCCCATGGATTCGATGCGCTGAACCAGATTGCGCGCCACGGCATCCTCATACCCCGCGTAGGTATGGATGGCGTACCAGTTCCTCCCCTGTTCCATGACTTGTCGTGACATAGGATGAGAGCGTTAGAGCGCGAATTTGGTTAATGCGTAAGAAAACGCCATGTCCAGGCCCCCCAGAAACAGCGCCACCGCGATGGAAAAAGCGATGACGATGAGCGTGTTGCGCACCGTAACTTGCCGCGAAGGAAAGCTCGTCTTTTTCAGCTCCGTGCGCACTTCGCGCAGGAACGTAATAGCCGTGTTCATGAATCGGGAAAGCGTGTTCATGCCAATGTGATTAAAATCTACGAGCTCATAGCGATGGAAATTTTACCATCACATTGAGCACCGAGCACATAAATGCCGTTTATGTGCTTCGGTAAAGGTTTTGTTATCCCGCTTCGCAGGAACAAAGCCCTTCATATTAAAAAAGCCCCGCATGGGCAACTTCCAACATATTACTACGCCAAGGACGATAAGTCAACCCCACACATAGCGCACGCTATCTGTGGGGTCAAGGCACAATAAACCCCTTGATAAGGGCGAGGATGCTGAACGCCAAGATAGCAACAGCTATCCCGATTACCGCATAGAACAATATGCTTCCTGCCATGACAGCTTTGCGCGGGTCGCCGCTTGATGTCATGTACAAAAATCCGGAATACAGCCCCGCCGCAACCGACGCGAGAGCCAGGAACCACGAGAACCAATTGATGAGATTGGCGAATACCGCGGTGAGTGTCGTAGCGGACGCTAATGTACTACAGGTCGACGTGGCGGTGGTGACTGTCGTGCTTTTGCCAAATATGTCTATCACCAGCGCTATCAGCGCGGGAGCGATGATGAGAATGCCCGCGCCGATGATGGTGTATACCAGTATCTGTTTTGCCGACGTTACGTTGCCGGGACTCCCCGCCGACGTCAGATACAAAAAGCTCGCCCACAAAACCATGAGCACCGCGATAGGCGGCATGAGTTTTACCTGGAGGAACAGGGCGACATTACAAACAATAACGGTAACTTCACTGGTTCCAAGCGGATTGACCGTACTCAAATCAAAACAATCCGGCGCACCGTTGCACCCTTGAGCATACGAACCAAAAGCAAACGAAAAAACGCCGGTAAGCATAAATCCAAGGACGAATAATGAAAACAGTTTTCGCATGTTATACATCCAAATTCTTAACGTCTTTGGCGTGGGTCTGGATGAAGCGCTTGCGGGGACCCACCTCGGCGCCCATCAAAATATCGAATATCTTGTCCGCTTCCTGCGCGTCCGCGATGGTCACTTGCATCATCATCCGCTTTTCCGGGTTCATCGTCGTATCCCACAACTGTTCGGCGTTCATCTCGCCAAGACCCTTGTAGCGCTGGATGGAAACTCCTTTGACTTTCTCCCCCTTCGCTAAAGCTTCGGGGGACAAGTCCTCCTCTGCCGGTTCTTCCGGCTCTTCACTCGCACTTTTGTCCGCCGACTGGCGGATTGACTTTTGACTTTCGACTTCCTGTTTGCCCGCCTTCCAGCGGGCAAGAACAGCTTCTTTTGTCTTGTCCGTATACGCGTATTCTACCTTTTTTCCCATTTGAATTCTATACAGGGGCGGCTGGGCGATGTAGATATGGCCTTTGGCGATGAGCGCGGGGAAATAGCGGTAAAACAGGGTCAGCAAAAGCGTACGGATATGCGAGCCGTCCACGTCGGCATCGGTCATGATGATGATGCGGTGATAGCGCAGTTTTGCGATATCGAATTCGTCGGCGATGGCGGTGCCAAGAGCGATGATGAGCGCGCGGATTTCCGAAGAGGACAAGATACGATCCAAACGCGCCCGCTCGATATTCAATATCTTGCCTTTGAGCGGCAGGATCGCCTGAAACCTGCGGTCGCGGCCCTGCTTGGCACTACCGCCCGCGGAATCTCCTTCCACAATATACAGCTCCGATTCTTCCGCCTTGCGCGAAGAACAGTCGGCCAGCTTGCCGGGCAGGGTCAGGCCGTCAAGGATTCCTTTGCGCAGGACCGTTTCGCGGGCCGCTTTCGCCGCCTTGCGGGCTTTCTGCGACAAGATGCACCGTTCCAGAATCTTGCGCGCGTCCTGCGGGTGCTCTTCCAGAAAATCGGAGAACGAATCCCCCACCACCGCTTCCGTCGCGGTGCGCCCCTCCTGCGAGCCGAGCTTGCCCTTGGTCTGCCCTTCAAATTGCGGCTCGACGATTTTCACGGAAATGACGGCGGTCATGCCCTCTCTCACGTCTTCTCCCGACAGGTTGTCGTCCGCGTCTTTCAAAAGCCCGTTCTTGCGCGCGTAGTCGTTCAACACTCTGGTCAGCGCCGCGCGAAAACCGGTCAGATGCGTTCCGCCTTCTGCCGTGGGGATGGTATTGGCAAAACTCATTTCTTTCGTGGTGATGTCGGCCACATATTGCAGAGCAACCTCCACCCCGACCTTGTCACGTTCTTTTTCCGTGTAAAACACCGTATCGTGCAGAGCTTCCTGATCCTTGTTCAGATATTTCACCAGCGACGCGATGCCGCCTTCAAAATAAAACGAATATGACGGCACCGGCAGGCCGAGCTCCCGGAGATAATACACGGAATCGTCTATCTTCCCGGCATATTCCCGCGCATCAATGATTCTGATGTGTAATTTTTTCACCAGATACGCCTGTTGGCGGTGGTGGTCTTTGATCTTTTGAAAGTCAAACGTGATGTCGGAGAAAATAGTCGGATCCGGCGTGAACGTGGTGATTGTCCCATGAAGCTTCGAGCTTTCCACTTTCTTCACTTTCGCTTTCGGTTCGCCCCGCTTGTATTCCTGCACCCATTTGCCGCCGTCTTTATGCACTTCCACTTTGAGCCACGACGACAGCGCGTTCACCACCGAAGCGCCCACACCGTGCAGGCCGCCGGAAACCTTGTACGACTCTCCGCCGAATTTCCCGCCGGCATGAAGCGTCGTCATCGCCGTTTCAAGCGCGGACACTTTTGTCTTTTGATGTATGTCCACGGGAATGCCTCTCCCATCGTCCGCAATACGCACCACATTATCGGGCAGAAGCGCCACTTCTATTTCGGTCGCATACCCGCCAAGCGCTTCGTCGCGCGAGTTGTCAAAAATTTCCCACACCAGGTGGTGCAGGCCGTCGACGCCCGTGGAGCCGATGTACATGCCGGGACGTTTTCTGACCGGTTCAAGCCCCTCCAATACATAAATATCCTCCGCCGAATAGCGAGGATTTTTCTGTGTTTTCTGCTCCTTTTCACCTTTTGCCATATAGCTCAATTTTAGCAAAAAATAAGCTGCTTGTCCATACAAAAAAGAAGGGTCCCGCGGCTCATTTTCGAGCACAACGGGACCCTTGCTACCAAACATTTGGATTGACAACAATCTCTCCTGTCACGAGAACTCCATACCCGTGCAGAATCCGCTTGCACGCCGCAACATCGCTCTTGTGCGCAAGCACGAAACACGTCTTCCAGTTTTTTTCTTTTATGATCCTTGCCGCCTGAAAACAGACTTCTTCAAGGTCAAGCGGAACGCCTTCCTGCCGGTGCTTCTCGATGACCTTTGCTTTTTCGACCATCGGCGTGTTTATGTATCGGGCGATTCCTTGCTGTAAAATAAGCGGGATCGGCGGCTTTTTGTCCAAGCACGTTAGAAGCGCCAATCCCAATCGGTCGTTTCCGGCCCAAAAAGGACCGCTCTTCGCTTCGTGCTCGACACCGACAATGCAATCAGGGGGAACCGCAACCGAATTATCCATCGCTCACCTCGCTAGTTTGTTGTTGCGGTCAACATCAATGTGCTTTCCGCGATACCCGACTGAAACTTGAAGCGCGGTGTAGACGAGAAGATGAGCGGGTCCGCGCGTGTACCACTGAAGGGAGTCCTTATCGAACCCGATCCAGCCTATGCGCCTTCGGAGAGGGGTAAGTCCCGCACTGCGAACCAGTTTCCTGCATTTGAAAAGATGCAGAAATGGATTCGCGACGGGAATGACCTCGGTAATCCTATACCCCTCAAAAATAGGAATCGCTTGCGATGTCACCTCTTCGCTGTCAAGATATGCGCCCTTCTGGCGATGCTCGCGTACCACAAGGGCGGGCTCTATTGAAAGTGCGAGCGCCACTTCCCACTGAGCAATAACGATCACCTCGTTTCCCTTCTCCACCTCTTCCTTCACGATTCGTTCGACTGCTTGAGCAAGTCTCACATCACATGGATTCGGTTCTGTTTCCCTAAGCGCAAAAGAATAGGCAATCAATCCTATCCGCATTTTTCACCTCGCTGTTTGATTGTGAATGTTCAGGAAATCGCACTCAAAGTAGTGCGCAGTCATACTACAACATTAAACGAGAAAGTCAAGACTGCTTTCTGATAACCTTCCCGTGATATCCGAATAAAAACTGCAGCGCGGCATACGCGAGAAGACGAATGGGGCCGCGCGTATACCACTGAAGGGAGTTTTTATAAAATCCAACCCATCCAACGCGCCTGGAAAGAGATACAAACCCAGCCCGGCGAATAAGCTTCTTGCATTTGAAAAGATGTAAAAACGGATTCGCAACCGGGATAACCTTGGTGATGCCATGGCGTAAAAACAAAGGAGTTGCCTGCGAGGTAATCTCCTCGCTGTCAAGATACATATCCCCTTGCCGATGTTCGTGTACAACGAAATCCGGTTCTACGGAAAGCGCCAAGGCAATCTCCCACTGGGCAACAACGACTACTTCCTCTCCCCTTTCTCTCTCTTCTTTGACAATCCGATCAACGGCGCAAGCAAGCCTCATATTACATGGATTTGGTTCATGTTCCCCGAGCGCAAAAGAGTAGGCGATTAACCCTTTCATTATCTCAACTCCGCGTGAAATTGCTTCGCGGTTTCCTCGTATATTTTTTTCTGGATACTATCCACCTCGCCCGAAAGCAGTGTCCTGTCGTTGCTGCGATAGATGATGCGGTAGGTATAGCTTGTTTTGCGGGCGCCGAATTTTTCGGGGTTTTCATACTTGTCGACAAGCTTCACTTCCTCAACCAGTTCGCCGCCCAAATCCCGTATCAGGTCGAAATAATTATTGGGAATGAAATCGTCCGACACCACGAACGAAATGTCTCTCGTAATCGGCGGATATTTGCTCACGGGAACATAAACATTCCCCAGGCGCAGCTGTTTTTTGATCCGCGGGTCGTCGGACCAGAGCAGGCGGATATCGGGAAGCGTCATGCTGATGATCGCAAGCCGTTCAAGGCCGAAGCCGAACGCCCATCCGTTGTACACGGCCGGGTCAACACCAAGGCGTTCAAGAACGTTTCCCTGCACGACGCCCGACCCCAAAACCTCGACCCATCTCCCGTCAATCTGCACTTCCATTTCGAGACTTGGGTTGGTATAAGGGAAAGTGTCGGGATTGATTCTATAGACGACATTGTTCCCGAAAACTGCATGAGCTATTTCAATCAATACTTCTTTCAGATCATCAGCGGTAATGACCTTCTCTGATTTTGGCGTGAGATACCATCCGTCTATCTGATGGAAAACATTCATGTGATTGCGGTCTATCTCGTCCTTACGGTATACCTTGCCGTAAGAAAGCGACCCCACAGACTCTTTGTTCCTGATCTTTTCTTTAATCGCCTCATCATGCAGATAGTAATACCACATGACCGTGGTATGCGTTCTTAAGATATACTCTTCATCGATAAAATAAGTGTCTGTTGATTTTCGAGCGGGGTGATCGGGGGAAAAATTGAACAGATCAAAACTGATATCAGCCCGGACGATTTCCGGCGCCTTTATCTCGTCGAAATGCGAAAACCGCTCGATTTTTTTGATGCGTGAAACAAGCTCCGACAGGGGGCTCGAAGGATCGCGCGAAAGATCGGGAAGTGAAAGAAAACGGACAAGCCGTTTTGAATCGGCATCATTTTTGTGCGCAAGCATCTCTCGAAGCTTCTGTTCTTCCGAAGATTGCACTTCTATGTAATGATTTTTTTCGGACATATTCTGGTTATTTCTTACCTTTTTTTACTATAATAATATTCTATGCCTCCTGCAAGGGCAACTAAAACAAAGAGCGCGTATACCGAAAGCCATCGCAACTGGCTCAACAGCACCCCTCCTGTGACGCACAGCGCGACCAATGCCGTCCGCCGCGCGAGCCCTGCGACGTTCCCGCGCCTGTTGCGCATGCTCCAGCGCACAAGTATATACGCCGCGCTCCACGCCGCGATAAAAAGCGCCAGATAAAACACGAGGAATCCGCTGAAATTCAGATACCGCGGGTCAACGGAAAAAACAAAGAACGAAAGAAAAGCGGTTGAAACGATAAACGCCAGAAATGACAGAATAAGAGCAACGCGCGATCCCATGCGTCAATAGTAGCGTATTTTTCACACTGAATCAACCAAAAACAAAAAGCGGCCCGCAGATATTTCTGGGCCGCCCCGCGCCACATCATGCGGCGCGCAAACTTTTCAAAAACTCAAGGTGGCTCTTGTGATTAGCGCTTGCGCAGTACGGATGGGTCTCCTGCCATTTCTCCTCGGCAGCGATCTTTCGTTCAAGGATTCTCTGCGCTTGGGGATGATCGATTCTTACGTCAGGATTTTCACTCAAGAACTCCCACAATGCCCGCCAAGCATCGCCGCCTTCTTTCGTTGCCCGTCGACCGTCCTTCACGCGCAACGCAACGCGAAAAAACTTATGCGCTACCGCACAGAAAACAACGATGAGAATAAACGGAAGCAATCTGCCCATGCCCCACCTCCTTTTTTGAAATGAACAATGTCGGCAAATCTCGCTTCGCATTCTTTCAAACATGTCGCCTGCGGGCCCGACCGGATTTGAACCGGCGATTTCCTCCGTGACAGGGAGGCGCCATAGACCAGGCTAGACCACGGGCCCGCGGGTGACACGTTTTCAAGTACCAGCAGCAGGGATCGGACCTGCGACCTAGCGCTTATGAAACGCTCGCTCTACCACTGAGCTATGCTGGCGGCAATCCGCCAAGCGGCGGCATCTCCTTTCTGCATGTTGCGGGGGCAGGATTTGAACCTGCGATCTTTGGCTTATGAGACCAACGAGATACCAGACTTCTCCACCCCGCGATAAAAGTTAAAAACAAATATAACTTTACTACAAAAAAGAAGATTAATCAAGTATCCCGAGTTCGGCGAACGCGCGTTCGTAGTTTACAATGATGCGCTGGGCGTCCGTGAAGCTGATCTGATAGTTCGGGTCGTGCGCGAGCATGTTGCGCACCTTGTGCGATTCCCACACGCCTTGGACGCTCGAAAGCTGCGCCGAATCTATCTGCGAAAGCCGCGCGTTCATGTCTTTCCCCTTGTAATCCATCTTCTGCAGGAGAATGTCGAAAAGCTTGTCCGCTTCGATGATGGCAAACTTGTATTCCGATTCACGCATCGTTGCCATGCGGTTTTTTATCTTCTCCCATTCAAGCAGGATCATGTCTTTGCGCATTGATTCTTTTTTGCTTGAAAACATGCCGGAGTAAAAACTCATCTTTTCGTTCACCAGGCCCATTTTGTAAACAAGGTAGATGCCGTGCAGAAGAAAAAAGAAAGAAACAGCGAAGAAAATGAACTTGATGATGAGCACGGCGGCCATGATGCTTTCGGATTGCGTGTACGCCGAACTCGCGTCAAGCGCTTCTTGGAATTGGGGGTTAAACCCAGCAAGAGGATTACTCGGAGGCATGTTCAAGTTGCGCGCCAACGCTAAATAATATTTCTTCGCCAAACCACGGCGCGATGAGTTGGAGGCCGACGGGCAAGCCTTTGGACGGCGCGCACGGCATGGACAACGCCGGCAATCCGGCAAGATTCACTGGCACGGTGAAGACGTCTTCCAGATACATCGCGAGCGGGTCGGTCGTTTTCTCGCCGAACCGAAACGCGGTGGTGGGACACGTGGGCGTCGCTATCACGTCTACCTGTTTGAACGCTTTTTCAAAATCGGCCCGGATCTGCGTGCGCACCTGCTGGGCTTTCTTGTAATACGCGTCGTAATAGCCCGCCGACAGCACATACGTCCCCAGCATGATGCGGCGCTGAACTTCCTTGCCGAACCCGGCCGAGCGGGAGTTGCGATACACCGTCTCCAGCGTGTCATGCGCGTTGTCATGATACGCCGAATGCCCATACTTGATGCCGTCATACCGCGCCAGATTAGAAGACACTTCGGCGGGCATGATGATGTAGTACGCGGCAATGGCATATTTAGTGTGCGGCAAACTGATGTCGATGATCTTCGCGCCCGCCTTTTGCATGTCCGCGATCGCCGCTTCAACGGACGCCTTCACGCCCTTGTCGATGCCCCCGCCGAAATATTCTTTCGGCACGCCAATTCTTAAATTTCGAATTTCGAATTTCGAATTTCGAATTTTTGTTTCCATGCTTGTCGCGTCTTTCGGGTCTTTGCCGCGGATGGCGTCAAAGACGATTTTGGCATCTTCCACCGTTTTGGCGAACGGCCCGATCTGGTCAAGCGAAGACGCCATCGCCATGACGCCGGAACGCGATACCGCGCCGTAGGTCGGCTTCAGACCGACCACGCCGCAAAAAGACGCGGGTTGGCGGATGGAACCGCCCGTGTCGGACCCGAGCGCGAACACGGCAGATCGCGACGCCACCGCCGCCGCCGAACCGCCCGAAGACCCGCCGGGCACGCGCGACGTGTCCGCGGGGTTTTTCGTTTTAAAGAACGCGGAATTCTCGGTGGACGAACCCATCGCGAATTCGTCCATGTTCGTTTTGCCGGTGAACAGCACATCGTGCGCTTTGAGCTTTTCGATGACATGCGCGTCGTATGAAGCGACATAGTTCTCCAATATTTTTGACCCCGCCGTCGCCTTCAAACCCTTAATGAGGATATTATCTTTGATGGCGCACGGGATGCCGGCGAGCAGGGATGTCTCATCGCCCCGCGCGATTTTTTCGTCCACGGTCTGCGCCTGCTTGAGCATGGCGTCAAAGTCATAGCTGATGTACGCTTTGATGTCCGCATCGGTTTTTTTGCTCTGTGCGATAAAAGATGCCGCGACCTCGACAGCCGATGTCTTTTTCAAGACAAGCTGATCGTGTATTTCTTTGATAGAGAGATTGAGTATGTCCATTACAATATCGCCTTTACCTTTACATAGCCGTCTTCGCTGTCGGGCGCGGCGGCAACCAGCTCTGCGGCAGCCTCCGCGCTTTCCTTTTCCTTCGATTCGTCCTCGCGCATCACGTTGCGCGTTTGAACCTCGCGCGCGGTGATCTGGGTTCCTTTCGTGTCCGCCCCGTCAAGCTCCGACACATAGCTGATGATAGCAGAAAGGTCTTTTGCGAAACGTTCAAGTTCCGCATCCGGCACGGAGAGATACGACAATTTCGCGATATGTTGTACGGTTTTGATGTCCATAACGTCAGAAGCTAGAATCTAGAAAGTAGAATCTAGTAATTTCAAAAACTCCTCTTCGCTTAATATCCTTACCCCAAGCTTCTTGGCCTTTTCATGCTTGGAACCGGGGTGCGCTCCTGAAACGACATAAGCCGTTTTCGCCGACACCGCGCTTTGCACCTCCCCGCCGCGTTCCCTGACCTTGTCCTTTGCCTCATCCCGCGTCAAGGACGCAAGTTCGCCCGTCAGCACGAAGCCCATGCCTTTAAGCGTTTGCGCGACTGCGCCGCGCTTCGGACTTTCTATGATGATACCAGCGTCCGCCAGTTTTTGCAAAAGTTTTTCCGTGTGCGGCGTGCGGAAATATCCGTGAATGCTCTGTGCAGCTGTCGGACCGATGCCGGGAATTTCTTGCAATGCTTCCAATGAAAAGTTTTGAAACACTTTCAAAACCTCATCACTTTTGACTTTTGACTTTTGACTTTTGACTTGCTCGGCAAGTAGCCGAGCCGTTTCTTCGCCGACATGAGGAATCCCGAGCGCGTACAGGAATTTGCCCAGCGCGATTTTTTTTGACGAAGCGATGGACGCGATCAGGTTGTCCGCCGATCTTTCGGCGAACCGTTCCAGCGGCGACAGGTCGCCATGTTCCAGAAAGAAGATATCGGCCGCGTCGGAAATAAGCCCGACGTCCGAAAGCTTCTTGAGTATCTTGTCCCCGAGCCCTATGACGTTGAACGCCTTTCTGGAAACGAAATGCGCGAGCGCTTCTTTGTTTTTCGCGGGGCATTTTTTGTTCACGCATTTTGAGATCACCTCCCCCTCTTCCCTCTGCACCGCTTCTTTGCACACCGGACAGCGCGCGGGCATGCGAAATGCCCTTTCTTTGCCCGTGCGCAGATTTGTGAGCACGCTCACCACTTTGGGAATGACGTCTCCCGCGCGCTTGACGACGACCGTGTCGCCGATTTTCAGGCCCAGCCGCCCTATCTCGTCCTGATTGTGCAGTGACGCGTGCGAGACGATGGTGCCGCCGATGGGAACGGGCTCCAGATGCGCCACGGGTGTCAGCGCGCCCGTGCGCCCAACCTGTACGACGATATCGTTCACGCGGGTCGTCGCTTCTTCAGCCGGAAACTTGAACGCAATGGCTCCCCGGGGAGCTTTGCCCGCTACGCCCAGTTTTTCAAAGGTCGCATTATCATTCACGCTCACCACGATGCCGTCTATCTGATGCTCGAGCTTCCCGCGCCGGTTCCCGATCTCATTATAAAACGAAAATACCTCGTCAAGATCGGCGCATTCCCGCGCCGTTTTGTCCGTTTTAAATCCCAGCGCCTCTAAGAGCTCATGCTCCCGGCCATGGCTTGCCTGCCCGACATCCGTCACTAAAGCGTACGCCAGAAACTCCAGTTTTCTCGATGCCGCAACGGCAGGGTCAAGCTGGCGGATGGAGCCGGCGGCGGTGTTGCGCGGGTTGGCGTACAACGTGCTACCGCCTTTTTTGCGCTCTTCGTTTATTTTTTCAAATGTTTTCTTCGTCATGAATACCTCGCCGCGTATTTCCAATATGCCGCTTGAAATGAGGCTTTTCGGGATATCCTTGCTTTTCCTGGAAACACGCATGGTTGAGCCTCCTTTTTGCGTTTTCTCCCTTATATTCTCCATTTCAAGCGCCAAAGGAATGGATTCAATGGTTTTGAGATTTGCCGTCACGTCTTCCCCGACCAAGCCGTCTCCCCGCGTGGAGCCGCGCACGAATACGCCGTTTTCATATGTCAGCGAGATCGCAAAACCGTCGATTTTCTGCTCCGCGAAGAAACGGAAGTCCCCGCCCGGATACGCCTTGCGGATCCGCCCACGCCACTCGCTCATATCGGTCTTTGAAAACGCGTCTTCCAGTGAAAGCATGGGGACTCCATGGGAAACTTTGCTGAATTTCGCGAGCGGAACGCCCCCCACCCGCTGGGTGGGCGAATCGGGCGTAACCAGTTCGGGATACTGCCGCTCAAGCAGGACAAGCTCGTGTTTCAGCGAGTCCAGCGCCGCGTCGGAAATCTCGGACCTGTCCAGAACATGGTACAGATACCGATGATGGTTGATTTCCCGCTTGAGCTTTTCGATGCGTTCTTTCGCTTCGTGTTTTGTCATGGAAAACGGATCTTTAGAGATTCCCGAAGACTATTTCAATCGCTCGATTGGTATTGCCGTAGGCGCCCTTGGCGATAATTTGTGTGCAATCGGTTGCCGCTCCTACGTTTGCGTTGGCGCTGGAACATAACGGAACGGTCATGTCGACTGCTACAGCAGGGTTGGTCGTAACGCTATAAAAACATCCCGCTACCGCGAGCGCAGCAGGAACCGCGAGGGAATCGCACACGGTCGTTCCCGCGATCGTTGCCGTGGGAAGTGGCGGCACACGTATGTTATACAGCGCCTGCTCCATGATAGAATCGGCGACATACACGGCATTGAGAGAATTCACCACATCGCGCGAAATTTTGAATTCTTTCACGAAAATACCCGCCACGAACAACGCCGTCGCCAGCACGACGGAAAGTGTGCTGAGCGCGAGATAGACGACGATACCTTTCTCATGAAACGTGAAACATGAAGCATGAAACAGGGGTCGTTTCTTTTTTGCTTGAGGTTTTTGATGGTATGTTTCAGGTTTCATGTTGCGTGTTTCATGATTTCATTGGATGATACGCGGCGCAACGGTGGTCTGCACGTTAATCGATGTTGCCGCGTCGCTTGCCGTTCCCGCGGACGCCGCCTGTATGCTTATCAGAACTCTCTTTTGCGTGCCGGTCGTCGGATACAAGGAAAAATTCAAGGCGGTGACCGCCACGTTTGCCGAAGTGATGGAGTCCGCGGCGGGCAGAGCGCCAGTGTCATCATCGAACATGATCCGTCCGCCCTGCAAGCTGAATTCAACGTTCGCGCCATTGCGATTAGGCATGTTGGATTTAAATTGCAGATCGGTCGCGCCGATCGGATTAAAATTGCTTCCCATGCGTATCTCCTTGCTCATGATTTCCATAGCGTACCGTATGTTATCCGCGACGTTCTGCACGGTAACCGCCTTCTTCTGACCCCGCAGGGACGTCATGAACATGCCCGACATGATGGCGACCACCGTGGCAAAGATGCCGATGGCGACCAAGAGCTCGATGAGGGAATAGCCTCTTTCATGAAACATGAAACATGAAACATGAAACAAGGGTTGCTTCTTTTTTGCTTCAGGTTTTTGATGATATGTTTCAGGTTTCATGTTGCGTGTTTCATGATTCTTACTTCCAATTATATAAGTATTCCGATAGCGACACGCTGCAGTTGAGCCCGCAATTGACAGCCGAGGTAACCTGTATCTGATCCGCCGATATGGATTGCACGGTAATGCTGCGCGAAAATTTGGTTGTGCCCGCGATTGCCCTATACGCAGGCGGCGTGGCTAACGGATAAAAAATCAAACCGGAACCGGCGGAGCATCCTGTATCAACGTCCGCACTGTCCCATTGGACGCATCCGCTTGCAATGCCCGCGTCCCAGGCATCTCCGTCAATCCAGTTGTTGTCGCGGATGCTCCGCACCACTTCGATGCCTTCCTGCGCAAGATACGACGCGACGATCTTGTCTCTGGTGCGCGTGCCGACGGAGAGCGACGTGGAGATGACCGTCATGGCCGTTGAAATGCCGACGGTGAAGACGGCGATGGCGATCAGGCTCTCCAAGAGGGTGAAACCCTTACTAGCTTTCAGCTTGTTAGCTTCATTAGCTTTTAGAGAAATTCTTGATTTTTGTATTTTGTTTTGCATTCCTATAAGCTAAAAGCTAATGAAGCTGAAAGCTAGTTTATTTCCACTTGCCCGAATCGGTTAACCGTCACCGTCTTGGTTGTGTTATCGGGAGAGCGCAGAGTTATGGTAAATCCCGCGCTGTCTTTTGCTCCATTGATATAGGTGATCGGCTCGGGCGCTTCAAACGCGATGTCCTGATTGAAGGGAGCATCTATGGTAATGCTGTTTTTAAGGGTGATGCCGGGATTGTCAATGATGGCAATCGAGGGACTGCCCGCGACATATCGATGTCCATTGGCGCAAGTTTGATCTCTGTCAAAATATACAAAATAGCCGGTTGCGGAGTTTATGTTCAACCCGTAAACACACGTTGGGGAATCGGTGGGCGCCAGCGAAAGGTTCTGCGCCCGGCGGATGTCAAGCGCGAGCAGTTGGGCGGCGCGGAGAAGATTTTGCTGGCGGTTCCCGAACCCTATATTGACCATAACCACAGAAGACAGGGTGCCGATGATGGCGATGGATATGAGAATCTCAATCAGCGTAAAACCTTTCTCATGAAACGTGAAACATGAAGCATAAAACAAGCGTCTCAAAGCCCGAATCTTATGTTTCATGTTACAGGTTTCATGTTTCATAACGTGTACGATTTACAGCAACAAAATATTAATATGCAGATACCAGTTGATGAGCTCGCTACCATACGCGAAGCTGGCGAGCGTCCCTAGCACGAGAAACGGCCCGAATGGGATTTCGCTCTGGAGTCCCCTTCTCTTTAAAAGCAGAACGACACTGCTGACGAGCGCCCCGACAAAATAAGCGATGAAAAGGGCGACCAGCGTCAGCCATGGTTCCAGGAAAAATCCCATGAAAACAGCGAACTTCACGTCCCCGAAGCCGATCCATGTTCCTTCAGATACCAGATACAACAGCAGGAAAAACCCTGAAGCCAGAAATGCCGCGAGCGCGTGATAGCCGAATTCCCGTGAAAACCCGTTGGTAAAAAGAGCGTACGCCAACGCGGCGGCGGTCAGCGGATACAGGACCCTGTTGGGTATTATATAATGTTTCAGGTCAAAAATGAAGATGACCAAAAGTCCGCTCGCGGTAAAAAATAAATAGAGAAAATAAGCCGGGTGCGCGTCGGGAAACAAAAAAAAGAGCCAGGAAAACAGCGTACCCGCGGCAAGCTCCACGACCGGGTACTGCCAAGATATGGGCTGTTTGCACGCGCGACACTTACGCCGCTGGACGGCAAAACTGACAACCGGAATAAGCTCGCACCACGACAACACATGCAAACACCGGGGGCACCGCGAGCGCTGGGTGACGATAGATCCGCCGACCTCCAGACGATAGACGACCGCGTTCAGAAAACTGCCGATGAGAAGCCCGAAGATGAAAATAAAAAAAACTGTCATACATACAGTATATCACACCCCGTGTATAACAACGCGTACAAACAAATCACCTCTCTGAACATTGTACATCAGCATTGCTATAGCTCGCTAGACGTACAATTTGAAATAATGCCCTAAAACGCATCGGACTTCCATTTCTGGAAGTCCGATATTCGAGTACAGTCAGACAGGAAAAATATTATGCTTCCGTGCAATCAGCCACAGCCCACGCAGTTGCTTGCGTCGCTTTGTTCGAGTCGGTCGCGGGGACATTCGGACCGCATCCGCCGCTCTTGCAGAGGAAACTCGTGCCGGTCGTAACCGCGTCGGCGTTTTCAAGCGCCGCTCCCAAACAATATGTCGCGTTGAGACCCGCATTGCCATAATTGTAGGTATTTGCCGAGTCGACGGGGAGCGCCCTCAAGAATGTGCTGAGCGCGGGAGTTCCATAGGTAATGTCTGGCGCCCCAAGACCATTATTTAAGACGGCAGTGCCTCCCGTGGCATCCTGACTCCAACCCGAGGGACCTGCTGCAGCGACTTCATTTGCCGCTATTTCACCGATCTGTTCGGATGCATATAACGCAATCCCCGTCGCCATTGCCTGCGCGTTCGATTTGCGGGATGAGTCTCTCGCCTTTGAACGGGCGTTGTTCAACGAAACGATGACCACCGAAGACAAGATGCCGATGATGGCGATGACCACCAGAAGCTCAATAAGCGTAAAACCTTTTTTTAATTGTGTATTCATAATTTCATGAGATAACAAGCTGTTAATCGTAGAGGTCTCATAAGCCCCAAGCTTGTAAGGTTTATGAAACATACCCTCGACCTTTTCTTACCTAGCACCATTATACGCTATAGACAAACAACAAACAAGCAAAACATTATCCACAGTGTCCTGAAACGTGAAACTTGTAACATGAAACCTAAGATTCGAGCTACTGCGAACATCTTTCGGCAAACGGCACTCTCCCGCACGCCGTTTGCGTGCACTCAAAAAGCATGGTGCTTGCCGTCTCAAGCGCCACAGGAGCCGCGACGCAGTACGTCTTTTTCACATTGTCCGCTTGGTAGTGATAATCAGCGTTCCCCGGCGCCATCTGCGGGATAGGATCAAGATAGACCTTTTTAACGGTGTTTATGTTGACGCTTTTCAAGCACGCATGCACGCCCGAACACGGGTTTCTGACGTCGGATTCAGGATACTTCCCCGCGTGGTCTTTGGCGTAGGCACGCACCGCGTCATTGACTGTGCGCACATCCGCCTCCAAAGCGGCGTCCTGTTCTTCTGACGCCTTGCCCCTGTTCACGACGGGAATGGGGGTGAATTTTTCCGTTTTCACGCCCGCGCCCGGTCCGGCTGGTGCTGTTTGCGATTGCCGCGCTTGCCACCCAAAAAATCCGAATGCGGCAAGCGCAAGGATGATAAGGATGACAAGAATGAGATTAGTGAATTTCATAAAATGAGTCGAAAGTAGAATTCTCCCCGCTTTATAGACTTTATGGACTTTTGACTTTATAGACTATTAGAAGTTCTGCGCCAAATCATACATGGGCATCAAAATGGCGACCACAAGAACTCCGACCCCCGCGCCAAGCAGGAGAATGAGCACGGGCTCGATGATCGTGACGATGCTGTCCATGGCGGTATCGACTTCTTTCTGGTAGAAACCGGCCGCTGTTTTGAGCGTGCCGTCCAATTTGCCCGATTCCTCTCCCACATACACCATCTGGGACACCATGACGGGAATCTCTTTTTTCGTCTTGAGCACCGAGCTTATCGTATTGCCCTTTTTGACCTGCTCGATGGTGTCCATCAAAATTTCTTTATACACCGTGTTGCTCACCACTTGCGCAGTGACTTCAAGCGCTTGCACGATGGGAAGCCCTCCCTGAATGAGCACGCTCAAGCTGTCGGCAAAGCGCGCGATATAATATTTCCGAAGCAGTTTGCCGAAAATGGGAATGCGGAGCTGTACTCTGTCCCACACTTCACTGCCGCTCGTGGTATGGATATAATACCACGCACCGCCAAGGGAAGAAAACACCGCGATAAGGATCAGCCACCAGTACGTGACGAACACGTCCGAGATGGCGACGACCACTCTGGTAAGGAGCGGGAGCTCGGCGCCGGTCTCTTTCAGAATGGACGTCAGATTGGGCACGACAAAAACCATCATCAGAAACGCGACGATGCCGAATGCCGCGATAATGAATGCCGGATAGGTCATCGCCCCCTTTATTTTGCTTGCCAGATAATATTCCCGTTCAAGCCCGTCTGCAAGATACGTGAATACTTCTTCAAGCTTCCCCGAGACCTCTCCTGAATGCACCATGTTAACGTAAAACTCGGAAAATATCCTCCGATGCAAACCCAGCGCCTTGGAAAGCACCATGCCCGAATCGACATTTTTCATGATATCGAACAGCGCGTCCTTGAACATCTGGTTCTCGGTCTGCTCCATCATGGTCTTGAGCGCTCCGATAAGAGGCACTTTCGCCTGAAACAGGGTCGATATCTGGCGGGAGAAGATGACGACTTCTTTGCCGGGAACCCCGCGAAACCGCGCGATGGTCGCTGAAAGCGTGGGAAGATCTTTGGACTCTTCGACGGCTATGATAAAAAAATTGTTCCGCAAAAGCGCTTCGATAGCGATTTCTTTGCTGGGAGCCTCCAAAACTCCGCTTTTGGTCTCGCCTTGCTTGGTGCGAACGTGATAGGTGAATTTCATGGGGTAGAAGCTAGAAAGTAGAATGCGCGCGTATGGGTTTCATGCAGTTCTTGATTCTAGATTCTATTTTCTAGATTCTAGCTTCTTATCGTGACGCCAATATCTTCAATTCGGACGGGTTGAGCGAATGGATGATCGCGTCTTCGTAGGTGATGTCGCCGCTTTTGACCAGATGCGCGAGCGAACGATTGAGCGATATCATGCCTTCTTCGGCGGACGTCTCGATGACCAGGTCTATCTGGTGCGTTTTATTCTCCCGGATGAGATTTTTCACCGCCGCGTTGGCGATGAGCAATTCGAACGCGGCGACGCGCCCGCCGTTCACGCGGGGAATGAGGCGCTTGGACAGCACGCCAAGCAGGGTGCTCGCCAGCTGGGTGCGGATCTGATTCTGCTGGGAGGGAGGGAACGAGTCGATGATGCGGTCTATGGTCTGCGACGCGTTGTTGGTGTGGAGCGTGGAGAACACCAAGTGCCCCGTTTCAGCCGCCGTGATGGCCGCCGATATCGTTTCCGGATCGCGCATTTCGCCCACCATGATGACGTCGGGGTCCTGGCGCAAGACCGAGCGCAGAGCGACGTTGAAATTCTTGGTATCCTGGCCCACTTCCCGCTGGTCCACGATCGCCTTGTCGTTCTTGAACAGGTATTCGATGGGGTCTTCGATGGTGATGATGTGGCACGCGCGGTTGTGGTTGATCTCGTCGACCATGGCGGCAAGCGTCGTTGATTTGCCCTGCCCTGAAGGGCCGACCACGAGAAAAAATCCCTGCGAGCCCCGGATCATGGCGTGGATCACCTGCGGATGGTTCAGGTCATCCAGCGTGCGGATTTCCGTGGGGATCAGGCGCATCGCCGCGGCGAAATTCCCTTTCTGCATGAACACGTTCACGCGGAACCGGGCGATGTCGGCGAAACCATATGAAAAATCGAGCTCCTTGTCCTGTAGAAAACGCTCGCGCTGCTCATCCCGCAAGATCTCCATCGTGAACTGTTTCGCGTAGTTTTCGTCGATGATGTCTTTCGATTCGACCTGAACGAGCACGCCATCGATGCGCAGGGTCGGTCTGCGGCCGACGGAAATATGAAGGTCGGACGCTCCCCGCGCAAGCACCATGCCCAGCAATTCTTCCAATTCTTGTTTGATATCCATAAAATCAGGTTTTAGCTTTCAGCTTCGTTAGCTTTTAGGGGGTCGCTCTAAAAGCTGAAAGCTAATGAAGCTAACCCCTCGTCTTCATTATTTCTTCCACTTTCCGCGCGACTTCCGAAGGCGTGAAGTGCGCCTTCACCAGATAATCCACGGCGCCCATCTCCATGCCGCGCTTGATGTCGCTCTCCTGTCCCAGATTGGTCAGGAGGATCACCGGGATATTTTTGAAATTATCGTCTTTTTTGACGGCGGCGAGCAATTCGATGCCGTCCATGCGCGGCATCACGACGTCAAGCAGCATGACATCGGGCCTGAAGCCGTCTTTCAGCGCTTGGAGGCACTGTTCGCCGTCGTCTGCGACGCGCACATCGTAGCCCGCCGACAAAAACTTTGTCTGATACATGTCGGACAAAAAAGAATCGTCTTCCACAATGAGAATGCTTTTCATAGAGTTATACAGTTTATAAAGTTCATAAAGTCAAAAGTGGAATTCCCCACTTTATAAACTTTTAACTTTATGAACTTATTTATTATTATATATGTTAAATGGTCGATTGTAAAACTTCTTCCAAAGACACCAGTCCCTCTAATACTTTTATGACGCCGTCCTGCTTCATGGTAACCATGCCTTGGCGCGTCGCTTCGTTGACGATCTTTTCTTCCGTGAACCCTTCAATGACTATCTTTTTGAGTTCTTGTGTCATCTTCATCGCTTCAAAGATGACCATGCGGCCCTTCGTGCCTTTGTGCATGCATTTGCCGCAGCCGGGAGCTTCCCAAATGAAGTATTCTTTGCTTTGCACATTTGCGCGGGTCTTTTCCGGCATTTGGGCGACGGTCTCTCTAATGATCTCCAAAGCCCTCCCTTCCGCCGGTTTTTTTTCTTTGCACTCGTTGCAGAGCTTGCGCACGAGGCGCTGGGCGGCGGCCAAAAGGACGGCCGGCGGCACGAGATACGACTCCAC
>MEYP01000001.1:2355-7658 GCA_001775835.1 Candidatus Azambacteria bacterium RIFCSPHIGHO2_02_FULL_52_12 | reverse complement strand
CATGACGATATCGGGATCCTGGCGCAAGATGCTGCGGAGACCGACCGCGAACGTATACCCCAGATCGGGCCGCACCTGCGATTGGTTGACCCCTTCGATATTATACTCCACCGGGTCTTCCAGCGACACCAGGTTGATTCCCTCCCGGTTGACCGCGCCCAACAGCGACTGGAGCGTCGTAGATTTTCCCGACCCCGTAGGCCCGGTCATCAGGATCATGCCGTAAGGCCGCTCGATGGCCCACTGGATCGCCTCAAGCCCCTGCCCCACGAACCCAAGGTCCGGGAGCGGCTTGACGCCCGCGTAGGGGTCCAGAAGGCGCATCACGATCTTCTCGCCGTTGATAGTGGGGAACGACGACACCCGGAAGTCGATGACGCTGCCCGAGATCTTGGTGCGGAACCGGCCGTCCTGCGGAACGCGCGATTCGTCTATTTTCAGGTTCGTGATGATCTTGATGCGGGAAACGATGGCGGCGTGGATGGCCTTGGGCAAAAGCAGGCTGGTGTGCAAAATGCCGTCCACGCGGAACCGCACGCGGGTGTTCTTGTCCAACGGCTCGACGTGCACGTCCGACGCCCTGCCTTCGAACGCGTGCTTGAAGATGACGGAAATGACCTTGGCCACCGGCGCGTCCGCGGCGACGTCGTCCGCCAGATACTTCTTCCCCACCAGCGTATCGATATCGGCGATCTCCTCTTCCACGTCCTGCAGGGCTTCCTTCACCTCGCCATGCAAGCTGGAATACTGCCCGAAGAGAAATTCGAACTGCTTGTTGGTGATGAGGAAGATGGATGCGTTGAGGTTCTTGCTCGTCAAAATGAATTTCAGCGCGTCGAGGATCTTCACGTCCTGCGGATTCACCACGCCCACCTCGATGGTGTCTTGGTCGACGCGGGCAAGCGGTATGAACTTGTACATCTTGGCCGCGTCTTCGGGGATCTGCGTCAGCGCGTCGGGCGGAATCTGGTAATCTTCATCGAAGCTTTTGCGCGGAACGCCGTAAAATTTGCTTTTCGCCTCAAATACCGTTTCCTCGGGAAACTTGGAAAGCAAAGAGTCCTCTTCGGTGATGCGCTTGGTGCGCAGTTCGCTCTTGAATGCGTCGGCGTCGGCGCTTGAGATCTTTCCGTCCGCGAGAAGGATATCGATAAGAGTTGTTTGCATGAGCTATTTAAGGAACGGATTATTGCGGCCGGCAACGGCGGCATCTTTTTTCAAGGGATGGGGAACGAGGCGCTTATAAAAATCGTTGCCCAGTTCGTTCGTAATATCCGTTATGTCGTCATCCAATTTTTTCACCGCTTGCTCCGATATCGCTTTTTGCGTCGTCCCCGAGAGCTCCGTTGCCCCCTCCGACGGGGAAGCCGGCGCGAAATACGTGATGTAGAAAAACCCGAACGCGAACAAAAGAAACCCGCCCGCGATGAGTATGAGCGCCAGGTTCTTTGTTTTTGGATTTTGGGGAAGGAATCTCATGAAACTTGAAGCATGAAACTTGAAGCATGAAACTTGAAGCATTTTGAATTTTTTGTTTCACGTTTCATGTTACATGTTTCACGATTTATTGGTAATACGCGTTAATGGAAAACTCGAAAGAAAATATATCAGTGTTTTCATCCGCCGTACCACCCGATGGCGATGGCAATGCCGCCGGCGCCG
This sequence comes from Candidatus Azambacteria bacterium RIFCSPHIGHO2_02_FULL_52_12, assembly GCA_001775835.1. GTDB lineage: Bacteria > Patescibacteriota > Minisyncoccia > GWC2-36-17 > WO2-46-25 > WO2-46-25. Next base: position 5,996 of record MEYP01000001.1, on the reverse strand, counting down.
ATTCGACCGCCGCGGACCCTTCTGCCACATTGACGGATACGATATCCATGAGGTGCTTATTGAACCTGACCGCATCGGCGAATTTTTTCACGTCTTCGTAGCGACCCGCGGCTGAAATGCTCGCGTTGATACTATTGTATCCTTTTTCGTTCTTTTCACTTTTTCCCGCGTCTTTTTCGGCCACCGGAGCGCCGCCGCCAAAGCTCAGTGACTGTATCGAGAGACCACTTTGAGAGCTTAAGTCCTCGAATTCTATGAAAAGCTTTGCGACACTCTGGTCGTCCGGCACGGGCAAAAGGTCCTGCATGATGGAAAGTTCCTTATCGATCTTTTTATACCTCTCATACGCCTTGTTTACCGCGGTGATAAGCTCGCTTTGCGTTTTGAATTCGTTTTCCTTTTCGGCGGCGATTTTACTTGCCGCGCTCGCCTGCTGGTATTTCGGGTACACCAAAACAATGCAGAGTATGACTGCCGTCACCACAAACAGTCCCGCGCCGATATATCTTCTGTCCATGAATTAGGTTTCAGCTTTTAGCTTCGTTAGCTTTTAGGAAATTCTCTGAAAGCTTATGAAGCTGGAAGCTATTTAAAATGTATTGTCGCGTCAAAACGCATCAAATGTTTTTCTCCGTATCCAATATTGTCAACCATAAAATCGGCGATGTCTTTGCTCGCACGATAGATATCCATTTGCCTGACCAGCATCGCGGCAGTCGGCAGAGTGCCGCCCTTTAACTCCGCGCTCTGTTTTTGCGCGTCGAGGTCTCCCGAGTTAAAAAAGGCCGAAGGATGGGTCGCCCGCTCGACGCTCGAGAGCAGCTGGCTCAAGTTCGTATGCGACTCCCGCAAGGTCTTGAGCGTCTTCACTTTGCGGCTGGTCGCGGTGAGCTGGGTCGCGTTTTTGTACGCATCCCCCACTTTAAGCTGGCCGGTGAGCTGGGTCGCGGTTTCAATGCGCTTTTCTAAAAGCGATTCATACGCGACGAGCCCGATATACGCGCCGACGCTGACCAGCAGCACAACGAGCGAGGCGGTGAATGCCGCGCCGGGCGTTTTGCTTTCTTCCCGCGCGACATCATATTCACGTTGGAGGAGGGATATGTCAGGCATGCAATCAGCTTTTAGCTTTCAGCTTCATTAGCTTGTTAGCTTATACAATCCATTATACATTATTTAACTCAAATCTAAAAATAGCTTGCCAGCTTTCAGGGATTTTACTCTAAAAGCTGAAAGCTAACGAAGCTAAAAGCTACCTCCGCATCGCCAGCCCCACGGCAACGGCAAACGAAGGGCCGATATCCTTGAGCGTTTTACCAAGCTCGGGGGGGTAGATAAGCCCTTCGAACGGATCGCCAAGAGATACGTCGATCAGCCGCCCATTGCGAGCCTCGCCTCCGGCGGGCAGTTTTTCTCCGAATCGCTCCAAAAAACCGGGCATTTTGGAAACCCCGCCCGAAAGCACCACATGCCCCACCACGCGCCCCGTCTTGTTGAAATACGAACTCATGATGCGCTCGCATTCGTTGATGATGTTGTCGACGATGGAGAGCAGGTTTTTCGCCCCGTCAAGCTGGCCGGGCGTAAGATCGAGGCCCGTCACGATCTTTCTCTTCTCCGCTTCCGCGAAATCCGTGTGCGTGAATTCGCCGTATGCTTTGGTGATGTCCACGCCGGAAAATTCGAAATTGTGGGAAATGCGCACAAAGCCGTTGTCCACGATGCAGATATCCGTTGAGCGCGCGCCGATGTCCACCACCAGCGTCGTCTCGTGCGCGCCCTTCAGCAAGGCGCGGGCAAGCGGGAACGTTTCCATCTCGATGGCGACAAGTTCAAGCCCCGACAGTTGCGCGATATGCACGTATTTGTTCTTGATCTCGTTGGGTACCGCGACCAAAAGCACCTCCACGTTCTTTTTGCGCTTGGATTCCGCATTTTGCGGAAGCGCGGCCCGCCCGAACGTGCCGCTCGGTACGGGCGCGGCGGCGCCCGCAGTCTGTTGGTTTATTTTTTGTTCTTCTCCCATGACCACGAACCCCAGCGACACCTCGCTGATGGGAATGGGCACATATTGCCGCGCTTCGAACTGGATCGCTTTTTCCATCTCGTCCTGCGGCAATTTCGGCATTTCAATGATCGTGGAGAACGCCGAAAACACCGGCAAGGAAAATGCCGCCTGCGTCGCAGTCGTTTTCGTTTCCGCCATGATCTTTTTTAAGAGCTCCGCTATCTCTTCGTCAGGTATCTTCAGCGAGCTTTGCTGATGCACTTCCATGGGAACGTTCTCTTCGAAAAACTTGACTTCCCCATAGTTATCCAGCCGAAACGTTTCGCGCTGTTTGCTTAATTGGACGATCTTCAAAGACGACGTGCCGATATCGACGCCCAGATAGCTTTTTGGCTTGAAGAGATTGGAGAATTTTGAGAAATTGGGTAGTTTCATGAGCTTGCAGCCAATCTATGGTTTTATCTCTCGGAACGTCGGCGGTGGCTTGGAAACAATCATGCTGTCCGCCGACAATTGCAGAGGACAATAGCATGGATTATCGGCGGTGGCGTCGCTACCGGTAATCGAATAACACACATTGCCAGCGTTATCAGTCACGCTCAAACGAGGAGAAAATCTGCCGGACGTATTAAATGAAACGGGAGAATTCAGTTGAGTGGACGTGACGGGGGTACATGAGGCACATCCGAAATTCCATAAAAGCGTTGCATTGGCCGCATTCAAAACCTGATCGGCATTGGTGCCCGAAGAAACGCCGGCAACATATACTTTTGATTCCCCTCCAGGGGCCGGCGGATCATTAGGAAAAGCGGCCGATGGCCTGACGGAAGCGGCGGGGTCAATAGCATTGAATGTGGCGCTTTTCCCCGCAAACGGAGAAAGGGGATCCCACGTGAAATTCACCACCGGACGCTGGTGCGGGTCGGTGTACAAATTCGAAGAAGTATAGGCGGTGAGCGTGAACGTCCCCACTTTCAAAAGATACAAGGCAGGGATGCTTTTGGCCAGACCGCTCGTGCCGATGATGGGGATGTTATATGATCCTGGAGAAGCGGTGGCGGCAACGCTGAACGTGATGGGGGGAGCGCTGCAGGTCGATCCGACCGTTGCGCCAAGCGTGCATGACGACGCGGAGGTCAGGCCGGCGCTGCACGACGCGCCTTCTTCACATACCGTCACCCCCGCAGGCAAGACATATCCTGTATCGAGCGAGAACACAATGTCGCTGGTTGACGGCTGGGCGGGAGCATTCAGCGTAGCGGTGAGCGCAACAGGACCTGTCGACCCGGGCAAGGTCGAAACGCGCTCAGACGCGGGCGACGCAGTAACGGTGAAATTCAAATTCGTGCCCACGGTCAGATAAAACGTCGCCGTGCGAATGACGGCGCATGTTGGACTGGAGCAGGTCGCAATGAGGGTGACCGTGTAATTGCCCGAAGTCAGAGCCGGACTCGTGGAGGGCGTAAACGTAACCGTGCTCGCCAGACAGGGCTTGCCGTTTATGACTGCAGGATAGGTAATATTGATGTCGCTAAGACACGTCGGCGTTGTGGAATTCAAACCAACAATGCATCCTCCGGGTCCGCAAGTGGGGCTGAAACTGACCGCGAGCGTCCCCGTTGAAGGAGTGGGA
>MEYP01000001.1:0-2341 GCA_001775835.1 Candidatus Azambacteria bacterium RIFCSPHIGHO2_02_FULL_52_12 | reverse complement strand
GAAAGCGACAGCGCGAACGCAAAGTCAAACGGGTCAACCACTTTCAACTGATACATGGCCGGGGGAGACGTGACATCAGTACCGTTCCCGCTTCCTTGAATGGTCAAGTCATAGGTGCCGAGCACCGACGACGAAGGGGCGGAAAACACGACCTGTATCTGGCAGTTGGGCGTGCAGGTGGCGCCCGGCGGATCGGGGAGATAGCTCGTACTAACGCCGCTCGTCCCGAAACCATTCATGCCGCTCACCGTCAGCGTCACGGGCTTTGAAGTTAATCCGGCGCGGAAGATAACGTCTACCAGCACGCTTGCCGAAGCCCCATTCCGCACCACCGTTCCACCCGAAGAATTCAACACAAGTGAATATTGGAACCCTTCCGTGACCGTGAGCGCATACGTCAAACTCTTCGCTTTTGTCGCGGATCTCCCCACCAGACTTATCGTATAATTATTCTGCGCGACGCTCAAAGGAGGCGAAATGACAACCTGGACCGAGCACGGCGCGCCGGACGAAGGCGTACACGACGTTCCCGTCGCGATTGCGGGAGTCCACGGGAGCCCCTCGGCGGTAAGCGTCACCTGTTCGCCGATTGTCGTCACCGAAGTCAGATCAGCCGTTACAGTGATAGACTGGCCCTGCTCAACGGAACACGAAGAACTTTGCGTGCAGGGCGCGTTGGGCGGTCCGTATGCCATCGCAAAATCAAACAACTCGGAAACGCCAAGCGTGAACGTAACCGGCGCCACAGGAGTCGTTCCTGAAATAGAGGATACGCCGGAAAAAACGATGGGATAAACACCGGACGTCGTTGTGCTGGTCGCGCTGAATGCTATCGTAATTGAACAGGTAGAAGGATAGGGCGAGCATCCCGTGGGAGCAAGGCTAAAGCTCACTGTCACGCCTGCAGGCACACCGCTTGAAGTAATGGAAACAAATTCATCCGCCCCGGAATTGTGGGTGATTGTCAAAATGCTCTGCGTCGTATCAAGTCCTTTAATGATAGTGTCAGAGCTTGAGCTTAAGCTTAAATCGTATGTGATGGGTGGAATGACGTCCAGGGTGAACGATATTGTGTGCGTGATGCCATTGGGATAACTGCCCGAGGCATTATTTCCCTGAATAACCATAGTATACGATCCCGCCGTCCCGATTTGCGCATACACGTCCACCGTGCACGGTCCCGAGTTTGGCAAACAAGAAGCAGGAGAAAATGAGATGCCTGCCTGTGTGGAAGTAAAATTCGTCGAGTCAGAAATGATGGCGTCGCGATCCACCCCGACAACCGTACCCGGATTTACCATCACCGACCCGACCCGCGCCGATTGGTTTGCCACCACTTCCATCAACAATGGACTATATGAAAGCGTAAAATCATAATTTGCCTCGCTGTGCCCGATCGTCACCTCCGTGAGCATAGGGCTTAGAGCGCCTCCCGATTCCAGCGTTGCCTCGTACTGGATCCACTGGTCGTTGGCGCCACTTTGGAGCGCGGGGTTAGTGATGGCTTGGCCGGAGGAAAAGTAGTCGCTTCCCGAGCAATTTGCCGGTCCGCACCAGCCGCTCCATAAACCCGGAACGCCCCCGTCGTCAGGAGCCGTTCGTATCCGGAGCTTCACTGTTTCGCTGGCTGATATGCCGGATGCCGTCCAGTTCACGCTTCCTATAGTATTCGTCGCATTGACAGTATCAAACGCCGAAGAAGTGAGTACGCCTATTAAGCCGCCCAATCCCACGCTCACCTCCGTCACGGTCGGCGCGGCATAGTCGTCGGTGGAGGAAAGGGTGATCTCATACTGGAAATAGCGGTTGTTGTTGAAAGAAGACGGCAAGGAATCCCCGCTGTTGGGCACAGTTGACCAAGCAGGATTGGTGGAACACGTGGCATCGACACAAACCCGCGCCCGTATGGCCACGGACGTTGAGGGGGGCGTGGTGGCGACCCAACTGATGGTTTCGAGATTCACCGCGGTGGTGAAGTCTTTGACGGGGGAGGTGTAGACGCCGGTGGTCGTTGCGGCTTGTGCGGCGCTCGCAAAGAACAGAAGGCTGAACGCCGCGAGCAACAAAATCGTTTTTCTCTGTTGTGTCATTACTGTGTATCATACCATTTTTATTCCGCCACTGACAACGAATGACGGGTGTGATATAATCAAGGCATGAAATCGCCTTACTGCGGACTTTCTTTGAAGAGTATTAATTTTTTAGGCTTGTTTTCTGGCATTAAAAAAAGCGGGATCGTATGGTTGAAAAAATCTTATCAAAAAATACACAAAGCGCATTGATCGCGCCAAGGACCAAAACACCACTGATCACGGGCATTCTGACAGCATGCGGCGTGGCG